>JBILAR010000146.1:0-6146 GCA_044354115.1 Pseudomonas sp. | reverse complement strand
ACAGCGAATAAAGGCTTTTAATGCCTCAGGGTCAAAGCGCGCCCGCTGCTGGGTAAACATCCGCGACAAGGCTTCGTGCGGGGTCAGGGCGTCGGCCAGGTTGGTCGGGTTACACAGGTTGTCGTATTGGTTGGCGATGCACACCACGCGGGTGAGCGGGCTGATCTGCGCGCCTTTAAGCTGGCGTGGATAACCCGTGCCGTCACTGAATTCGTGGTGCTCGCGGATAATTCGCTGGGCCTCCTCGCTCAACTCCATGCGGCTGGCAAGCTTGATGCCGTACTCGCAATGCATGTGCAGCAAGCCCAGTTCGGCCTTGTTCAGTGGCTCGGTTTTCAGCAGGATTTTCGCCGGGATATCCAGTTTGCCGATGTCATGCAGCAGCGCGCCGAGGCCCAGTTGCTTGGTGTCTTCGCGGCTAAATTGCAGAATCCGCGCCAGCATAATCGACAGTACGGTGACGTTCAGTGAGTGAAAATAAGCGTCTTCACCGGCCTTGCCGTTCAGCGCGTGCATTAGCACGGTGTTTTCGCCGAGCATCGCCTCGACCATCTGATCGACCAGCTCCTCGGCTTGGCGCAGGGTTTCTTGCGGCTGGCTGCGCAGGTTGCGGCCGATGTTTTTTACCGTGTTGCTGGCCTGTTGAAACTTTTTACTGACCTCGGCCAAGCCTTTGCGCAGGGCTTTAAGCTCCTCCATGCGCGCCTGTTTGGCTTGCATGGCCTCCAGCTCTTCGGCGCTGGGTGGCGTTGGCGTTGGCGCTACAGCGCTGGCGGCGGCCGGGTTACTGCTGATGGCGGTGGGCAGGGGCTTGCAATCGCTGCGTTTGGGGTCGTAGCGCAAGCGTGGGAAGCCTAAGGCCAAGAGGGTGTTGAGCTGTTTTTGGTCTTTGATTTTGAAGCTGCTAAAGGTAAACGAATGCTCCATCCAGCCTCGGTCGAGGTGCACGTACAGGCCGACGCACAGCTGGTCGGCATTGATATAGAGCGCTTCGTCGGCCATGCCGTCCCCAAGAAATCTACCGTACGGATTGTTTGCCGGCGTTATGCACTGAGTTTAGACGCGGATCAGCGAGTTTGCCCCGGCGCAGAAGAGGTATTGCCGGCTAGCGCTTGGCTTGCTCCAAGGTGCGCCCGGCCAGATAGGACGCGCCGATGCTCAGCACCCAGCAGGCCATTAGCGTCCAGATGGCGCCATCCAAGCGTGCGGTCAGTTGCTCGCTGGTGTGCACCGCTTCAAGGGCAATGCTGGTGATATCCATCGGCATAGACCCAGCGCTGATTTTGTCGCGCAGCTGGTAGGCGCAGGTCAAAGTTTCGCGCAGCACATACCCAGTGATGGCCAGCGCCGGCAGAATAAACAGCGCGGCCTGCCAATAACGCTTTAACCAGTACAAGCCGGCACCGGGAAAGATCAGGGCTGAGTAGAGTGCCGCCTGTACGGATTTTTGCATGCGGGTCTCGTGCATTGAGGTGGCTGGTTTGTGCGTGAGTCGTGGTGCTTTGTTTAAGGTGCCAAACACAGCCCAGTGCCGCTCAGGCCGCAGTAACCACCGGGGTTCTTGGCTAGGTATTGCTGGTGATAACTCTCGGCATAGTAAAAGGTCGGGGCGAGGCGGATTTCAGTGGTAATGGGGCCAAACCCGGCTTGCTCAAGTTGCTGCTGATAACGCTGTTGGCTGGCTTGGGCCTGAGCCAATTGCGCCGCGCCGTGGCAGTAAATCGCCGAGCGATATTGGCTGCCTTGGTCGTTACCCTGACGCATGCCCTGAGTGGGGTTATGCGCCTCCCAGAACACTTTTAACAGGGCTGCATAGCTGGTGAGTTGTGGATCAAACAGCACCAGTACCACTTCGGTATGGCCGGTCAAGCCCGAGCAGGTTTCGTCATAGGTTGGGTTGGGCGTATGGCCGCCGGCGTATCCAACGGCAGTCACTACCACGCCGGGTTGCTGCCAGAAGCGCCGTTCGGCGCCCCAAAAGCAGCCCATGGCAAACACCGCTTGCTCCAGCCCAGCGGCAAACGGCGGCTGGATCGACTGGCCGTTAACGAAGTGGGCGGCGCTAATCGGCATCGGCGTGTCGCGCCCCGGCAGCGCTTGCTCAGCGCTGGGCAGGGCGTTTTGGTTGAGCAGAATCTGTGAGCGCAAGACCATGGACGTGTCCTCGGTGGGTGAACGTAGGGCGGCTGCAACCCGCGGACTCTAACCGGCGCGGGTCGCCCCCACTGTAAATAATAGACAGCTAGCGCTGCGGATTATTCGCTAGTTGCCCGAGCCTTGGCAGCGCTGTTGCTGCGCCCCGGATAGCGGCGCAAGCGTTCGATTAATTCGGCCACCGGCAGGGGGCGGTCAAACAAGTAGCCTTGGCCGGTGTCGCAATGCTGGCGGCGCAAAAATGCCAGTTGCGCTGGGGTCTCCACACCCTCGGCGACCACCTTGAGTTTAAGCTTGTGGGCCATGGCAATCACCGCAGAGGTGATCTCCATATCGTCTGGGTCGTGGGGAATGTCGCGGATAAAACTGCGGTCAATTTTCAGCACGTCGATCGGGTATTTTTTCAGATAACTGAGCGATGAGTAACCGGTGCCAAAGTCGTCCATCGCCAGCGTCAGACCCAGTGCTTTGAGCCCCAGCAGTTGCTCGCGGGTGCTGTCGGTGGCTTCCAGCAGCAGGCTTTCGGTTAATTCAATTTCCAGCAAATGACCGGGTAACTGATGTTCGTGCAAGATGGCCGCGATGGCGCTGACTAAGTTGGGATCACTGAACTGTTTGGGCGACACATTGATGGCCACCTGACACTCGCCCAAACCAAGCGCCAGTAGCTGTTTGCTGAGCGCACAGGCTTGGCTGGCGACCCATTTTCCGATCGGGATAATTTGCCCGGTTTCTTCGGCCACGCTAATAAATTGCTCGGGGTTAATCATCCCGCGTTCTGGGTGATTCCAGCGCAACAAGGCTTCGACACCCTGCAGTTGGCCGGTCTTTAAATTGAGCTTGGGCTGGTAAAAAACCTCCAGCTCATCTTGCTGTAAGGCCCGGCGTAGGTTGCTTTCAATAAACAGTTTGTAGTCAGCCTCGGCGTTGAGGCTTTGGTTAAACACCTGCAGTTGTTGTTTGCCGTTGGCCTTGGCTTTGTGCAGCGCTAAACCGGCATGTTTGAGCAGTATTTGCGGGTCGCTGCCATGCTCTGGTGCGCAGGCTAGGCCGATCGAGCCGCTGACGTTAATCAGTTGGTTGTCGACAAACAGCGGCTTGCTTAACGTCTGTAACACTTGCTCGGCGAGCAGCTGGCCTTGGGCTAGATCAAGGCCGTCCAGTTGCACCGCGAACTCGTTGCTGGCCAGACGGGCCAAACTGCCGAGCGGGCTTAAACTGTTGCGCAAGCGCAGGGCCAAGCTGATCAGTAATTTATCGCCGGTGGGGTGGCCGAGGCTGTCGTTGATGCGTTTGAAATTGTCGATATCCACCAGCAATAAGCAGGTTGGCGTGTCGTTGGCCGTGCTCAAACGCTGCTCAAGGTTGCGAATAAAAGTCAGGCGGGTGCCGAGCCCGGTGAGATTGTCGTGATAGGCCAGGCGCTCGAGGCGGGTCTGCTCGCGTTTGTGTGCACTGATGTCGGTGAAAATGCCCAGATAATGGCTGAACACTTCATGCTCGTCGTAGACCTTGGCGATGCTCAGTTGCGCCCAGTACGGATCGAGATTTTTCCGTCGTGCCTTAAATTCACCTTGCCAATGATTGCTGTGGGCCAAGCTCGAACCGGGGGCGAACAGTTGCTCGCTGAGGTTGGCCAGCGCCGGCAAGTCGGCAATGCTGCGCCCGCGCACTTCATCGATGCCGTACAGGCTGATGGCGGTGAAACTGGGATTGACGTATTCGACCAAGCCGTCGTGATCGAGCAGCAAAAAGGCGTTAGTACTTTGTTCGATGGCGCGCTGAAACACCGCCAGCGCGGGCTGCTGTGCGCTTGCGTGGAGTGGTAGTGCGCTTGGCTGGTGCGCAGCGGGTTGCTCGGGTGGCTGCTCAGTCACCAGCAAGTAGCCGCGCAGTTGTTGCAAGCCGTGCTGCTCAAACGCCTCGCCTAGTTCCAGCAGATAGCGTGGGCCGAGGGGCGTTTGCAGGCTGTAGCGCACTTGATAATGGCGGCCATTGCGCAGTTGCTGATTAATGCTGGTGTGCAGCCGTACGCCCGACTCACCCATCAGTTGCGCATAGGGACTGTCGAGTAACGCGCACAATTCAACGGCCTGCAGACCCAGTTGTTCCTCGCAGGCGGGGTCTAGGTACAGCAATGGCCAGTCGGCTTGGTTTAGTCGCTCGAAGCGCAACATGCCCAGCCCCATCGGCACTGGCAACTGCGTCACAACCTCAGCCGCAGAGCGACTGACGACAGGGTGAAGGCTTTTCATCAAATGACTCGCTTGCAGTATGCTGGCCGAACCGGGGGCACAGCCCACCTCTTTTAACGCAGCCCAAGGGTGCATGATGCGAACCACGCTGACAAGACTGACACTGGCATTGAGTTTGATTTTTCTCGGCAGTACAGCCGTGCGCGCCGCCGACATCGACAGCGGTTTGTCCAGCCCCGAACAGGCCAGTTATTTAGCCGCCATTAAACAGGCCCATCCAAGCGCTAACGAACGCCAAGCGCTGTTGGCGCAGTGCAATCATTTGCTCAGCACCTATGCCTTGCGCGCCGGTTATCAACTCGGTCAGGCCGATGCGCGTGATCAGCTATACCAACTGAGCATCGGCGCGCCGGGTGAGTTGTTGCTGCGTCAAGAGTCGCGGGCACCGCAAGGCCCTGCGGTGGCGGTGCGCAATCAACGCTTGTCGGTGTTTGGCGTAGACCCGTTTATTCGCTACGAATGCCCGCTCAAAGGCATCACCTGCGTTCTGCAAAATCCAGTCGACGGCAGCCCGCTGCTGAGCATCGTCCGCAACCAAGACGGCGCCGCCGAGTTGGCCAAAGCGTTGAGTTTTTTGATTCGCAATATGCAGAAGGGCTGAGGGGGAAGTACTGCTAAATGAGCTTGGTGAAGCTTTGCGGTGTTTTTAGATGTGATGCTCGAACGCCGCATTGGTTTTGCCTGAACAATGGGTTTCGCCCTTACGGCGAGTCACTTCTGGCAGTCGCCCCAGAAGTAACCAAGAGGGCTTGCCCCTGACATTCGGGTCTCGCTGCGCTCGACTACCCTCACTCCATCATTACTCCGTGGGCACGCTGCGACGGGCCATCCATGGCCCAACACAGCTCTCGCGGCATCCTGCCGCTCAACCCACTCCACAACGATTCCGTTCGGCCTGCTGAAAAGGGGCGTTTGTCCTGGCGCGAATTGCTTTATCAGCCGCAGCAAAGCGTCGGCTTTTGATTCGAAAAGATCTAAATCAAGCAAAATTCTGCCAACCGGCTCGGTCCAAATAACCCCGTCAGGAGGCCGAGCGCAGCGAGTCAAGAGAAAGTAACTCGCCGTAAGGGCGAAATCGGTAGTGGCCATACCGCAGTGTAGGCGAGTGGCGCGATAAAAATTGGCGCAACACAGGACTAGTACGCCGCCAAAAACAAACCCCGCACGCGGCGGGGTTTGTCGGAGTTGCGCTTACAGCTTTAGCACCTAAAGCAGCAATGTACGGATATCCCCCAGTACGTCGCCGAGGCGCTTGGTGAAGCGCGCGGCGGCGGCGCCGTTGATGACGCGGTGGTCGTAGGACAGCGACAGCGGCAGCATCAAGCGGGGCTGAAATGCCGCGCCATCCCACACCGGCTGCATGCTGGCTTTGCTCACACCCAAAATCGCCACCTCGGGCGCGTTGACGATCGGCGTAAAGCCGCTGCCGCCAATGTGGCCAAGGCTGGAGATGGTGAAGCAGGCGCCTTGCATGTCATCGGCGGCGAGCTTTTTAGTGCGGGCTTTTTCCGCCAGCGCGGCCGCTTCGCCTGCCAGTTGCAGCAGGCTCTTTTTGTCGACGTCCTTGATCACCGGCACCAGCAGGCCTTCTGGGGTGTCGACGGCAAAGCCGATATTCACGTATTTCTTGCGGATGATCGCCTTGCCTGACGGTGCTAACGAACTGTTGAAGTCCGGCAGTTCTTTGAGCAAGTGCGCGCAGGCTTTTAGCAGCAGCGGCAGCACGGTGAGCTTAAC
>JBILAR010000108.1:0-11126 GCA_044354115.1 Pseudomonas sp. | reverse complement strand
CAACCTCGGCCAAACCTTCGCAGGCTTCGCTGATGATGGTGTGCATGCGGCCCAGGTCCAGCGGCGTGAGGCTGCCGTCGGCTTGGGTTACGCGGATGCTTGGGTGGGCTTTGCTTGGCTGCTGGCTGCCACGGGTAGCGCGCTCTTTGGAGCGCTCGTTGCGGTAGATCACGTAGTCGCGGGCGACTTTTTGCTCGCCGGCGCGCATCAAGGCCAGTTCAACTTGGTCTTGGATTTCTTCGATATGAATAGTGCCGCCCGATGGCATACGGCGCTTAAAGGTGGCGCTGACTTGTTCGGTCAGGCGCTCCACGGTTTCGTGGATGCGCGAGGAGGCAGCGGCAACACCGCCCTCAACCGCGAGAAACGCTTTGGTGATGGCCACGGTGATTTTGTCATCGGTGTAAGGCACCACACTGCCATTACGTTTGATCACCCGCAGTTGACCGGGCGCGGTGCTGGCTACGTCGAGCAAGCTGTCGTCGGCTTGGTTGGGGCTGGCCATGGGCGTCTCGCGAGAGGTATCGGTATGCATTAATGGTCTCCGTGTTCTGTATTTATCGAGTTAGACACTTGGGGTGCTTGGTGTACGTACTGCTCGGGTAACGTTTCGACAACGGCTTAGGCCCAGCGCAGTGCTGGGCGTTTTTTCGTGTGCAAATAGGTCAGAGAGGGCACGACTCAAGCACTTCCCTGGCTATGAGATCTAGGGTTTTGCACATTTTGCAAAACCCCATATTTAGTGGTGACCGCGAGTGGCGGTACACCCAATTAAGACCCAGGTCACGCTTTATTAGGGTCTTATTTAGAATTTACCGCGAGTGCGGTAGCGGTTGCTTTAAAAGAGCGTTTAGGCCTACCTAAGGTGGCCGCTGGAGGCTTACCACGAAGCCGTTCAGTTGTGTGCATAACCTTGCGAAAACCCTACATATAGGTGTTTGTCGCGCTGGGGATACAAGATAGAGCGCTAATGACCTCATTGCAAGACAACAGTTCTGCCTCGCCTGTGGATAAACCTGTGGGTTAACCTTGGGTAACTTCGGCTAACCCGCATGAGCACTGGGGTCGCTGTTTTTCAACCACTCGTCGCCGCTGAGCAGGTTTTTCCGTGGCGCACAGAAGATGCAAGTGACTTCTCAGCCCAACACTATATGTTGTGTTTTCGTTGCGTATTGGCATGCGCTGTGCACTGCGGCGCTGGTTGCTACAATGCCGACTATTTTGCGGCTTGTGGCCGGGCGCAGGGTTTGCGCGTGTGCGCCGGGCAATCGATGGTTTTAATGGGAGCGCAAATGACAACGCAGCAAGCGGGCGGGCAAATTCTGATCGTCGAAGACGATCTACGCCTCGCCGAACTGACCCGTGAATACTTGGCCAGCAATGGCTTGGCCGTGGCGATTGAGTCTGACGGTGCGCTGGCGGTCGCGCGGATTTTGCGCGAGCAACCGGCGCTGGTGATTCTCGACTTAATGCTGCCGGGCGAAGACGGCTTGTCGATTTGCCGCAGCTTGCGCGCCCAACACTACAGCGGGGCGATCTTGATGCTCACCGCGCTGGCCGACGATATGGATCAGGTGCTGGGGCTGGAAATGGGTGCCGACGACTACGTGTGCAAACCGGTGCGGCCACGGCTTTTATTGGCACGCGTGCACGCCTTGTTGCGGCGCAATCCGGTCAGTGCGCAAACGCCGCTGGCGGCCAGTGAGTGCTTACAGTTTGGCCCGTTGCTGATCGATCACGCCCGGCGCGAAGCCAGCTTGCACGACGCCAGCATCGAGTTAACCAGCGCCGAGTTCGATTTGCTCTGGCTGCTGGCGGCCAACAGCGGGCGGATTCTGTCCCGTGAGGAAATTTTCACCGCCTTACGCGGAATCGGCTACGACGGCTTGGATCGTTCCATTGATGTGCGTATCTCGCGGATTCGGCCAAAAATTGGCGATGATCCCGAGCACCCACGGGTGATTAAAACCGTGCGCGGCAAGGGTTACTTGTTTGTCGCGCAGGCGGCGCAAGCGCTGTGAACTCAATCTTCCTGCGCATCTATGGCGGCATGTTGGCGGCGTTAGTGTTGGTCGCGTTGCTGGGCGCGGCGGCCTTGCAGTGGGTCAATCAGGTGCGCAGCGATGAGTACCGCGAGCACTTGGCGCAGGGCACCTTTCGCTTGATGGCCGATAACCTCAAACCGCTCAGTGAGTTGCAGCGGCGCAGCAGCGTGCGCCAGTTGCAAAGCCTGCTGGGGATTAGTTTGCAGGTGCAGGGGTTGGCCGAGCAGCCGTTGACCGGCAAAGAGCGCACGCAACTGCTGGGCGGCCGCGTGTTGGTGCGCCAGAGCGGCCCGCACGCGGCCAAGGTTTACAGTTTAATCAGCGCCGCGCCCGAGCTGGTGTTGGTCGGCGATGTGCAGCAGGTCAGCGAGCAACTGGCGCGGGCCACCGTGTATATGCTCAGCGACGAACTGCAGCGCTACCCAGAAGCCGAGCAACCGCAGCGGTTGGCCGAGCTTAAGCGCAGCAAGCAGTTTGGTTTTCCGTTGCGCTTGTTGGATGTTAAGCAGACGCCGCTCGATGAAGACCAGCGCCGCCGCGTGATGGAGGGCGATACGGTGATGACCCTGGGGCAAAACGGCGATGCCGTGCATATTTTTGCCGGCGTGCTGGCCAGCCCTTGGGTGTTGGAAATTGGCCCACTGTTTTTGATGAACCCGGCTTCACCACAGTTATTGGTGGTGATCGGCTTGCTGGGGCTGAGTTTGATCGGCCTGATTGTGTATCTGCTAGTCCGCCAATTGGAGCGCCGTTTGCGCGGTTTGGAGAGCGTCGCCACGCGCATCGCCACCGGTGGCTTGAGTGCCCGCGCCACGGCCGGCGGGGCGGACTCGGTGGGGCGCTTGGCGACGGCCTTTAACAATATGGCCATGCAGTTGCAGCAACTGCTGACCATCCAGCGCGAGATGGTCCGCGCCGTGTCCCATGAGTTGCGCACGCCCGTGGCGCGTTTGCGCTTTGGCCTAGAGATGCTCGGTGACGCGCAAACCGCTACGGCCCGGCGTAAATATCAAGAGGGTATGGATAACGACATCCAAGAGCTCGACCGCTTGGTCGACGAGATGCTCACCTACGCGCGCCTAGAGCAGGGCGCGCCACCCTTGCAGTTTCAGTGGGTCGATCTGGATGCGCTGCTCGATCAGGTGCTCACCGAGCAGGCGTTGCTGCGCCCCGAGGTGCATCTGCAGCGCGGCACGCCGCCGGGCGCTGTGCCGGTAATGGTGGAGGGCGAGTTGCGTTACCTGCACCGCGCCCTGCAAAACTTGGTGACCAATGCCATGCGCCACGCCGAAACCCAGGTGCGGGTGAGTTATCACTTAACCGCCACGCACTGCCAATTAGATGTCGAAGACGACGGCCCCGGCGTACCCGAGGCGGAATGGGAGCGGCTGTTCACGCCGTTTTTGCGCTTGGACGACAGCCGTACGCGCGCCTCGGGTGGGCATGGCTTGGGCTTGTCGATTGTGCGGCGGATTATTCACTGGCACGCCGGACGCGCACTGATCGCCACCAGTGACAGCCTTGGCGGCGCGCGTTTCAGCTTGCTCTGGCCGCAGCGGCAAAGCGCTAATGCGCGGTTAACAGAGCGTTGAAAAAGGTTATGCACTCGCTAACTATTGAAGATGTGCGCAGCCCTTTGTAGGAGCCAGCTTGCTGGCGATCCGGGTTGAGCAAATGCATCATCAAACTGCCGCGTCCTGACGCAAATCACTAACGGCAAAAGCATCGCGAGCAAGCTCGCTCCTACAGGTTTCGCGTTTTGACCATTAATGACGCTCGCAACATCGCCTGGAAAAATCTAAGCGAGGCCACCGTATTGGCAGCGCTGATGGTTTTTCAACAGCCTGTTACGCGGGGATGCTCACCAGGCTTAGCAGCCGTTCTCCGAGCTGCACGAACTGCCCGTTGAGCGGGCTGCCGGCTGGCCAGTCGTGGTCGAGCCCGCGCAGCAGTTGCAGTTTCGCCTCGCCCTCAGGTGAATGGCTGAGTAGCTCGGCATCCTGAAAATAAAACTGCTGTTGCACCAGCGGGTAGAGCGCCTTGAACAGGCTTTCTTTCAGCGAGAACGTCAGGCTCACCAACCACGCCTGCTGCGCTTGCGGATACTCGGCCAAGCGCGCTAATTCGTTCGGGGTGAGGATGCTCGCCTGTAATCGCGCGGCCCGCTCCGTGCTCATCAAGCGTTCAATATCCAGCCCCAGTCCACGCCAGTCGGCCTGCGCGGCCACCAGCGCGGCGGCCCAGCCGTCGCCATGGCTGATCGAGCCGACCACTCCGGCTGGCCAGCACGGCGCTCGATCCGCGCCGACCGCTGGCACGGCCGGGGTGCCGGTGAGCTGTTGCAGGGCTTGGCGTGCGCACAGGCGGCCGGCCAAAAATTCTGTTTGGCGCTTGGCTGCGCCCTTGGTGGGCTCAATCGCGCAGCGAGCAAAGTCGTCGGCCTGTAGCTGCGCCGGGTCGAAATGGCTGCTAACCAATTGGCCGCCGTGCAGCGCCAGCGGCAAGGGCCAGTGGGTAAGCAGGGGGCTGCAGCAGGCGGGGTGATAAAGGTCTGGGGTCATGCCGTTAGTGTGCCGTGCGGCGCTGGGCATCACCAGCTTGGCGTGCTGGTTACAGTTCTTTACAGAGCCTTACAAAGTGCTACGCAAAAGCCCGGCAACATTTGCCAGAATCCCCCCGTGGCTCTTTGGGGCACAGGTAGTGTTGTCCATCAACGGTCGGCTTTAGATTAAGCCACTGTTGGTGTTTGCTGATCGTCAGTACGGGAGTCCATTGCGGCTCCCGTTTTTTTTGCGTGGGATTTAACCCTGGGGATTGGCGCGGTAAGCGCCGGGGGTCAGGCCGGTCCATTTTTTGAAGGCGCGGTGAAAGGCCGACGGCTCGGAGAAGCCCAGCTGTTCGGCGATTTCCTCGAGTGACAGTTCGCAGCGCGCTAGGTGATAGATCGCCAAGTCGCGGCGTAGTTGATCTTTGATTTCCTGAAAGCTCGAACCCTCCTCGCTGAGGTGTCGGCGCAAGGTTTGTGGGCTCTTATTGAGCTGGCGGGCGACGGTTTCGAGGTCGGGCCAGCGCCGGCAATCACGGCCCAGTTGGCGCAGGATCTGGCTGATTAAACTGTCGCCACCGTCTGGCCGGGCGAGTAGGTCGGCCGGTGAGTGCAGGAGAAACTGCTTGAGGGTGCGTTCATCTTGCAGCAGCGGCATTTCCAAGTAACGCGCCTGAAACAACAGGCTGGTGCTGCCGGCGACGAAGCGCCGACTGCAGGGAAATAGTCGCTGGTATTCGCCGCTGTGGGCCGGCTCTGGATAGGCGAAAGTGACTTCTTCTAAGCGAATGCGTTGACCGATTAACCAGCTGCCGAGCCGGTGCCAGATCACCAGTAAGCTCTCGACTAAAAAATGCTCGGGGTCGCGCAGGCTTGAGTCGTCGATGGTTAAGCGCGCCCAGTCGCCCTCACGGCTCAGGCGAATGCTCGGTGCATCGGGGAACAAGCTATAGAACAGCCCGCCGCGCACTAGGGCTTTCTCCAGTGAGCGGCAATGGATGATGGCATAACACATCATGGCAAAGGTGCCGCGCTTGCTGCGCTGGCTGCCAAAGCCCATGTACTCGTCGTCCAAGTACTCCCAGAGCCGTTGCACCAGTTGGGTAAATTGCTCGGGGGCGAGGCGCGCGCGCGGCTCCTCCAGCAGCGCCGGCTGGATGTTTAACTGGCGCAGGATGGCGCTGCAGTCGTGGCCCTGTTGCTCGGCGCCGCGCAAGGCGGCGCGGACAAAATGGCTGGCAATGGTGCTTTCGCGCATGGCTTGTCTCGCTAAACGAACGCGCCGATGGTAGGCCGCGGTGGTCTATGCCGACAAGCGCTGACTGGGTAAGCCAAAGCAGGGGGCGTGGTTAGTCGTCGTCGAAGGGCTGCTCATTGAGGCGTAACGCGTGTTTGCGCAGTTTGTCGTGCAGGGTTTTGCGTGGCACGCCAAGGGCTTCGGCCAAGCTGCGCAAGGAGTTATGCGGGCGTGCCAGTTCGGCGACAATCATGGCGCGCTCGAAGGCGTCGACCTGCTCGCTGAGCCCGCCGCTAAGGCTGTCGGCGGGCATCAGTGGCTGGCCAGAGGAGGGTTGAAGATCCAACTCCAGACCGAGGGCAAAGCGTTGCGCGGCGTTTTGCAGTTCGCGCACATTGCCCGGCCAGCGGTGGCGTAACAACTGGGCGCGCTGCGCCGGTGGTAGTTCCCTAGGTGCTAGGGCATGACGGCTACTGGCCGCCTCGGCGTAGTGCTGAAACAGCAGCAAGGCATCTTCGCCGCGTTCGCGCAGCGGCGGGATGCGCAGCGGCGTGACGTTTAAACGGTAATACAGATCGGCGCGAAAACGGCCCTGTTCGGCGGCGTGGCGCAGTTCTTCTTTACTGGCGGCGATGATGCGGATGTCCAGGGGGATCAGCTGATTGCCGCCCAAACGCTCGAGCACCCGCTCCTGCAGCAGGCGCAGCAGTTTGACCTGCACGTCCAAACTCATGCTTTCAATTTCATCGAGAAACAGGGTGCCGCCGTTGGCGAATTCAAACTTGCCGATGCGGCGTTTTTGCGCGCCGGTAAAGGCTCCGGCTTCGTGGCCGAACAGCTCGCTCTCGACCACCGACTCGGCCAGCGCGCCGGCGTTAATGGCGACGAAAGGCCCGTTGCGGCGGCTGGAGTGGTCGTGCAAAGCGCGGGCCACCACTTCTTTGCCGGCCCCGGTTTCGCCGAGGATCAGCACGTCGGTGTCGATCGCGGCCAGCGCGCCCAGTTGTTCACGCAGGCGTTGCATGGCCGGCGACTGACCCAGCAGGCGACTGCTGAGTTGCTGGCGGTCGGTCAGCGCCAAGCGCAGGCTGCGGTTTTCCAATTGCAGTTGGCGCATGGCCAGAGCGCGGCGCACGCTGGCCAGCAACTGCTCACTGGGGAAGGGCTTTTCTAGAAAATCAAAGGCGCCGGCGCGCATCGCCTGCACCGCCATGGGCACGTCGCCATGCCCGGTGATCAGAATCACCGGCAGTTGCGGGTCTTGCTGGTGCAACTGTTCGAGCAGTTGCAGGCCGTCAATCCCAGGCATGCGAATGTCGCTGACCACCACGCCGGGCCAGTCGGCGCCGATGCGTTCGGCCAAACCACGAGCGTCAGCCAGGCTGCTGACTTTGAAGCCGGCCAGGTCAAGGGTTTGGCTAAGGGCTTGGCGCAGGTGCGGGTCGTCGTCGATCAGCAGTACTTGGCTATGTGGGGCCGGCGACTGGGCGGTAGTGCTCATGGGGTACTCGGGTGGCTTAGGTCTTCGGCGGATTGGCCGCTGCTGCCGCTGGCGGCATGCTGCAGGTAGAGGGTCAGCAAGGCGCCGCCGGCGGGGTGATTGGCCAAGGTTAAGGTACCGCCCAACGCACCGATCAGGTTGTCGCAGATGGCGAGGCCTAAGCCCAGCCCTTGGGCGCTGGTTTTGGTGGTGAAGAAGGGCTCTCGTGCGCGGTTTAACGCCTCGGCACTAAACCCCGGGCCGTTGTCGCGCAGGTATAGCCTGACGCCGTCATGGCTGTGTGCGCTGGTTAGCCAGATGCGCCGTGGCGGGGGGCTGACGCTGAGGGCGTCGAGGGCATTGGCGAGCAGAATACCGAGCACTTGCCGCAGGCGGGTTTCACCGGCCTGCACCCAGAGCAGCGCCTCGGGCAGGTCGCGCAGCAGTTCGACCTGCAGGCTGTGGCGGCGTTTGCCCAGCAGCGCCAAGGCGTCGTCGATGGCCGGTTGCAGGGCCACGCTTTCCGGGGCATGCCGGTCGCGGCGGGCAAAGGCGCGCAGATGGGCGATGATCGAGGCCATGCGACTGGTCAGCTCGCTGATCTGTTTGAGGTTGTTGCGGGTTTCTTCGAAGCGCTGCTGGTCGAGCAGCACGCTGGCGTTGTCGGCGTAGCTGCGAATCGCTGCCAGCGGCTGATTAAGCTCATGGCTGATGCTGGCCGACATGGTGCCCAGGGTCGAGAGTTTGCCCGCTTGCAGCAGCTCATCTTGGCTGCGCAGCAGTTCTTGCTGGGCCTGCTCGCGTTCTAAAACCTCTTCTTTTAAACGGTTGTTGAGGTTCTGTAGGTCTTGGGTGCGGTGCTGCACGCGGGTTTCCAGCTCGTTACGGGTGTGCGCGGCCAAGGCGATGCGTTGCAGGTAAGCGCGCCGCCGTTGCAGCAGCAGTCCGAGCAGTAACAGCAGCACCAGTAAACTGGCGGTGGCAATGTACAGCACCTTTTGTACTGCGCCGCTGAGCAAGGTGCGCGGCGCGAGAATACTGACCTGCCAGCCGGTTTCGTTAAGCGTGCGGCTTTGTCGTAGCCATTGTCTGGCGTCCAGTTGCAGGGCTGGCGGTTGCAGTGTGGGGTAGGGCTGGTCGCGGGCGATTTGCTCTTGACTCAGTGGGCTGAGGGGGTGGCTTGCGCGAAACAACCAGTCGCGGTGCGAGGTGAGAATCACCACGCCATTGCTGTCGGTGACCAACAGTCGCTCAGGGGTTTTGCCCCACAAGGTTTCGCTGTCATCCAGATTGATTTTGACCACCAGTACGCCAAGGATTTGTTCGCCCTCACGCACGGCATTGGCGAAGTAGTAACCGCGTTTGCCGGAGGAGGTGCCCAGGCCAAAAAAGCGCCCGGCGTTACCGAGCATGGCATCGCGAAAGTACGGCCGGAAGGCTAGGTCGCGACCGACAAAACTGTCGGCTTGTTGCCAGTTAGACGACGCCAGCGTGGTGCCATCCACCGCTATCAGGTAAATCACCGCCGCCCCGGTATCTTGCGCCACCCGTTTGAGCAACTGGTTGGCGCTGTTCAGCCGGCTCGCGTCGGCCGGCGTGCTTAGGGCGGCGCGCAGCCCCGGCAAGTCGCCGAGCAAGGCCGGCAACACCTCGAAGCGGCGCAGGGTGCCGAGCAGGTTGGCAACGTATAAATCGAGGGTCTGGCGATTGCGTTCGAGCAACTGCTCGCGGTAATAGCGCTCGGCCAATTGCTGCACCGGCCAGAGCAGCGGCAACAGCAGCAGCGCCAGTAGCAACAGGCTGCGCCAGCGCGGGCGGCGCGCGGTTTTCGGCGGCGTTACTGGGGGCACGCAATGGCTCCTGAATAGGTGTGTTGCAGGTTGCAGACGGTGGACGTAGGGCGCATTCAGGAGCGCAGCGAACAATCCGCCATAGTCGACACAATCCGCCATTCGCAGCTTTTGTAGGGTGTGTTAGCCGCGTAGCGGCGTAACGCACCAACGGATACTGCGTAACCCAACTAGGAATCCGATTAATCGTCGCAAAAATGGTGGGTTACGCCTGCGGCTAACCACACCCTACGAAGCAAAAGCACTTTCAACCGCTAACGCGTACAGAACCATAAATATAGGCTCTGGTCGGTGCTTAAATCGTGGCGCTTAAGCGATGTTAGGCCCAGCGACGGCGTGACCACAAGTCGGCCACGGCGGCACTGGGCGGCGTCTTCTCGGCTTGGCCGTGGCGTTTGGCGGATAGCCGCCTAGGCCTTGGCGGTTATCCGCCATCACGCTCCGGGTTATGACTGGCGATTATTTTTAAGTCTTTGTATTTAAACGATTAAATTTTATTTAAGGAGCTGGCATGGGGCTTGCGATGGGTCTAGCAAGCTGGCGTTAAACGCGAGTGAAAAATAAATCTCTCCAGTCTCAGGAGAGTTAGCGCTGCGTTGGCGCAGGCATCGATGGATGGTGCTGCGCGCCCCTTGTGAGGAACCTGCCATGACCCGCAAACCTTTCTACCGAAGCCTGTATGTGCAAGTGCTAGTGGCCATCGCCCTAGGCGTTGCCATTGGCCATTTCTATCCGCAAGCCGGGGTGGCGTTGAAGCCGCTCGGTGATGGTTTCGTCAAACTGATCAAGATGGCCATCGCGCCGATCATCTTCTGCACCGTGGTCAGCGGCATTGCCGGCATGCAAAACATGAAGGCGGTCGGTAAAACCGGTGGCCTAGCGCTGTTGTATTTCGAGATCGTCTCCAGCGTAGCGCTGCTGATCGGCCTGCTGGTGGTCAATATTGCCCAGCCGGGCGCCGGCATGCACGTCGATGTCGCCACCTTAAACACCACCGGCATCGCCGCTTATACCCAAGCCGGCGCGCAGCAGAGCACCATTGGATTCTTCCTCAATATCATCCCCAGCACCGTGGTCGGTGCCTTCGCCACCGGCGATATTTTGCAGGTGTTGATGTTCTCGCTGATGTTCGGTTTTGCCCTGCATCGCATGGGTGACTATGGCCGCCCGGTGCTGGAGTTTATCGACCGGATCGCTCAGGTGATGTTTAACATCATCGGCATGATTATGAAGGTCGCACCGCTGGGTGCCTTTGGGGCCATGGCTTTTACCATCGGCCAGTACGGCGTCGGCTCGTTGGTGCAACTGGGCCAGTTGATGATCTGCTTCTACATCACCTGCGTGCTGTTTGTGCTGCTGGTGCTGGGCGGCATTGCCCGCGCCCACGGCTTTAGCATCTTGCGGTTTATCCGCTATATCCGCGAAGAACTGATGATTGTGCTGGGCACCTCATCGTCCGAGTCGGCCTTGCCGAACATGCTACGCAAGATGGAGAAGCTCGGTTGCGACAAGTCGGTGGTCGGTTTGGTGATCCCCACCGGCTACTCCTTTAACCTCGACGGTACTTCTATTTACCTGACCATGGCCGCAGTGTTTATCGCCCAAGCCACCGATACACCCATGGGCCTGGTTGATCAGCTGACCTTGCTGGCGGTATTGCTGATCGCCTCCAAAGGCGCGGCGGGGGTGACCGGCAGCGGCTTTATCGTGCTGGCCGCGACCCTCTCGGCCGTTGGCACCTTGCCGGTGGCCGGGCTGGCGCTGATTCTCGGCATCGACCGCTTTATGTCCGAAGCCCGCGCCCTGACCAACCTGATCGGCAATGGCGTGGCCACCGTAGTGGTGGCCAAGTGGTGCAAACAGCTGGATGAAGACACCCTGCAACGCGAACTGGGCAACGGCCCAACGCCAGTGAGCGCGCCCCAGGCAACCCGCAGCTTGGCTTGAGCTACTGCGGTTGAAACGAGCC
>JBILAR010000017.1:0-39293 GCA_044354115.1 Pseudomonas sp. | reverse complement strand
GACAGCAACTCTATCTCCGGCAGATCCTGCGGCAACTCACCTTCTTTCATGCGATTGCCCGCGGCGCGGTGCGCGCCAGCCGCCGCCTCAGCACCGTGAAAGCGCGCGACAATCTCTTCTGCCAACAGGATTTTGATGTCACGCGGATTAGCGCCAGCCTCAACATCTTGCTTAAAGGTCTCGATCTCAGCCATCGAGCGAAAGCTCAACAGTTCAAAATAGCGCCACATTAACGCATCAGGGATCGATACCAACTTGCTATACATGACACCAGGCGCTTCTTGAATGCCCACATAGTTACCCAACGACTTGGACATCTTCTTCACACCATCCAAGCCTTCCAGCAATGGCATGGTCAGAATTACTTGCGGCTCTTGCCCATAGGCGCGCTGCAGCTCGCGCCCCATCAGCAGGTTGAACTTCTGATCGGTGCCGCCCAACTCAATATCTGCACGCAAGGCAACCGAGTCGTAACCCTGCACCAGCGGATAGAGGAACTCGTGAATGGCGATTGGCTGATTGGTCGAATAGCGCTTACTGAAATCATCGCGCTCCAGCATACGCGCGACCGTGTATTGCGAGGTGAGGCGAATAAAATCTGCCGGGCTGAGCTGATCCATCCACGTCGAGTTGAAGGCCACCTCAGTCTTCCCCGGATCCAGAATCTTGAACACCTGAGTTTTATAGGTTTCCGCATTCTCCAGGACCTGCTCGCGCGTTAGCGGTGGACGCGTCGCGCTTTTACCGCTCGGATCACCAATCATCCCTGTGAAATCACCAATCAGAAAAACCACTTGATGGCCAAGCTCTTGGAACTGACGCAGCTTATTAATAAGCACCGTGTGACCCAAGTGCAGATCGGGCGCAGTCGGATCGAATCCGGCCTTGATCCGCAGTGGCTGGCCACGCTTTAACTTCGCGACCAACTCCGACTCGACCAACACCTCTTCCGCGCCGCGCTTAATTAGCGCCAACTGCTCTTCAACCGACTTCATCACGGACTCACAACCACTCAAAAAATAAAGGGAACCAACCATACAAGATCGCGGACTAATTACAAGTTTTGCACCACGGCAGCCTCAGCAAGACACGCAAAGGTTGCCTCACCCACGCTTTGCTTATATTTTAAGCAGTTAGTAGGACTTTCTACCTTTTTTCACCTCTTCATTTTTCTCTGTATTTTCCTTTTCATATTTTAAGAATTCTGCGCACCCATGACTGATAATTCTAAAAAGCCACCTTTGTATCCAAAGACTCACCTGCTTGCCGCCAGCGGCGTGGCAGCAATGCTGAGCCTAGGTCTACTGATTTTTCCATCCAGCCAAGTTGAAGCGATGCGCTCCTCCTTGAGCCTAGATCTCGGCGACAGCTCGCAAGCACCTGAAGAACAAGACGCCACGTCAACCGATGCAGTCACCGCCAGCAACGGGCCGTCACCATTTGCACAAGTTCAAACCGCCGCAGCCGGCACGATTCAAGCGGCCGCTACACCGCCGCGCGATCCCAATCACAAGAACTTGACGGTCAGTAAAGGCGACACCTTGTCGACGCTCTTTTCTAAAGCCGGCCTGTCCACTAACGACCTGCATGCGGCGGTGAATAGCAGCAAGGATGCCAAACGTTTCAGCCGCCTAGACGTAGGCCAAGTGCTGGAGTTCGACCTCTCGGCTAGCGGCCAGCTGCAACGTTTGCACAGCAAGCTCAGCGACCTCGAAAGCATTAGCCTAGATAAAACAGCTCAGGGTTACGCCTTCAAGCGCGAAATGGTCAAACCAGATTTGCGAACGACCTATACCCGCGGAACTATTAATAGCTCCCTCTCGCAGTCGGCGCAGACCGCCGGGCTGCCACACAGCGTGACCATGGACATGGCCAGCGTGTTTGCCTATGACATTGATTTTTCCGAAGACATTCGCCAAGGCGATGAGTTCGAACTGGTCTACGAGCAAAAAGTCATCAATGACAAAACGGTCGGCACCGGCAATATTCTCTCCGCACGTTTCACCAATCGCGGCAAAATCTTTACCGCCGTGCGTTATACCAATAAGCAAGGCGTCACCAGCTACTACACCGCCGAAGGCAACAGCATGCGTAAAGCCTTTATCCGCTCACCAGTGGATTTTGCCCGCATAAGCTCGGGCTTTTCGATGGGCCGCAGACACCCGATTCTGAACAAAATTCGCGCCCATAAAGGCATCGATTACGCCGCCGCACGCGGCACACCGATCAAAGCGGCAGGCGATGGCCGAGTGACCCTAGCAGGGCGCCATGGCGGCTATGGCAATGCGGTAATCATTCAACACGGCAACAGCTATAAAACGCTGTACGGGCATATGCAAGGCTTCGCCAAAGGCGTGCGCACCGGCAGCAGCGTCAAGCAGGGACAGATTATTGGTTACATTGGCACCACCGGTCTGTCCACCGGGCCGCACCTGCATTACGAGTTCCAAGTTAACGGTCGCCACGTCAACCCGCTCAGCATCAAGACCGCCATGGCCGATCCCATTGCCAAAGCCGAGAAACAACGCTTCTTGCAGCAAAGCCAGCCACTAGTGGCGCGCATGAATCAAGAAAAGACCAGCATGCTGGCATTGAACAAGCGCTGAGCCGCGTGCATCTCTATATAGGTGTGATGTCGGGGACCAGCCTCGATGGTTTCGACATCGCCCTGATTGAGCAAAGCACGCATTGCCGCTTGCTCGGCAACCATTACCTGCCCATGCCTAGTGATTTGCGCCAAGAGCTGCTTGCGCTCTGCAGCAGCGGCCCAGATGAACTGGCGCGTGCGGCCATAGCCGAGCAGCACTGGGTGCGCTTAGTCGCCCAGGGCATTCAGCACCTGCTCGCGCAACACAACCTAGAAGCCCACGATATTCGTGCCATTGGCAGCCACGGCCAGACGATTCGTCACGAGCCGGCGCGCGGCTTTAGCATTCAAATAGGCAACCCGGCGTTACTTGCCGAGCTTACCGGCATCCGTGTAATCAGCGATTTTCGCCGCCGCGATATTGCCGCAGGTGGCCAAGGTGCGCCACTGGTGCCCGCCTTTCACGAAGCTCTGTTTGCCACCGAAAAACGCTGCGCCGTGCTGAATATTGGCGGTTTTAGCAACCTCAGTTTGCTCGAGCCCGGCCAGTCGGTGCACGGCTTCGACTGCGGCCCCGGCAATGTGTTGCTCGACGCTTGGATTGATCAGCAACGCGGCGAACGCTTTGATCGTGATGGTGCCTGGGCCGCCAGCGGCCAAGTGCGACCCGAACTGCTGCAAGCCTTGCTCAGTGATGAATTCTTCCAGACCCAAGGCCCAAAAAGCACAGGGCGTGAGCTGTTTAATCTCAATTGGTTGACGCAACACTTGGCGCGCTTACCTGCGTATTGCACGGCCGATGTGCAAGCCACACTGCTCGAACTCACCGCCCACAGCATCATTGCCGCACTGACCGGCGCACAACAGCAGACCGAGACTTTATTGGTGTGCGGTGGCGGCGCGCATAACCGCGCACTGATGCGCCGCCTGCAGGCACTATTGCCCGTAGCCCAAGTCAGCAGCACCGACGCTTATGGCGTACCCGCCGATTGGGTTGAGGCCATGGCCTTCGCCTGGCTAGCCCATTGCTGCCTCGAAGGGATTGCCGGCAATCGCCCGAGCGTTACCGGGGCGCGCGGTTTGCGCGTGCTAGGCGCCATCTACCCCGCCTAACTAGCCTAACTAAGCGGCGTGAAAACCGCTGCGCTGGGCTATGCGGCGTGCCACGCTACTTTTCCAATCGGCAAAAACAACAATGCCGCGCATTGAGCACGGCATTGTTTGGCGGTAACCAGAACTAGATAGTGAACGACTGCCCGCAACCACAGGTGCTCGATGCATTCGGATTTTTGATCACAAAGCGCGAGCCTTCCAGCCCCTCTTGATAATCCACCTCGGCGCCGGCCAGATACTGAAAGCTCATCGGGTCTACCACTAGGCTCACGCCTTCGCGCTCGACAATGGTGTCATCGTCGGCCAACTCATCATCGAAGGTGAAACCATACTGAAAACCCGAGCAGCCGCCGCCGGTAACAAATACGCGCAGCTTTAAACGCGGATTGCCCTCTTCCTCGACCAGACTCTTGACCTTGCTGGCCGCACCCTGAGTGAACTGCAAGGCAGTGGGTGTGAAGGTTTCGACGCTCATGTTGCTGTTCTCCTGACGCACTGCGCCCTACTGCTTTAGACCCGCATTATCCGCTTACCCGACCAAACCGGTCAACTATTCCCCACTGACCGTCGCAGCAACAGCGACGAGCGGAGAACGATCGGTTAAGGCATCAAGCCGGCGTGGCTCAAACCCATGCGCTCATCCAGCCCAAAGCGAATATTCATGCACTGGATAGCTTGGCCAGAGGCGCCTTTGACCAGATTATCGATGACTGACAACACCACCACCAAATCGCCGCCTTGCGGGCGATGCACAGCCAAGCGGCAGACGTTGGCGCCGCGCACGCTGCGGGTTTCTGGATGGCTGCCGGCAGGCATCACATCGACAAAGGGTTCGTTGGCATAACGCTGCTCAAACAGCGCCTGCAGATCAAGCGAGTGATCGGTAACAGTGGCATACAGGGTGGCGTGAATACCGCGAATCATCGGAGTTAGATGTGGCACAAAAGTAAGGCCAACCTCGCCGCCAGCCGCCCGGCGTAAGCCCTGACTGATCTCCGGCAAATGCCGATGGCCCTTAACACCATAGGCTTTCATGCTTTCACCGGCTTCGCTAAACAGCGAACCAACGCTGGCACCACGTCCAGCGCCGCTAACACCGGACTTACAATCGGCAATCAACCGACTGCTATCGGCAATGCCGGCTTCAAGCAGCGGTAAAAAACCCAATTGGGTGGCGGTTGGGTAGCAACCGGCCACTGCAATCAAGCGTGCGCGCTTAATTTGCTCGCGATTCACTTCCGGCAAGCCATACACCGCCTCGCCGAGTAACTCGGGCGCGCCATGTGGCTGACCATACCAGCGCGCCCACTCATCGGCGTCTTGCAGGCGAAAATCCGCCGATAGGTCGATGACTTTAGTACCCGCCGCCAGCAACTCACCGGCCAAGGCGTGCGCAACGCCGTGCGGGGTGGCGAAGAACACCACATCACAGGCGCCCAAGGCGGCGCTGTCGGGCACGCTAAAGGCCAGCGCATCGTAGTGACCACGCAGGTTCGGGTACATATCGGCCACTTTCACGCCCGCTTCTGAGCGCGAGGTGATCACGACTACTTCAGCTTCAGGGTGTTGCGCCAGCAAGCGCAGTAATTCGACCCCGGTGTAGCCCGTGCCGCCGACGATACCAACCTTGACCATGACCCGCCCCTCAAACAAACCCACTAGAAGGCGTTAATGATACGGGCGCACGCCCTGCCAGCCAACTGTTAGGGTGACGCAGCGGCCCGCCAGCCACTACTATTCGCGCACTAATTACGGGGAAGACCGCATGCTGTATCTCTGGATCAAAGCCTTTCACATCATTGCCGTGGTGACCTGGTTCGCCGGGCTGTTCTATCTGCCGCGCTTATTCGTTTACCACGCGATGAGCAGCGACAGCATCAGCTATGAGCGTTTTTGCATCATGGAGCGCAAGCTCTATCGCGGCATTATGCAGCCCTCTATGGTCATCACCCTGCTACTCGGCGGCGGCCTGCTGTACCTAAACCCAAGCTGGCTGAGCATGGGTTGGGTCCATGCAAAACTGGCCTTAGTGCTGCTATTGCTGGTTTATCACCATATCTGCGGCGCGCAAATGCGCGCCTTTGCCCGCGGCGAAAACACCCGTGGCCATGTGTTTTACCGTTGGTTCAACGAAGTGCCGGTGCTGTTTTTGCTGGCGATTGTCATTTTGGTCGTGATTAAACCCTTCTAATCAGCACCGCACTTAATCCGAGGCTCCGCCATGTCCCTGCCCGCCCTGCTCGCTCAACGTTTGCGCCTACCCTTAGTGGCCGCTCCGATGTTTTTGGTCTCCAACCCGCAGTTGGTTTTAGCCTGTTGCAATAACGGCGTAGTCGGCAGCTTTCCGGCACTTAACTTGCGCGACAGCCAGGCGTTTCGTGGCTGGCTGGAAGAGATCGAAGCAGGCCTGCAAACCGATGCCGCGCCTTACGCGGTCAACTTGATCGTGCATCAGACCAATCCACGCCTACAGGCCGACCTCGCCATCTGCGTGGAAAAGCGCGTACCTATAGTTATCACCAGCTTGGGTGCGGTTAAAGAAGTGGTCGATGCAGTGCACAGCTATGGCGGTTTGGTATTCCACGACGTGACCACCCGCCGACATGCCGAGAAAGCCGCACAAGCCGGGGTGGATGGTCTCATCGCCGTAGCCGCCGGGGCCGGTGGACATGCCGGCACGTGGAGCCCCTTTGCGTTAATCGCCGAGATCCGCCAGTTCTTCGACAAAACCTTGCTGCTGGCCGGCTGCCTCAATCACGGCCATGAGATTCTCGCCGCACAGCTACTTGGAGCCGACTTGGCGTACTTTGGAACCCGCTTTATCGCCACCCAAGAAAGCCATGCTGGGGATGCCTACAAGCAAATGCTGCTGGATGCCCAAGCGGCCGACATCATCCACACCCCAGCGGTGTCGGGCATTCCGGCCAGTTTTATGCGCCAGAGCTTGCAGGCCGCCGGTTACGACCTGCAAGCCTTGCAAAACAAAGGCGAGGTTAACTATGGCGAAAAACTCAAACCGATGGATGAAGAGGCCAAGGCCTGGAAAACCGTGTGGTCGGCCGGTCAAGGCGTAGGCACCATTAGCGATCTGCCGCCGGTAGCCGAGCTGGTTGCCCGCTTAGACGCCGAATACCGCGCAGCCATGCAACACAGCCTGCAATTGGCCCAGTGCTGGGCTAAATAAACGCTGTATTGCCCAAGCGCGTCAGCTTTCTGCGCGCTCACACTTGTGTCTAATGGCGCACGGCCATTAGGCTGGGCACACATTCAAGCCTACCGAGAACAGGGACGCCCGCATGCCACAGAGCAAATATAAAATCGTCTTCAAAGGCGAACTAATAGCCGATGCAGTGTTGGACGAAGTAAAGGACCAGCTCGCTAAACTATTCAAAAGCGATCACACCAAGATCAACGCGCTGTTCGACGGCGGACCTATTGCGCTCAAGCGCGACCTGTCCAGCGAAGAAGCCGACAAATACCTGGCCGCCCTGCAACGCACCGGCGCCAAAGTCTACAAAGAAGCCGATCTGGCCGCCAGCCTGAGTCTGGTCGCCACCGACGACCATGACGGCCCCGCGACTATCGCCGCTGCGCCCGTCGACAGCAGCCATATGGACTGCCCTAAATGCGCGCACCACCAAGTCAAAGCGGCAATCTGTGAAGCCTGCGGAATAGTCATCGAGAAATTCATCGCCCGCCAAGCCGAACTCGCCGAGAGCGCGCCTGCTACGCCGCCAGCCGCAGCAGCTATTAGCGCGCCGGCCGCCAGCCCGCCACTCAGCACCACGCCTTACGCACCGCCGACCGCCAATGTCGCCGAAGCGCTGCCGGAATTTGCCGAGTTAAAACTGTTCGGCGTTGAAGGGCGGATTGGCCGCTTACGCTATCTGGCGTGGTCACTGGCCATGACCTTCGTCGCAATGCTTTTTGCCGGTATCGGCGGGCTTGCCGCGTATGGACTGAGTAGCGACAGCTCACTATTAGCCATAGTCGGTGGTCTGGTCGCGGCTGTGGCCTTTATCGCCATGATAGTTGTGGGCATTCAAATCGGTGTTAAGCGCCTCCACGATATCGGTTGGTCGGGCTGGCTATTGCTGGTCAACCTAGTCCCAGTGGTGGGCAGCGTGTTTTCCATCATCATGCTGGTGGTGCCGGGCAGCACTGGCGTGAACCGCTTCGGCCCACCGGCACCACCAAACAGCCGGGGCGTGAAAATACTGGCCGCGCTTTGGCTACTGGTGCCGGTGCTCGGGATACTCGCCGCCATCGCCATTCCGTCCTACCAAGATTATGTCGAGCGCGCCCGCGATGCTCAGAGCAGCAGCTATGAGCAGTCCGAAAATGCCGACTACGCCGCAGAGCCAGCAGAAGCCGCCGCGCCTTTTGTCGACGACGCGGCACCAACACCTGATAGCACCGACGAAAACCAGTAAATCAGACCGTGTGAAAACGTAGCGAGCGAAGGTTAGGCAAGGCAAAAAAAGGCGAAAAAGCGCAGTTTACGAGCCGTAAATGAGCATTTTGAGCCTGTTTTTAACGCTGTATAACCGAGCGCAGTAGTTTTCACACAGTCTGAAATGCCTGTTGCAGCGCCCAACCGGGCGCTACCCGATGGAGAGTTCGCATGTCCCGTTACGCCCTGATTACTGGTGCCTCTAGCGGGATCGGCCTAGCCCTCGCGGAAGCCTTGGCCCGACGTGGTCGCAACCTTATTCTGGTGGCACGCCAGCGCGATGCGCTGGAAAGTATTGCCTGCGAACTGACCCAGCGTTTCGGCGTTGAGGTGCTGTTTAGCGCCTGCGACCTGAGCGAGCCACTGCAACTCTCGGGGCTACTGCAAGAACTCGAACTGGCCGACCGGCAGATCGAGTTACTGGTCAACAATGCCGGCATCGGCACCGCCGGCAGCTACCTCAAACAAGACTGGAGCCGTGAGCAACAGCTGATTGAGGTCAACATTCTCGCCCTGACTCGCCTCTGCCATGCCATCGGCCAGCGCATGGTGCAACAAGGTGGCGGACAAATACTCAACGTCGCTTCGGTGGCCAGTTTTCAACCCGGCCCCTGGATGAGCAACTACTACGCCAGTAAAGCCTTTGTGCTGAGCTTCTCCGAAGGTTTGCGCGAAGAACTCAAAGAGCACGGCATTCAGGTCTCGGTACTATGCCCAGGCCCGACCCGCAGCGCGTTCTTTCGCAATGCGCAAATGAGCAGCAGCCGCCTGGAACAAAGCGCGCTGATGATGAGTTGCGAGGAAGTGGCGCTGATCGCCGTACAAGCGCTGGAGAAAAACCGCGCCATCATCATCCCCGGCTGGCGCAACAAACTTATGGCCTACTGGCCACGCCTAGTGCCGCGCGCGCTGGTGCGTCGCTTGGTAGGCAAGGTCAACCGCGCAAGCTCCGGGCGCAAAGCCCGCTAGCCGGACGTTGCTTTGCTGCCTCGCTCGATTGAAACGGTAGGCGCCCGCTGCTGGCGATTCTGCAGCTATTAAGAGCATCGCAAGCTGGCTGACGATCTCTACGCCATAAAGCATCGCTAGCAAGTAGGCTCCTACAGGCTGCGACACAGCCGGTTTAATCCGCACTCACCGTCCGCCCCTGCGCCCAAGCGCGCAGCCGGGCTAAATCCTCAGCCATCACCACCGACAGCGGCGCACTGCTGTGAATGGTCTGTACCAACAGGGCCTGATCGGCGGTTTGTTGCCGGGCTTGTGCGGCATACAGGGCGCTGACCACCGCCTGCTCGATTTCCGCGCCAGAAAAACCCTCACTGATCGCGGCCAACTGAGGCAAATCAAACAACTCCGGTGCCAGTTCGCGGCGCTGCAAGTGAATGCGAAAAATCTCCGCCCGCACCTCGGCATTCGGCAGATCGACAAAAAACAACTCATCGAACCTACCCTTACGCACCAACTCAGGCGGCAAACGGTCGATGGCATTGGCCGTAGCCACCAAGAACACCGGGGTTTTGCGTTCAGCCATCCAGGTCAGCAGGGTGCCGAGTACCCGCTGGCTAACGCCGCCATCTTGCTCGCCACTGGCCAGACCTTTTTCGATCTCATCCATCCACAGCACGCAGGGCGCCATTTGCTCCGCCAGTTGCAGCGCTTCGCGCAAATTGCGCTCAGTCTCGCCAAAAAACTTGTTGTACAGACAGGCAAAATCTAACCGCAGTAACGGCAAGCCCCAGAGACCGGCCACGGCTTTAGCCGCCAAGCTCTTGCCGCCACCCTGCACCCCCACCAGCAATACGCCCTTGGGCAAGTCATCGGCGTTGCCCGACAGAAACACCTGCTCACGATCACCCAACCAGCGCTTTAAGTTACGCAGCCCACCCACCTCGGCAAAGCGCGCGGTGTCGTACTCGAGGCTTACTACACCGTCTAAATCGAGCAACTGAAACTTGCTCTTATTCAGCGCCGGCAGATCATCCTGAGTGATGGCGCCGTCGTTACAAATAACCTGTCGTGCTAAAGCGCGGGCCTGAGCATGGCCCATACCGCGTAAATTTTTCACCACCTGCTGCAAGGTCCGGTTGTCGGTGCGCACCCGCGCACCACGGTTGCTGCTACTCCAGCGCGTGGCTTCATCGCGCACTATGGCCAGCAGCTCATCTTCGGTCGGCAGCGCGAGGGTAAAGCGCGCGGCGTAACGCTGCACTTCAGCGGGTAATTTCAGCGCATGCGACACCAGCACCAGTGTGGGCTTGTGCGCCCCCTCTGCTTGCGCAACTTCTTTGAGCAAGCGGACTAACTTAGGGTTGTCGAGCAGATACGGATGCAGGTCGCAGAGCACGTACAGATTCGGCTGCGGGTCGTGCTTGATCAGCTTAAGCGCGGCCTCTGGCTCCAGACTGGCATTCACTTCATCAGCCACCCCGGCTATCCCCGAGCGCTGCAAACCCTCAGTAATCGCCCACGTATAGAGGCCTAAACCACGTTTAATGGCCAAGCGCGTGAGCGTCTCCAAGACCCGCAACTCATCCCACGACTCGATCACCACCAACTTAACCTTGGAGTCGAGCACCAAACCTAAATCATGAATATCGTTGATCACCGCCACTCCTTGAGTAGTACCTTGCGAACTGTTGAAGACTGGTCGTCACTGGCCTGCATGGTTACACTCTGGCGCTTAAATAACGAGCCGGGAGGCTGTCGATGGACTGTCTATTCTGCAAGATCGTCGCCGGGGACATTCCCGCACGCAAGCTGTATGAAGATGAGCACGTAGTGGCCTTTCACGACATCAGTCCGGCCGCTCCGGTGCATTTTTTGGTGATTCCGAAAAAGCACATCGCCACCCTCAACGACCTGACCGAGGACGACAAGGCGTTGGCCGGGCACATCCTCTTCACCGCCCAGCGTTTGGCCGTCGAGCAAGGCTGCGAAGCCGGTTTTCGGGTGGCGATGAACTGCAACCCGCAAGGCGGCCAAACGGTTTACCACATTCATATGCACGTGCTCGGGCAGCGCCAAATGCAGTGGCCGCCGGGCTGATGCAGCGTTTTTTAAGCCTAGCGCTAACGCTGATCGCGCTGCCTGCGCTCGCCATCGAGAGCGGCGCGGTGTTTCGCGATCCGCTGCACAATGCTCAACAAGGCAGTGCTCAGCAAGATAGCGCTCAGCAAGGGCCAGAGCTGGTGGCCTTGCCGGCCGGCAGTTTTATCCTAGGCGATAGTCTCGGACGCGGTAACGATAACGAACGCCCGCCACGCTTGACCCACATCCAGCAGCCCTTTGCGCTGGGGCGCTACGAGGTAACCTTCGCCGACTGGCAGCTGTACGCCGACGCCACCGGTAAGCCCATGCCCGATAACGAAGGCTGGGGGTTGTCGGCCCAGCGCCCGGTGATCAACGTCAGTTGGTTGGCCGCCCAGGGTTATTGTCAGTGGCTGAGTAAGGTCAGCGGCCAGCGTTATCGTCTACCCACCGAAGCCGAGTGGGAATATGCCGCTCGCGCCGGCAGCCAAAGCTATTACTGGTGGGGCGAGCAACTCGACAGCCGCGAAGATAGCCCACGCGCCCATTGCCGTGGCTGCGGCACAGCACGGCAAATCGAGAGTAAAACGGCGCAAGTCGGCCAGTTTGCGCCGAATGTCTTTGGTTTGTATGACACCGCAGGGAATGTCTGGGAGTGGACCGCCTCAAGCTTTACCGCCCCCTTCGATGGCAGCGAACACAGCCAAGCTGGATTACTCGACAACAGCCCACGGGTGACCCGTGGCGGTGCCTGGAACAGTGGCCCGGTGTATCTGCGCAGCAGCTTGCGCAACAGCAAACAGCCGCAAATCAAAGACTACGCCCAAGGTTTTCGGGTGCTGCGCGAGCTACCCTGATCCCGATCAAGCCGCCGACTGGCGCTTGGAGTAAACTGGCGGCGTGAACTACCCCGGAGCTGCCATGGCTAACCAACGTCATTACTCGCCAATTGATCGCCTGCTGCTGCAGGCCGACACCGCGCTGCGCACGTTATTACCCTTTAGCGGCCAGCCGTATCGACCGTCGCCGGCAATCGTTAAGCCAGACGCGCAGTTCGATACCGACACCACCCGCCATGTGGCCGGCCTGATGCGCATCAACCACACCGGCGAGGTGTGCGCCCAAGGCCTGTATCAGGGCCAAGCGCTGACCGCCAAGTTGCCGCAAGTGCGCGACGCCATGGAGCACGCCGCCGAGGAGGAAATCGATCATCTGGTTTGGTGCGAACAACGCATTCGCCAGTTGGGCAGCCACCCGAGCGTGCTCAACCCACTGTTTTATGGCCTGTCCTTTGGGGTGGGCGCAGTGGCTGGGCTGATTAGCGATAAAGTCAGCCTGGGCTTTGTTGCCGCCACCGAAGATCAAGTGTGCAAACACCTCGACGAACACCTGCAGCAACTGCCTGCCGAGGACGATAAGTCGCGGGCAATTCTCGAGCAGATGCGCAGCGACGAAGCCGAGCACGCCGCCGGTGCCATCGCGGCCGGCGGTTATCGCTTTCCGGCACCAGTGAAGTTCGGCATGAGCCTACTGGCCAAGGTGATGACCAAAAGCACCTACCGGATTTGACTGAATGGCAGACAATAAAAAGGGGCGCTAAATAGCGCCCCTTTTTATTGTCTGCCGTGTTTACCGGCTAAAGCGCCAGCTCAACCCAGCTCGATGATTTCGTAGTCGTGGGTAATCAGCACACCCGCGCGGCCGAGCATGATCGAGGCAGAGCAGTATTTTTCCGCCGACAACTCGACCGCCCGCTTAACCTGCGCGTCTTTCAAACCACGGCCTTTAACGACAAAGTGCAGATGAATTTTGGTGAAAACTTTCGGGTCTTCATCGGCGCGTTCGGCCTCGACAAAGGCCTCGCAGCTCTCCACCGCTTGGCGGGATTTCTTCAGGATGCTGACCACATCGAAGTTGCTGCAGCCACCCAAACCGATCAGCAACATTTCCATCGGCCGCACACCGAGGTTACGTCCACCGGCTTCGGGTGGGCCGTCCATCACCACCACGTGACCGCTGCCCGACTCGCCGAGAAACAGAGCCTCACCGGCCCACTGAATGCGTGCTTTCATTGCCAAAATCCCCCTAAAAAATCTGCATCCAGCTTAACACAGGGCATTATCCACCCCCATGACTGCGCAATTAATGCAAACAACTGGCCCGAACTGTTAGCTCTGTTGCAAAATCACCGCAGGTTCTTAAGCCTCTGTTAAGCTGACGTCGGATAAATGGCACACTTGCCGCATGACTAATAAGAAAATGTCTGTTTAACAGAGACTTATCTGTTCTTTTCGAGATTCGTGCATGGTCGCTATCACTCTTACACCGAAGATCAAAAATTTCGACAAGCTGCTCGCCCACGCTCATCGTCGGCGTTACACGGCCAAAAGCACCATCATCTATGCCGGTGATCGCTGCGAGACGTTATTTTTTATCGTTAAAGGCTCGGTCACGATTTTGATCGAGGACGATGACGGCCGCGAGATGATTATCGCCTACCTGAATGCCGGCGATTTCTTCGGTGAGATGGGTCTGTTCGAGAAAGAAGGTAGCGAAAAAGAACGCAGCGCCTGGGTTCGCGCCAAAACCGAATGTGAAGTGGCCGAACTGAGCTACACCAAGTTCCGCGAACTGACCGCCCAAGACCCAGAAATGCTGATTGCCCTCGGCAGCCAGATGGCCGAGCGCCTGCGCAACACCACCCGTAAAGTCGGTGACTTGGCCTTTCTCGACGTCACCGGCCGCGTCGCCCGCACCTTGCTTGATCTGTGTAAGCAGCCAGATGCGATGACTCACCCAGACGGCATGCAAATTAAAATCACCCGCCAAGAAATCGGCCGCATCGTCGGTTGCTCACGGGAGATGGTTGGCCGCGTGCTCAAGGTATTGCAAGAGCAAGGCCTGGTGCATGTCAAAGGCAAAACCATGGTGGTCTACGGCACCCGCTGAAGCGCACCCCGATAAAAAATGGCCGGGAGCCATTTTTAACGTCGCGCAGCGACGGCCCGAAGGGTGGCCGCCAGGGATGGCAGGCCATAAAAAAACCGGCGCTGGCCGGTTTTTTTATGCACGCGATTTAATCAATCGGGATCGGCACCCAACTTCACGGGCGCAGCACTCGGGAAAAACAGCCGCTGCAATTCAAGGCCCGGATCTTGCGCACGCATAAACACCTCGCCGACCAAGAAGGCATACACCTCGCTGATTTGCATCAGTTCGACATCGGCGCGATTAAGAATGCCGCTCTCGGTGATCACCAAGCGATCACGCGGTACCCGTGGCAACAAATCGAGGGTGACGTCCAAGCTGACTTCAAAGTTATGCAGATTGCGATTGTTGATGCCAATCAGCGGCGTATCCAGGGTCGACAGCGCCCGCTCCAACTCATCGCCATCGTGCACTTCAACCAACACATCGAGGCCCACCTCTTTGGCCACGCTGGCCAACTCGGCCATTTGCGTATCGGCGAGGGCGGAGACGATCAGCAACACGCAGTCGGCGCCCAAGGCGCGGGCCTCGACGATCTGATACGGGTCGATCATAAAATCTTTGCGGATCACCGGCAGGCTGCAGGCGGCACGGGCTTGCTGCAAATATATATCGGCACCTTGAAAGAAGTCGATGTCGGTTAATACCGACAAACAGGCGGCACCGCCGCGCTGATAACTGGCGGCCAGTTCGGCCGGATTAAAATCTTCGCGCAGCACGCCCTTGCTCGGTGAGGCTTTTTTGATTTCAGCAATCACCGCCGCTTCTTTACGCGCCGCTCGCTCCAGCAAGGCAGCCGCAAAACCACGCGGGGCATCGGCGTTGCGGGCCATTTGCTCAAGCTCCGGCAAGCTGCACAGCAGGCGGCGCTCGGCCACCTCGGCGACTTTACGGACGAGGATTTTTTCTAAAATAGTCGGCAGGCTCACGCTTGATTCTCCTGACGAAAGACCGCGGTAAAGGCGGCCAATTCGTTAATTTTCTCTAAGGCTAAACCGCTGCTTAAGGCGTCATGGGCCAGCAATACGCCCTCATTAAAGCTGCTGGCCAGATCGGCGGCATACAGCGCCGCGCCGGCATTCAACACAATTAGATCGGCAGCCTTTTGCCCAGCGGCAGTTTTGCGCCGGCCCAGGGCATCGCTAATCAGCGCCAGCGACGCTTGTGGGCCATCCACTTCTAGGCCCAGCAGGGTTTGGCTGGTCAGCCCGAAGTCTTCCGGGCGCACCTCGTATTCAGTAATTTCACCGTTGTTTAACTCGGCAACAAAGGTCGCGGCGGCCAAGCTGAACTCGTCCAGCCCATCACGCGAATGCACCACCAGCACATGCTTACTGCCTAAGCGCTTAAGCACCTCGGCCAGCGGCCGGCACAGCGCCTGACTGAACACGCCGACCACCTGATGCTGCACGCTGGCCGGATTGGTCAGCGGCCCGAGCATATTAAAAATGGTCCGCAGGCCGAGCTCTCGGCGCGGGCCGGCGGCGTACTTCATCGCCTGATGATGCACTTGGGCGAACATAAAGCCGACGCCGACGGTATCGATACAGCGCGCCACCTGCACCGGCGTCAGCTGCAGAAACACCCCGGCCGCTTCCAGCACATCGGCGCTGCCGCTATTGCCCGATACCGCACGATTGCCATGTTTGGCGACCTTACCGCCAGCCGCAGCCACCACAAAAGCGGCGGCGGTGGAGACGTTAAAAATATTCGCGCCATCGCCGCCAGTGCCAACCACATCGACCACGTTTTCCAGGCTAGGCAGCTCAACGTGACTGGCCAGCTCGCGCATGACCGAGACCGCGCCGACGATTTCGTCGATGGTTTCACTCTTCATGCGCATGCCCAGCAGAAAGGCGCCGATCTGCGCCTCGCTGCATTGGCCGGTCATGATTTCGCGCATGACGTCTTGCATTTCCTCGGTGGACAGATCGAGCTGGCCGGCGATACGACTGAGGGCTTGCTTGATATTCATGGGCGCACGCCCCCTGCTTGCTTGAGGAAGTTGGCGAACAACTCATGACCTTGCTCGGTGAGGATAGATTCCGGGTGAAACTGCACCCCCTCGACATTCAAGGTTTTGTGCCGCAGGCCCATGATCTCGTCCACCGAACCGTCTTCCAGCTGAGTCCAGCCGGTGATTTCCAAGCACTCAGGCAAGGTTTCACGCTTAACCACCAAAGAGTGATAACGGGTCACAGTCAGCGGATTATGCAGCCCGGCAAACACCCCAAGGTCGCGGTGGAACACCGGGCTGGTCTTGCCGTGCATCACTTGGCGAGCGCGCACCACATCGCCGCCAAAGGCCTGACCAATACTCTGATGGCCCAAGCACACACCGAGAATCGGCAGTTTACCGGCGAAGTGGGTGATAACCGCCAGCGACACGCCGGCTTCGGTGGGCGTGCAAGGGCCGGGGGAAACCACAATGCGCTCGGGGTTGAGCGCCTCGATCTCGGCCACCGTCATTTCATCATTACGGATGACTTTTACCTCGGCACCTAATTCGGCCAGGTACTGCACCACGTTATAGGTAAAGGAGTCGTAGTTATCGATCATTAGCAGCATGTTAAAAACCAACCTATTGCGCCTAGTGCGCGTGTAGTTAAACCTGCGGCTGACACCTAGAAAAACACCTATTTACGAGGGTTTGCCAGGCAGATTCAGCAGCCACTTGTCGCGGCCGACGCCATGGTCGGCCACACAAATATCAAGTTCGCCAACGCCAGCGGGCGTGGCCTTTGATCAGGCGCATGAGGAGGGTGCTGCTGGTTTGCACTGGAGTTTTCTCGTCGAGCAATCCGCTCACAGTAGCCCAGGCGCGGGTTGCGGCGCAATCTTGATCGCCCCACAGCACGGCCAATACGTTGCCATTCTGCGGATTCCCGGCCCGGCAGCGCATCACTCGGCGTCATCCTGATAATCGCCCTTGAGCAAGTTCAACAGGGCATCGGCATCCAGTTTGGCGCTGAGTTCGCCGCCATCCAGCAAGCTGTCGGCCAGCGCGCGTTTTTTGCCGTGCAGGGCAACAATTTGCTCCTCGATGGTGTTCTCGATCACCAACCGGTAAATGGTCACCGGGCGCAGCTGGCCCATGCGGTGCGCGCGGTCGCTGGCTTGGTCTTCCACTGCTGGGTTCCACCACGGGTCGAGGTGGATCACATAGTCGGCCGCTGTCAGGTTTAGCCCGGTGCCGCCGGCCTTCAGGCTAATCAGAAAGATATCGCCGACCCCGGCCTGAAAGGCGTCCATGCGGGTCTTGCGGTCTTTCGGCGAGGTCGCACCATCGAGGTATTGATAGTGAATGCCTTGCTCATCCAGCCACTTGCGCACGATGCTCAGATGGTCGACAAACTGGCTAAACACCAGCGCCTTGTGACGATTCTCCAGCAGTTCCTCTACGATTTCGGCAAAGGCCGCCAGCTTGCTGCCGGCCAGCCCGGCGCCCGGCATCACTAGGCTTGGGTGACAGCAAAAACGCCGCAAGCGGGTGATTTCCGCCAGCACCTGCAAAGATTTATTCTGCCCTTGCGGAGCATTTACCAGCGTCTGCAAGGCCTGCTGACGCAGCGCCTCGTAGTAGTGCGCCTCTTCGGTAGACAGCGGCACCTTGTAGGTGATTTCGGTGCGCGGCGGCAGTTCGTCGAGCACCTGGCTTTTTAGTCGGCGCAAAATAAACGGCTGAATCAGGGCTTTTAAGGCCTTGCGCGCCGACGCCTCGCCACGCTCAATCGGCGTGCTGAAGCGTTCGGCGAAGCGCTCTTGGCTGCCGAGCAAACCCGGATTGATAAAGCGGAACAGGTTCCACAGCTCACCGAGATGGTTCTCCAGCGGCGTACCAGTAGCGATTAGCTTGAAGTCCGCTTGCAAGGTCATGGCCGCCTGCGAGCGCTTGCTGCTGGCATTTTTGATCGCTTGCGCCTCGTCCAGCACCACGCTGGTCCAGTGCTGCGCGGCAAAAGCCTGATCATCTTGCTGCAGCAAGCCGTAGCTGGCCACCACCAAATCCAACGGCCCCAAATTCTCAAGGCTGCGGCTCTGCTGGTAGTTGTGCACCTTTAAGGTCGGAGCAAAGCGCGCCGCCTCACTCAGCCAGTTAATCGCCACCGAAGTGGGCGCTATCACCAACTGCGGCCCGCGCGGGGCGCGCAGCAGCATCAGTGCCAAGGCCTGTACGGTTTTGCCCAAGCCCATGTCGTCAGCTAGGCAAGCACCGACGCCCCACTCGGCCAAACGCGCCAGCCAGTCAAAACCTTCGCGCTGGTAATCACGCAGCTCGGCCTGCAGGGTGCTGGGTAACTGCGGTTGAAAGTTTTTCAGCGACTCGAGCTTGTCCAGATGCGCCTGCCAACTGGCATCGGCCTGAAACTCGCCGGCCTCTTGGGCTAAACCGGCCAGCAAGGGCGCCGTGAGCAGATTCAAACGCAGGCCGTCATCGCCGACCCGATCAGCCAAGTGCGCCAGTTCATCCAGCTGTTTACGCAGATTACTGCTGAGCGCCAGCCAGTCTTGCTCACCTAATTTAAGGAAGCGGCCCTTGTTGGTTTTCAGCAACTCCAACAATTGGCGTAGATGCAGCACCCGGCCATCGTCCAGCTGCACCTCACCGGCCAAGATAAACCAGTCGCCTTGCTGCTTGAGTCCAAGTTTCAACTGGCCCATGCCCGGCCGCGCTTTGATGCGCATCCGCTCGCCTTCTGGCCATACGCATTGCAGGCGCTCGCCGTCTAATACCTGCAACTCGCTGAGCACCTGCAAGGCATCTTGTGGGTCTTCCAGCTGCCACTCTTGGCCGTCGGTTTCTGCTTGGGCCAAGGCCGGGCAAGCTGCCAGCACCCAGTCGAGGGTGTCGGCTTCGGCGGCCAGATCACGGCTAGCTTGCAGGGCTTTACCGTCTTGCTCGCCGAGCACATTGGCCAAACCGACGCCCGGTTTAAACCAACTGCTATGGGCCAGCGGGCGCACCAGCAATTGCAAACGCAGGCCCTCCTGCAACGGCAACAAGTGCGCATACAGGGTGGCGTCGGCCGCCACGCAATCGAGATGGCTGGCCAACTCGGGCAAGTCGGAATGAATCGGCAGCAACGGCGCTATCGCGCTAATCGCCTCAATCAGCTGGGCCTTGCCGGCCTGCGGCACGCTTAAGCCCTTGCCGATGATGTCGATAATTTGCCGCAGCTCGCGACTGATGGGATACACCAGCAAGCGGGTCGGGGTTTCTTTGTACAACAGCAGATTGCTCTGCTGTTGCAGTTCACGCGGTTCGAGCTTGATGTGAATCTGCTCGGCCTCGGATTTCAGCTGCAAGCTGGCATGCCCAAGGCTCAAGTCGATGCGCACCTCGGGGGCGTCGGCCCAAAACAGCGCCGGATGGCCGACCAAACGCGGCAAGGCCAAATCGGCCGGTAACTCGTAACGCACACCGCCGTAATAGTCGGCGCTGGACTGGATCATGCGGATGGCTTGCTGGTCTTGCTCGAGTAAGAAATCCAAACTGTCGCCCTCCTCCAGCAAGCGCTTGAGCGCCACCACTCGGCCCTTGCTCCATTGGCCCTTGGCGCTGAGTTTTTGCTCGCGCGGCTCAATGTGCGTGGCATGGGTGCTGGCGTTAATCAGCCAAGCGATGCGACTGGTGCTGGATTTAACGGCCGTCGTCGCCCCCTTATTCGGGTTGAGCAGCGCCAGCGCGGTCAGGGCGTGCTGCCATGATTCTTGGCGCTGATAAATGCCCACCAAGGGTTGCAAACCTTTGGCACTGTACCAAGCTGGCGGCTGCCAACTGAGGCCGAACTGCTGGGCCAATAATGCCTCTACTTCGGCGGCCAGCCAGTGATAGCCGTCCGCGCTGAGTTGCCCGGCAAAGGCCTCTAACTGCAGCCGCCACGCAGGCCGCCGGAGCACTTCGGCATCCGCCCAGTACAGCGCCAGCGCCAGCAACAGGCCATCGAAACCATTGAACACCACAACGCCGTCGAAGCCCTGCGCCAAGCCCTTGCTGCTGCCTTGTAACTGTTCAACCAGCAACAACAGCGCCGGATAACTGCGCCCGTAAAAACCCTTAACGCCCAGACTGATCGCTTGTTTAAGCGCCGGATAACGCTGCGGATCACCGCTGGCGAGCATGGCCAAACAGTAAAAGCTATTGAGTACCGGCGGCAAATCCAGCTTGCGCTTTTTACTCTGACGTTTGATCGACGCCGTCCATTCGTGCAACGCCGCCAACGCTGGCGTGTAGCTACCACTCAACACCGCCGAGATAAATTGCTGCATCACCGCCAAGGCGCTATTACCCAGCGCGGCGAATTGCGGCCAGTCGCCGCGCCAGAGCGCCTGTTGCAACAATTGCAGGGCTAAATCGCCATGTTCAGGGTTGCGCGCGAGCAGCAGTAAACCAAGCCGATAGACCTCATCGGCCGGCTGCAAAGCGCAGTTAAGCTGTTGCAGATAGTCTTGCAACAACAGGCACTGCACTGCCGGAAACAGACTGGCAAATACCTGCTTGCCGGCCTCATCGGCGAGCAACTGCTGGGCCGGGGTTTCAACTTCCCAGTCGTCTAAACGGTCGAGGCACTGCTGCAAATCGAAGGCTTGGCCCTGCAACATGGCGAGCCACAGGCTTTGCAGCTGAAACTCTTTGGTCGGCGCATCCCACGCGGTGCGCGGCGCGACTAGGCTGCCACGCAGAATCTCCAGCCATTGGCTCTTACTGGCGTCGCTACTGAGTTGCTGCAAGACCAAATTGCGCCGCCCCGGCAACAGGCAAATCGGCTGCCCTGGACCACCGCTATGGCTAAGCCACTCAAGCCGCTGCAAGGGTTCGAGAATTTCACCGAGTGCCACGGCATCGAAGGCGCGGGTAGCCGAAACGCGTGCGCCCATGTCGCGCAACTGCCGCACCAAGGCAGTTTTGCTCTGCCCCGGAAACGACAACGCCAAGACATACAGCAAGGCTTTGTAGTTCTCCGGCAACACGGCCAAGGCAGAAGGAGTTATGGCAGCAGGCATACAGAGGTTCCAGCAGAGACAACAAAAAATAGGGAGCTAAACCCATGCCCCCAGTAGGTTGGGTTAGCGCAGCGTAACCCGACACGGCATCCACCACCGCAGAGCAAAACTAACGCTGGCGTTTGTGGGTTTGCTCGGCCAAGGCCACGGCGCGAAACATCGCCCGGCGCTTGTTCAGGGTTTCTTCCCACTCCAGCGCCGGCACCGAGTCGGCGACTATGCCGCCACCGGCCTGCACGTGCAGCTCACCGTTTTTGATCACGGCAGTGCGGATGGCAATCGCGGTGTCCATATTGCCGTTCCACGCCAGATAGCCCACGGCGCCGCCATAGACACCGCGCTTAACCGGCTCCAGCTCGTCGATGATTTGCATGGCACGAATCTTCGGCGCACCCGACAAGGTGCCGGCCGGCAAAATCGCCCGCAATGCATCCATCGCACTCAGGCCTTGTTTCAGCTGGCCGTTGACGTTGGAGACGATGTGCATAACGTTGGAGTAACGCTCGATCACCATCTTCTCGGTGACTTTCACCGTGCCAGTTTCAGACACCCGGCCGGCATCGTTGCGGCCTAGGTCGATCAGCATCAGGTGCTCGGCGATCTCTTTGGCATCCGAGAGCAGGTCTTGCTCCAGGGCCAAGTCGGCCTCCTCGGTGGCGCCGCGCGGACGGGTGCCGGCAATCGGTCGCACCGTCACCAAGCCATCTTCGACCCGCACCAGCACCTCAGGGGAGGAGCCGACCACATGGAAGTCGCCGAAGTTGAAAAAATACATATAAGGCGTTGGGTTGAAGCAACGCAGCGCCCGGTACAGGTCGATAGGCGCGGCGGCAAAGTCGATGCTCATGCGCTGCGACGGCACCACCTGCATGCAGTCGCCGGCGAGGATGTACTCCTTCACGGTATCGACCGCACGCTCGTAATCTTCGCGGCTAAAGCTGGAGCGAAATAGCGGCTCCGGGGCATCGGTCAGAGCGGACAAATCCAAACCTTGGCGCGGCGTGATCGGCTGACGCAGTTGCTCGAGCAATTCATCCAAACGCGCCTGCGCCGACTCAAAAGCCTCGGCCTCATGGGGGTCGGCCAACACTATGGCGTGCAGCTTGCCAGCGAGGTTATCGAACACCACCACGGCGTCCGAGACCATCAACAGAATGTCCGGGTTACCCAGCGGATCGGGATTGGGGCACTTAGCTAACTTCTTCTCGACATAACGCACGCAGTCGTAGCCAAAGTAGCCGACCAGGCCACCGTTGAAGCGCGGCAAGCCGGCGATAGGGGCCACCTGATAACGCTCTTTAAAGGCCTCGACAAAGGCCAGCGGGTCTTCGCATTCGTGCGACTCGACCACCACGTCATCGACGCTGACCGTCACGTTGTGCTCGTAAGCCCGCAGCACAGTGCGACATGGCAGGCCGATAATCGAATAACGGCCCCACTTTTCACCGCCCTGCACTGACTCTAATAAATAGCTGTAGGGCGCGTCGGCCAGCTTTAGATACAACGACAGCGGGGTGTCGAAGTCGGCCAGGGTTTCGAAAGACACAGGGATGCGGTTATAGCCTTCGGCGGCTAAGTGCAGGAATTCTTCGCGGGTCATAATCAGCCTCGGGGCTTAAAAACCGATCTAATCGCGGCGGTCAGTGCACGCGGCGATTGGATCTGGCGTGGAGCAAATAGATAAAGGTGCCGACAGCGCGGCCAAGCTCAAATCAGGCGCGCCAACGCCAGCGGGCCAAGGCTTTAAGGAGCTGCGTGGCCTTGAGCAAGCTTGCATTGATAACGCTGTGTGTACGGCTAACCACCACGATCTGATCTCTTTGCCGGGGGGATGAACGGAGATCTGGCAACGGTAGCGCAGCCGCTAGTTCGGCGCAACCGGGCGCATCCGCGCAGGCATCTGCCGGCAACAACAGGCGCAAATCGTCGAGCACCAAGGCCGGTGACTCGACACTAATCGGCTCGCCGTGGTTATAGCCATAACTCATGGCCACACAGAGCACACCGGCGGCTTTGGCAGCCTGCACATCGCTGCGCGAATCACCGACAAACAGCGCCTCGCTGGCGGCCACTTCGGCCAACTGCAAGACGTGCAGCAAGGCGGCCGGATCGGGCTTTTGTTGCGGCAAGGTATCGCCACCGATGATCCAGCGAAAGTAGCGGCCGATACGCAACTGATCCAGCAAGGGCGCGACAAAACGCTCGGGCTTGTTGGTGATCAGCGCCATCTCAACGCCATTCTTCTTCAGCCACTTGAGGGTTTCGCGCACGCCGGGATACACCACGGTCAAGCTATGGTTGTCGGCGTAAAACTGCATAAACGACGCCAGCGCTTGCTCACTATCGGCATCGCTGACAGCGCTGTGTTCTAAGTCGCCAGCCAAGGCGCGGCGCACCAACACCCGCGCGCCATTGCCGACCCAGTTGCGCACCTGCGCCACACCGGCGGCCGGCAAGCCACGGGCGAGCAGCATTTGGTCAACGGCGGCGGCCAAATCTGGCACCGAGTCGATCAGGGTGCCGTCCAGATCGAACATCACTAAGCTTGGCAGGCGGCCGGGCAATAAACGCTCAAAGCCGCCTTGCACTGAAGTATTCATCCGCGGGCAAGAGCCAGTTCGGCGCGCATTTGCGCGATCACGGCCTGATAGTCCGGCGCATTAAAGATCGCCGAGCCAGCCACGAAGGTGTCGGCACCGGCGGCGGCGATTTCACGAATATTGTGCACTGTCACCCCGCCATCCACTTCCAGACGAATCTCGCGCCCCGAGGCTTCGATCAAGGCCCGCGCTTCACGCAACTTGTCTAAGGTGCCGGGAATAAATTTCTGCCCGCCAAAGCCTGGGTTGACGCTCATCAACAGGATCATGTCGACCTTGTCCATCACGTACTTGAGGCTCTCCAGCGAGGTGGCCGGGTTAAACACCAAGCCGGCCTTACAGCCGCCGTCGCGGATCAACTGCAAGGAGCGGTCGATATGCCCGGATGCTTCTGGGTGGAAGGTGATGTAACTGGCGCCGGCGTCAATAAAGTCGCCGATGATGCGATCAACTGGCGAAACCATCAGGTGCACGTCGATAGGTGCGGTGATGCCGTACTTGCGCAGCGCCGTGCAGACCATTGGGCCGATGGTCAGGTTGGGCACGTAATGGTTGTCCATCACATCGAAGTGCACGATGTCGGCACCCGCCGCCAACACGTTGTCGACTTCGGCGCCGAGGCGGGCGAAGTCTGCGGAAAGAATCGACGGAGCAATGGCGAACGGCTGCATGGCGCACCTGAATGGCAGAATCACGATGGTGCGCATTGTAGCCTGACCGGGGTCGCCGCGGTTGTCTTGTGTCAGTGGCGGCAGCGGTTCAGGCCCGCCCGCCGCCGAGGCCATTCAGTCGTGATTGGCCGCCGTACGCAGTTTCTCGCTACGGCCACGCAACCACTCCAAGGTCAGCAGCAGGAGGATGGAAAAACCAATCAGCAGGGTCGCGGCGGCGGCGATGGTCGGGCTGAGGTTCTCGCGGATGCCGCTAAACATCTGCCGCGGCAAGGTGGTTTGCTCGGGGCCGGCGAGAAACAGGGTCACCACCACCTCATCAAAAGAAGTGGCAAAGGCGAACAGCGCGCCGCTGATAACCCCCGGCGCAATCAACGGCAGGGTGATCCGAAAAAACGCCGTCAGCGGCGAGGCACCGAGACTGGCGGCGGCGCGCACCAAGTTCTGATTAAAGCCCTGCAGGGTCGCCGACACAGTGATAATTACAAACGGCACACCGAGCACCGCATGCACCAAAATCAGCGACAGATAGCTGTTGCCCAAGCCCAGTGGGGCGAAGAACAAATAGCTGGCCACACCGACAATCACCACCGGCACCACCATCGGTGAGATCACCAGACTCATCACCAGCGCCTTGCCGCGAAACTCGCCACGGGTCAGGCCAATCGCCGCCAGAGTGCCGAACACCATGGCCAGCACCGTGGCCGCCGGCGCGACTATCAGGCTGTTCTTCAGCGAGCGCATCCAATCGGCCGAGCCGAATAGGTCCTGATACCACTGCAGGGAAAAGCCTTGCAGCGGATAGACCAGAAAACTGCCGGAGTTGAACGACAAGGGAATGATCACCAGCACCGGCAAGATCAGAAACAACAGCACCAGGGCGCAGAAGCCGCGCAAGGTGTAGAACCAGAGTTTTTCTACCGGTGACATATAAGGGCTTAGCATCAGTATTTGCTCCTTAACAGGCTGTTGAAAAATGTAGGCGAGGCAGTCGAGACAAGGCAAAAACAGGCGAAAAAGCGGAGTTTACGTGCTGTAAATGAGCATTTTGAGCCTGTTTTTAACGCCGTATCGACAACGCAGGTAGTTTTTCAATGGCCTGTTAGCTCAGACGAAGGCGGTTAGCGCCCACCAACCAGCTGTAAACCACATAGAGCACCAGCGTGGCGAACAGCAGCAGACCGCCAAGCGCCGTGGCCATGCCCCAGTTGATGCTGGTGTTGGTGTAGAAGGCGACGAAGTAGCTGACCATCTGATCGCTCGGGCTGCCCAGCAGCGCCGGGGTGATGTAGTAACCAATCGCCAGAATAAACACCAACAAACAACCCGCGCCGACCCCGGCCATGGTCTGCGGAAAGTACACCCGCCAAAAGCTCGCAAACGGGTGGCAACCGAGGGAAATCGCCGCGCGCATATAGGTTGGCGAGATGCCTTTCATCACGCTGTAGATCGGCAAAATCATAAACGGCAGCATGATGTGCACCATCGAGATGTACACCCCGGTGCGGTTGAACACCAACTCCAGCGGCTGGTCGATCAGCCCCAGCTTGAGCAGCGCACCGTTGATTAAACCGCCCGATTGCAACAGCACTATCCAAGCCGCCACCCGCACCAGAATCGAGGTCCAGAACGGCAGCAGCACCAAAATCATCAGCAGGTTGCTCTGCCGCGACGGCAAGTTGGCCAGCAGATAGGCCAGCGGATAGGCCAGCACCAAACAGATGGCGGTAATCACCAGGCCCATCCAGAAGGTGCGGGCAAAGATATCCAGATAGATCGCCTGATCGGGGGTGGCCGGGGCCAGTTCGCCGAGGTCGTCGATACGATGATCGAGGGCCGCCAACAGGAAAAACGGTGTGATGCTGCTGGTGTTACGGCGGATTACTTGCCAGTAAGCCGGATCGCCCCAACGCTCATCGAGGCCTTCCAGCGCCGTTTTGTAAGACTCAGGCGCGGCCTTAAACGGTAGCGCTCGGGCGGTCTGCATCAGCAGGCTGCGATAGCCCGCCAGTTCCATGTTCAGGCGCTTGGACAAATCGCCCAAACTCTGGTTTTTACGCGCATCCACCAAGTCCAGGCTCAGGGCCTGATACACCGGCTCGCCGGGCAGCGCCTTGCCGTCCCAGCTGGCTATGGCCTCGACGGTGCGCGGCAGGCTGCCAAGCACTTCCGGGTTGCCAACGCTTTTAAACAGCAGGGCAGCAATCGGCAGTAGAAAAATCAGTAATAAAAACAGCACCAGCGGCAGAATCAGCGCTTGGGCTTTCCAGCGATTCATCCGCTCGGCACGCGCCAGTCGTTGCTTCAGACTGGGACCGGCGAGCGCGGTCAAAGACTCTGCGTTGGCCATCATTAACTCCAGAAAAAAGACCGCGCGGACGCGGCCAAAAAGCTCAGCAGTGTTGCGGCGCCCGCCGTGGGCGCCCCAACACTGGTGTTACACAGCAGGTATTACTTGGCGGCCCAAGCGTTGAAACGCTGTTCCAGTTGCTCGCCATAATCGGCCCAGAAGGTCACGTCCATGGCCACCTGATTGGCGATGTTTTCCGGGGTGGTCGGCATGTCTTTCAACACTTCTTTATTCAACAGCGGCACCGCCAGTTTGTTGGCCGGGCCGTAGGCGATGTTTTCCGAGTAGCCCTTTTGCTGCTGCGGCTGCACCGAGAAGGCGATGAATTTCTGCGCCGCGGCCAGATCTTTGGCGCCCTTAGGAATGGCCCAAGAGTCGAAGTCGTAGATGCCGCCGTTCCACACCACTTTCAAATTGCTTTCTTTCTGCACGGCGGCGATCCGGCCGTTGTAGGCCGAGCTCATCACCACATCACCAGAAACCAGATACTGCGGCGGCTGCGCGCCGGCTTCCCACCACTGGATGCTCGGTTTCAGCTGATCGAGTTTCTTGAACGCACGATCGACCCCGGCCGGGGTCGCCAGCACCTTGTACACCTCTTTAGGGGCCACACCGTCGGCCATCAGGGCAAATTCAAGGGTGTACTTGGCGCCTTTGCGCAGGCCGCGCTTGCCGGGGAATTTCTCGGTATCCCAGAAGTCCGCCCAGCTGGTCGGCGCGCTTTTCAGCTTGTCGGCGTTGTAGGCCAGCACCGTCGACCAAACGAAGAAGCCGACGCCGCAAGGCTGGATAGCGCCGGGGATAAAGTCGTCGGGATTGCCGAACTGGGCCGGATCGAGGGTTTCAAACAGGCCTTCATCGCAGCCACGGGACAGCTCTGGCGACTCCACTTCGACCAGATTCCAAGACACACTATTGGTATCGACCATGGCTTTGACCTTGGCCATCTCGCCGTTGTATTCGCCAGCCAGGATCTTGCCGTTGCCGGCGGCTTCCCAAGGCGCATAAAAGCCTTTGACCTGGGCATTCTTGTTGGCGCCACCAAAGGACACCACGGTTAGATCGGCGGCCAAACTGGGCAGCGCAAAGGCGAGCCCCAGGGCCATGGCGCTGAGTTTGAGAGAGTTATTCATTGTTGTTGTCTCCACAGTGCAGGTTGATAGAAATGCGATCAAACAGCTTCCAGTAAGGGGTCCAGCGCGCGTACGTGTTCGACCTGCCAGCCGAGCGGCACCACGTCACCCACCGCGAGGGCCGGGTCGAGCTCGGCGATCGGTTGTTTGACGAAGAAGTCGGCCTTGCCACACACCTCCAGACGCACACGTACGTGGTCGCCTAGATAGATAAATTCCTCGACGCGGCCGCTGAAGCGGTTGGCGCAGGTTTCGCTGGCAGCGTTCAAGCGGATCCGCTCGGGGCGAATCGACAGGGTCACAGGTTCGCCGAGCTGACCGACGTTCACCGCCAGCGCCTCGACTTTTTCGCCACGCCCCAACTCGACCACGCAGCGCTCGCCATCACGGCTGTGCAGGCGGCCATTGATGCGGTTGTTCTCGCCGATAAAGTTGGCCACGAAGGTGTTTTTCGGCTCTTCATAGAGGGTGCGCGGCGGTGCGATTTGCTGGATTTCACCCTGATGAAACACCGCCACCCGGTCCGACATGGTCAGGGCTTCACCCTGATCGTGAGTCACGTAAACCACGGTCACGCCGAGGCGTTTGTGCAGGTGCTTGATCTCCATCTGCATGTGCTCACGCAGTTGTTTATCCAGCGCGCCGAGCGGTTCATCCATCAGCACCAGCTGCGGCTCGAACACCAAGGCCCGAGCCAACGCCACCCGTTGCTGCTGGCCGCCAGAGAGCTGGCCGGGATAGCGGTTGCGGAATTTATCCAGCTGCACCATCGACAGCGCACGCTTGACCCGCTCGCTGCAGTCGGTCTTGTTCATGCCACGCACGGTCAACGGAAAGGCTAGGTTTTCCGAGACGGTCATGTGCGGGAACAGCGCGTAGTTCTGGAACACCATGCCGATGTCGCGCTTGTGCGGCGGCACGTTATTGATCGAGCGGCCAGCCAGCAGAATCTCGCCGGCGGTAGGCGTTTCGAAGCCGGCCAGCATCATCAGGCTGGTGGTTTTGCCCGAGCCGGACGGCCCCAACAGGGTGAGAAATTCGCCTTTGCGAATCTCCACATTGAGGTCTTTGACGATCAGGTTCTCGCCGTCGTAGCTCTTTTGTACGCCACGAAAGCTGACCAGCACATCGTTCGCTTGCGTCTCGAGCATCACCCGCACCTTTTTATGTTGTTGTCTGTCGTGGAGTAAGACTAGAACGACAGACCCACAGAGCAAATCGGTGGTTAGGAGAGATTGCTATAAGCACAACGGACAACTGCGGGTAGGGATTGCCCTACAAAACGAGCACGGCGGCCATGGCCATTAAGGCTGGCAAGCAGCGCATTCTGCTTGCCAGCCTTGGGCAAACTGTCGAGCGAGAAACATCTGTCCAGCACACAGATAAAACGCCCAAAAGCCATCTACCGGATTAGCGCAACCTGTCGACGGCATGCGCTATTTCAGTCATCCACGCCGGCCGGCATAGTCACCGTGAACGGGTTACCGGTTGGGTAGAAGGTGCCGCCTGCCGAGTAATGCAGGGTGCGCAATTCATCGTCAGGAAAGTGCCAGCGTCCCTTCGAGAACGCCCGTTCATCGGCATAGGCGGCAAGCACTTCGGCAACGAACAAATCATGCCGCGCTTGTACGCCGGGCTCCTCAATTACCCGGCACTCTAGGTAAGCCAAACAACCCGGCACGATCGGTGCCTGTATGACTTTGGCGCGCTGCGCAGCGATGCCGAACTGGGCGAATTTGTCCTGCGCCTGCCCGCTGCAATTACCCACGGCCAAGGTGAGTTCGGCCTGCTGGCGCCCCGGCAGATTGATCACGAACGTGCCGGAGCCTTCCAACAAGCCGCGACTGTAGGTGTTGCGATCCAGCACCAGCGCCAGTTTGGGCGGATCGAAATCCAGCGGCATCACCCAAGACGCGGCCATCACATTGCCGGCCCCTTCGTGTTCAAAGGTAACCAGTGTGACCGGCCCGTGATTGAGCAAGCGATAGGCTTTTTCCAGCGCTACATCGTGCAGATGATTCATGCTCGGGCTCCGTTTCAGTCGGCCAGTTCGGCGAGGAATTCGCCGACCACATGCAGATAGGTATCCACGTCGGCTTCAGTGTGGGCAAAGGATACCTGCGGGCCTGCGGAAATAATCGCATCCCAGATACCGCGATTGGCCATGTACACGCGGCGGCAATCAATAAACTCGACATCAATCGACAAGTTGGCCACAGCGCCTGTGCGCGGTAACTCTGGGGTCAGACAGAAACCCGCCCGTGGCCCGAGCTGGAATGCCTGCCACGGCAGCTGATGGTGTTTGATCAACTGGCGCAAGCCGTCGGCCAAACGACCGCCGAGTGTTTCAATGCGCTGATAGTTCGCCGGGGTCAGCACTTCCTCCAGGCTCGCACGGGCAACCGCGACGGCCAGTGCAGACGCATACAGCGTACCGCCGGTGGCCAGCCCGACCTGGCCGGCATCGCTGTCGGTGTGCTGCTCCAAATGACGGGCAATCGCCTCAGTCATGCCATACAGGGCGAAGGCGATACCTGAGCCCAGCCCCTTGCCGAGCACCACAAAATCAGTCTCTAGCCCCCAACTGCCGGTCAGGCCGCCATAGCCAAACTGGAAGGTATGCGCCTCGTCCAAGCACAGCAGCGTGCCGTACTGGCGAGTCAGTTCGCGCACGCCCTGCAGAAAGCCGGAGTCAGGTTGCACCAGGGTGCAGTTGGTCAGGGCCGGTTCGGTCAGCACCAGCGCCACTTGCTGGGTAGCCAGCACGGCTTCCAGCGCGGCCAGATCATTGAACGGCAGGATCAGGGTGTGTTCGGCGCTGCTTTTCGCCGGGCCGAACTGCTGGTGCACCACCCCTTCGGCGGTTTGGGTAACCATGGTTTCGTCGATATGACCGTGGTAGTGACCATCGAAAATCACCAGCTTTTCGCGGCCAGTCAGGTGGCGGGCAATGCGCATCACCTCAGTGTTGGCACCCGAGGCCGACAGGGTGAACTGCCAGTAAGGCAAACCGACCTGCTCCGCCAGCAGGCGACTGACCTGCACCGCATCGGCGGTCGGCAGCAGAAACTGCGCACCGCGCTGCACCTGCCGGCAGACCGCGTCAACGATCGGCTTGGGTGCATAGCCCATGGTCATGCTGAGGTCGGCCACGTTGAAATCCAGGTAGCTATTGCCATCCACATCGGTGAACTGGGTACCACTGGCGTGCTCGATAAAGGGCGGGCTGAGGCGATTGAGCGAAACCATCCAAGCCATCGGCACGCCCTGCGGCATATGCGCCCGGCCTTCCTCGCGCAGCGCTAGGGAACGGGGCGTACGCGCCAGGTAGGCGGCGTCTTCACGGGCGCGAATCTGCGCCAACTTGGCACGACTGAAAGGGAAATTACTGGTTGCGGTCATGTCCGAACACTCTTGGTCTTGATAGCCTCGCACGGTAGCCAGTCAACAGCGCGCCGTGAACCTCCGGCAGCGCGGAGTCACTATGCACAAATCGATGGATAACCAAGCCGACTGGGACCTGTTCCGCTATTTTTTCGCCGTGCTGCAGGCGGGCAGCCTGTCCGCCGCCGCACGGCAATTGCTGACCACCCAGTCCACCGTCAGCCGGCAGATCGCCAAGCTGGAAACTAATCTGGGCGTCAGCCTGTTTACCCGCTCCCCAGAAGGTCTGGAGCCGACGCCGGCCGCCTTGCAATTGCTCGAGCCGGTTAGCGGCATGTCGACGGCGGTGTCGACCATGCAGCGACGTATCAGCCAACAGACCGGCGCCGGTGTGCTGCGCCTGACAGTGCCTGAAGTGCTCGGCGTCGAAGTGATCACGCCGCTGCTGGCGCCCTTCCAACAGCAACATCCGAGCGTGCAACTGGAGCTGTCGATCGCCGAACACAATGAGGATTTACTGCGCCGCGAAGCCGATCTAGCGATCCGCATGGTCGCGCCGCAACAGGGCGCCTTGCTCGCGCGCGGGCTGGGCCAAAGCCGCTTGAGCCTGTATGCCCACCGCGACTATCTGGCGCAACACGGCATGCCGCTTAGCCAAGCAGATTTAGCCCAGCACCGGCTGATCGGCTACGACCGCAACCTCGGGCTGCATACCCATTGGCAGGCACAGGGTTTTGCCCTACCGATTGAAGCGCTGGCCTTTCGCTCTGATTGCGCCATGGCCCGCCTGGCAGCCCTGCGCAGCGGTATGGGCATCGGTTTGTGCCATGCCGCGCTGGCCCAGCGCGAGCCCGACCTGCTCGCCCTGCCGACGGAGCTGTTCAGCTTCGAACTGGGGGTCTGGGTGGTGATGCACAACGATCAGCGCGACCAGCAGAATCTGCGACAACTGTTCGACTACCTGGCCGACGCCTTGCCAGAGGTGCTGCGACTGAAGCATTAAGCTCCAGCGTGAATGCTGGCGGGCAGGTTTCGGCCGCCGCCTAGAGCAGCTTGTGCTCCATGGCGTAGCGCATCAGGTCGGCCATCGAGTTGGCATTCATCTTCTGCATCAGCCGCGCCTTGTGGGTGCTGATGGTTTTGTTGCTGAGGGCCAGTTGCTGGGCAATATCATTAACACTGGCGCCTTGCACTAGGCGCTCGAACACCGAGAACTCGCGCTCAGACAACAGCGCGTGGGCGGGCCGCGAATCGGTCAGGCCGACCTCGAAAACCATCCGATCGGCCAACTGCGGGTCGATATAACGGCCACCGCCGGCGACCTTGCGAATCGCCGTCAGCAGCAGGGCCGGATCGCTGTCTTTGGTGGCGTAACCGGCGGCGCCAATTTTCAGGGCGCGGGCGGCCATCTGCGCCTCGTCGTGCATCGACAAGACCAAAATCGCCGGCGGATTAGTCAGGGCGCGAATTCGTGGAATCGCCTCCAAGCCGTTCACCCCGGGCATCGAGATATCCAGTAACACCACATCGCAGGGTACTTGGCGCAAGGTCTCCAGCAACTGTTCGCCATTACCCGCCTCGCCCACCACTTGCAGGTCTTTGGCCAGACCTATCAGTTGCTTGATGCCCTCGCGGACGATGGTGTGATCTTCTGCCACCAATACTCGAATCACGCCGTTGCCTCCTCAGGCCAAAGTCTTATTCCCGGCTTATTGCAGGGGGATGTGCACACTCAAACTGGTGCCCTCGCCCAGCCGGCTGTCCAGTTGCAAACTGCCGCCGAGCATCAGCACCCGCTCACGCATGCCGACCAAACCAAAAGAGCTGGGTCGCCCGCTGGGCGCGACAAAACCGCAGCCATCATCAACGATGCTCAGGCACAGCATGCCGGCCTCTAGCGTCAGCCGCACCTCGACAGTATGCGCCTGAGCATGGCGGATGACGTTGGTCAGCGCCTCCTGCAAAATGCGAAACAAGCCGATGGCCTTGGCATCCGCCAGTGCCGGCAGGTTGTCGGGCACCTGCACCAAACACGGAATCTGCGTGCGCGCCTCGAAGCGTTGCGCTTGCCACTCAATCGCCGAACTGATGCCGGCATCCAGAATCGGTGGACGCAAGGCGGTGGCCACATCACGAACCAACTGAAACAGGCTGGCGATCAGCCGCTTCATGCTGTTCAGGCGTTCCTGCAAGCCCGCATCCAGCTCGCCATAGGCCAGCTCACACATGGCGGTTTCCAACTTAAGCACGGTCAGTACTTGGCCCAACTCGTCGTGTACTTCGCGGGCGATGCGGGCTTTTTCTTCTTCGCGCACGCTCTCCAAGTGCGCCGACAACTCGCGCAATTGCCCGCGCGATTCGCTCAGCGCCAGCTCGATGCGCTTGCTCTCGCTGATGTCCCAGACGATGCCGTCCCAGACCACCAAACCATCTTCAAGCCGCCGGGCGATGGCCTTAATATCGGCCCAGCGCTGCTCGCCCTCGCGGGTCAGGATGCGCCCCTGCCAGTGCCAATCGCGATCCGCCTCCAGCGCCGCCAGCTGACTTTGGTTGTAATCGGCAAGATCATCACCGTGCACTAGGCTGCGAATTCCACGCCCAGGCTGGAGCAAGGTGGCCGCCGGATAGCCGACCAATTGCTCACTGCCATCGCTGATAAAGGCAAAGTCCACCGGCGCTTCCGGCTGCGGCCGCTCCAGACGAAACACCAAGCCCGGCACATTGGCGGCGATGCCTTGCAGGCGCGCCTGACTCTCTTGCAGGGCGGCCAAGGCGCGGCGGCGCTCGGTGACATCGGTGATGTACACCACCAAATATTCGGCTTGGCGAAAACGCAGAAAACTCAGCGATACATCGGTCGGCAGCGCACTGCCATCGGCGCGCAGGCAATGGCTCTCAAAGCTCAGCGGCTCGCCATCACTGGCGCGGGCGCGCTTCCACAGGGCCAACCAGAGGTCCATCTTTAGGCTTGGTTCCAGTTCGATCAGCGGCCGTTCCAGCAAGCCGCCTTGGGGATAACCGAGCATCTGTTCGACCGCCCGGTTGGCATAGCGCACGTGGCTGTCCCAGTTAACCCAGAGAATGCCGACGGTGCTCTGGTCGATGGAAAACTGCGACAGCCGCAGCGCCTCTTCGCTGGCCGCCTGTAACTCAAGCGCTTGGCGCGCCGCCAGCACGCGCCGCTCCAAGCCATGTTGCTGACGACGCAGAGACACCGCCACGGCCAACGCGGCCAACAGCAACACCGCCAGCAGCCCACTGAGGTTCTGCCAGAAGCCCACTGACGCGACCGGGCGCGGGTACTTGAGCTGCAACCAGTGCTCGCGCAACTGGTCCAGCTGCTTGGCCGGGATCGAACGCAGCGCGCCGTCCAGCAAGCTCGACAGCTCGGGCCAATCGCGCCGTGAGGCAACCCGCAACAGCTGCGGCAAACCGATATCGCCGACCACCGCCAACTCGGCAAACTCACTCTCGCGGGCCAAGCGACTGAACTGCGCCGCGTCGATCACCGCATAGCGCACCTGTTGGCTGAGGAGCTTTTGCAAGGCCTCGCGGTCGCTGCTGACCGCCTGTAAATTGAGACTTACATAGGTGACACGCAGGTAGTCGGCGACCACGCTGGGCATGCGCACGGCCACGGGGTCAGCGGCACCGAGTTGCTCCAGATCGACCGCCGCACCGCCATTACGCGCCCCCACCAACAAATGCGGCACACGCATATAGGGGTCGGAATACAGCCACAGGCGCAGACCGGCCGGGGTTTGACTGAGGCCGGGGGCAACATCGATGTTCCCGGCGCGCAGGGCCGCCTCCAGCGCGGTTTGATCGGCATAGTGTTGCCAGAGCAGTTCAGCCTGCAGGGCCGTCGCCAACCACTGCATCAGCTCCACATTGAGCCCGGACAACTGCTGTAAGCGCGGGTCATATTGTGCATAGGGTGCCTGCAAGACCACGCCCACCCGCAGCTGCCGCTGCCCGGCCAGCCAACTGCGCTGCTCGGCCGCCATGGGCAGCGTCTCGCTCACCGGGGCGGCCAGCAGCGGCGCACACCCGCACAGGGTCAAACCGAGCAGCATGCATAAACGCAAAATAGTCGACACAGCTACCCCCGCACATAAATACCCGCTGCCTACGCCACCTTAGCCTAACGGGCATGCCATCGACTAACGCCCGGCATAACCTGACAAACCGCGGCGAAACTATTAGGCTGCCAGTATCTCTTGGGCTTGGATTGCTCTGATGTCACGCACGCTTAGTACGACACTTTTTTGCGGCTACTTGGCCCTACTGCTGCCCTGCACCTTAGCGGCCGAGAGCAACACCTCAGCGCCTGAGGCCGCAGCGCTCACGACGCCCAGCAATAGTGAGCGCCCAGCGCTAACAGAGCGCAGTCAAGCGGAAGCATTGGCCCTGCAGGAGCGATTGCCGCAGGGCGAGCAGCAACAACTAACAGCGGGCGAAGAAAGCTTCTTAGCCTTATGGTTACCGGCCAATAAAGGCGAGGCGCAGGGCGTGGTGATTTTACTCCCCGGTGCCGGCGCAACCGCCGACTGGCCACAGGCCATTGGCCCGCTGCGCAGCAAATTACCCGACGCCGGCTGGCACAGCTTAAGCCTCACCCTGCCGGACCCGCTGCCCGCTGCCGAGCAGAACACTGGCGACAGCAGCGCCGCCCCGAACAGCACAGCCGCCACCGACGCAGCAGCGCCCAGCGCGGCCCCAGCGCAAGACCCCGCAACACCCGCCGAGCCCAGCAGCAACGCCAGCAGCGAGCCGGTAATCGCCGGCGAAACCCCGGAGCATTACGCCGCACGGGTACTGGCTAGGGTGCAAGCGGCGATTGCCTTTGCCCAACAGCAAAACCCCACCAGCATCGTCTTGTTGGGCCACGGCACTGGCGGTTATTGGGCGGCGCGCTACCTGAGCGAGCACAGCGATTCGCCGATCAAAAATTTAATTCTAGTGGCCCCCGAACTACCCGCGTCTTTTACCCCGGCCTTCAGCGAACTACTGCCCAAGTTGCCATTGGCAATTGGTGATTTTTACTACCGTGACCAACCTCTCGCGCGCGCCGCTGCCCTGCAACGCCTACAAGCCAGCAAACGGCAACCCAGCCCTAGTTATATTCAGATCGCCATGGCCGCGCTGCCGGGCGATCCGGCCACCGAGCAAGAGCAACTGTATCGACGCATTCGCGGCTGGCTGAGTTTGCACTTACAAGCCGGCCAAACCGCTGCCAAACCCTAAAGACTGGGCTAGGTTTGCGTTGGTGGTTGAAAGTGCGCGGGCTTCGTACGGCGTGGTTAGCCGCACTTAGCCAAGGTCACGCCGGCGCAGCAACTCATAGGCGCGGTGCAACTCGCCGGTTTTGTCGCTGGCGGCGCGCACTTGCGCCGCATTTGCACCTGAGCCCGCGAGTTTGTCCGGATGATAACGGCTGACTAAACGCCGATAAGCCTGCTTGATCTGCAGCGCATCGGCCTCAGCTGGCAAGCCCAACACCCGCAAAGCCTCCTGCTCATCACGCGCCCCCGCGGCTGCCTGCGTGCTACTGCGCGCATAGGGCGCACCGAGCGCCAGCAGCGCATCACGTTGCACGCCCAGATGCTCACCGCAGTCGATAATCAGCTGATATTGCGCTGGCGCTACTTGGCCGCCCGCCCAAGCCATCCGCCAGCAGGCGCGGACTAAGTCGTCCACCAATGCACGATTGGCGCGTAACCGACGCAAAGGCAAACGCAAACTTTGCTCATCGTTCTTGCCCCGGGTAAAGGCGGCAATCGCACGCTGCTGCGCCAGCTCATCGAGATGCAAACGGGTCATTTCATTACGGGCTTGCTGAATATGCACCGCCGTCACTGCGCCGGCGCTTTTCGCCAGCCGGCCGAGCAAGGCAAACAGCAGTTGCTGTTCACGCGGACCACTGGTGCCTTGCATACGCCGACGCAAATCGGCCCAAGACTTGATGTCCCAGCGTCGATCAAGCATCTGCCCGAGCAAACCACCGAGCAGCGCACCGGGAATGCTGGCCAGCAACATGCCCGCCAACGCGCACAGCAGGGTGATCGGCCAATACACGCTAGCGACTCGCGACCAGCGACTCGGCTTGCGCCAAACGCTCATAGCTGCCGACGTCGATCCAGTTGCCGGCATAGCGCTCGCCGCTGACCAAACCTTGCGCCATGGCGTGGCGCAGCAGCGGTGCCAGCTTAAAAGCACCTGGCTCGCAGCCGGCAAATAGCTGCGGACTGAGCACGGCAATACCGCTGTAGGTCAGACTCGATTGGCCGGGCTGAGCATCCGCTAACTGACCATCAGCCAGCAAAGTGAAATCCCCGTGCGGGTGATGCGCGGGATTATCCAACAGCACCAAGTGCGCGAGACCCGGCAATGGCCGGCACAAATTAACGAATGGATAGTCGGTAAAAATATCACCATTAACCAAGATAAAGGGTTCATCACCGAGCAACGGCAAAGCACGCAAAATCCCGCCGCCGGTTTCCAGCGGTTCGCCTTCCGGGGAGTACGCGATGCTCAGCCCGAAACGCGCGCCATCGGCCAAATGCGCCTCGATCTGCGCGCCCAGCCAGGCATGATTGATTACCACCTCGGTAATACCCGCCGCCGCCAAGGCGCGCAGGTGATATTCAATCAGCGGCACCCCGGCCACTGGCACCAAAGGCTTGGGGGTGTGCAGGGTCAGCGGGCGCAAGCGCTCGCCTTTGCCGGCGGCGAGAATCATCGCCTTCATGCGGGCACGTCCTCCACTACCGGCAAACTGGCCAGCAACTCGCGTAACTCAGCCAACTGCGGACGGCGCGCCAACACCGCATCGATATAAGCAAAGAAGCGTGGCACGTCACCGAGGTATTTCGGCTTGCCGTCGCGATAGCAGATGCGCGCAAAAATCCCGATCACTTTGAGATGGCGCTGCACGCCCATCAGGTCGCTGGCGCAGAGGAAATCCTCCAGATCTGGCTGCACCGGAATCTGCGCCTCCAGTGCTTGACGCCAATAGCCTTCCAACCAGTCGCGCACCCGCGCCTCTGGCCAACTCAGGAAGGCGTCTTTAAACAGGCAGGTGACGTCGTAAGTGACCGGCCCGTAAACCGCATCTTGAAAATCCAGCACGCCGGGATTGGGTACGCTGTCCATCAAGTTGCGCGGCATAAAGTCGCGATGCACCAGCACCTGTGGCTGCGCCAAGGCGCTGTCGACCAATAGCGTGCAGATGCGCTGCCAGGCGGCCAATTGTTCGCCGCTTAAGGTCAACTTGAGGTGCTGCTGTAAATACCAATCGGGAAATAACTGCAGTTCGCGCTGCAATAACGCGGTGTCATACACCGGCAAGCCATCGGTGAGCGGCAATTGTTGAAATTTCAGCAGCGCCTGCAGCGCATCGGCAAATAAGCTGTCGGCGTTGTCTGGAGTAATCACCTCCAGAAACGTTTGCCGACCGAGATCCGGCAGCAGTAAAAAGCCCCGCTCAAGGTCCGCGGCGAGTATTTGCGGCACATGCACGCCGGCACAGGCCAGCAGTTCGGCGACCTTTACAAAGGGCCGGCAATCTTCTTGCGGCGGCGGCGCGTCCATCACAATTAACGTGCGCCCGCCTCCCTCCCAGCGAAAATAGCGGCGAAAACTGGCATCGCTGCTGGCTGCCGTAAGGCTGGCGACAGGCACCGCACCCCAGCCTTGGCGGGCAAATAAAATCGGCAATTGCGCTGCAAGCCAGTGGCGTAGCAGTTCTAGGCGTAAATCGTGATCAGGCATTACAAGGGTCTCCGACGGCGCTAGCCGTTCTGCGGGTCATGCTTTATTATCCAGCATCTTTTTCAACCCATCGAGAGGCATGCGGCCCCCGCTGCCCGATGGCGTGCAGGAAGCCCGGATAACAAGATGGCAGTAAAGTCCCCAGTATTCCGCAAAAAATTCCCCCTGTTAATGACCGGCAGCTTGTTGGTCATTCAGCCCGTGGCCCT
>JBILAR010000098.1:0-12590 GCA_044354115.1 Pseudomonas sp. | reverse complement strand
CGTGGAGATTAGCCTTGAACAAACTCAAGTTAGTAATGATCGGTAACGGCATGGCCGGGGTTCGCACCCTCGAAGAGCTGCTTAAGCTGGCCCCTGACCTATACGACATTACAGTCTTCGGTGCCGAACCGCACCCCAACTACAACCGCATCCTGTTGTCGCCGGTATTGGCCGGTGAGCAAACCTTCGAAGAGATCGTCTTGAACGATTTGAGCTGGTATGCCGAGAACAACATCCGCCTATTACTGAACCGCAAGGTTGTTTCGATTGATCGCAAAAAGCGCATCGTAACCGCCGAAGATGGCAGCACAGCTGAATATGATCGCCTGCTTATCGCCACGGGTTCTGTGCCATTTATCTTGCCGATCCCCGGTAACAAGCTACATGGCGTGATTGGTTATCGCGATATCGCTGACACCCAGATGATGATCGACACCGCCAAAACCCATAGCCACGCCGTAGTGATCGGTGGCGGCCTACTGGGTTTGGAAGCGGCTAACGGCCTCAAATTACGCGGCATGGATGTGACCGTGGTGCACTTGGCCGACTGGCTGATGGAGCGCCAACTGGACAAAACTGCCGGCAAATTGCTGGAAACCGCCCTGCAAGAGCGCGGTATTCATTTCCGCACCAACGAGCAAACCGAATCCTTAATGGATAACGGCGAAGGCCGGGTGTGCGCAGTTAAGTTCAAAAATGGCGACGTGATTGCCGCTGATCTGGTGGTAATGGCCGCGGGCATTAAGCCCAATACCGAACTGGCGGAAAAAGCCGGGATTCCGTGCAATCGCGGAATCTTGGTCAGCGACACTATGCAAACCTACGATCCACGGGTGTATTCGATCGGCGAGTGTGCCAACCACCGCGGCACCGCTTACGGCCTAGTTGCGCCACTGTTCGATCAAGCGAAGGTTTGCGCCAACCACTTAGCTCAGCTCGGTTTTGCCCGCTATCAAGGTTCGGTCACCTCCACCAAACTGAAAGTAACCGGCATCGACCTGTTCTCGGCCGGCGAGTTTATGGGCGCTGAAGGCACTGAAACCATCACCCTGTCCGATCCGATTGGCGGTGTTTACAAGAAGCTGGTGATCAAAGACGACATCTTGGTTGGTGCCTGTTTGTACGGCGACACTGCCGACGGCGGTTGGTATTTCCGGCAAGTTAAAGAAAGCGCCAATATCAGCCAGATCCGTGATCACCTGATGTTCGGTGAGCAGGCGCTCGGCGATGCCGGCCACCAAGGCCAGAACAGCGCCGCTAGCATGCCTGACAGCATGGAAGTCTGTGGCTGCAACGGCGTGTGCAAAGGCACCATCGTCAAAGCCATTCAAGAAAACGGCCTGTTTAGCGTTGATGAGGTTAAAAAACATACCAAGGCCGCCAGTTCCTGCGGTTCTTGTGCCGGCTTGGTTGAGCAAATTCTAATCAGCACCGTCGGCGGTGCCGCCGATGTTAAGCCGAAAAGCGAAAAAGCCATTTGCGGTTGCAGCGAGCTAAACCATGGCCAGATCCGCAAACTGATCAGCGCTAAACACCTGATCAGCATGCCGCAAGCCATGAGCGAAATGGGCTGGACCACGCCCAACGGCTGCGGCACTTGCCGCCCGGCACTGAACTACTACCTGCTCTCCACTTGGCCAGGCGAAGCTAAAGATGATCCACAATCGCGTCTGATCAACGAGCGCGTACACGCCAACATCCAGAAAGACGGCACCTACTCGGTGGTCCCACGCATGTGTGGCGGGGTCACCAACTCATCAGAACTGCGCCGTATCGCCGACGTGGCCGACAAATATCAAGTGCCCATGGTCAAGGTCACTGGCGGTCAGCGTATCGATTTACTCGGGATCAAGAAGGACGACCTGCCGGGTGTTTGGAAAGACCTTGGCATGGCCTCCGGGTACGCCTACGGCAAGTCCATTCGTACCGTTAAGACCTGCGTCGGCAGCGAGTTCTGCCGCTTCGGCACGCAAAACTCCACGCAGATGGGCATCGACCTAGAGCTGGCGTTGTCCTACATGTGGTCGCCGCACAAAGTTAAGCTGGCGGTCTCTGGCTGCCCGCGCAACTGCGCCGAATCGGGAATTAAAGACGTTGGCATCATCGGCGTCGACTCCGGCTGGGAGCTGTATATCGGCGGCAACGGCGGGATCAAGACCGAGGCTGGCGAGTTTTTCGTCAAGGTCAAGACCTCTGAGGAAGTCATGGAATACAGCCTGGCCTTCCTGCAACTCTATCGCTTAGAAGCCTTTTACCTAGAGCGCACCGTGCACTACCTGCAGCGTGTAGGCATGGAGCACATCAAGAAGGCAGTGCTAGAGAGTGAAGAAAACCGCAAGGCGCTACACGCTAACCTGCTGTTCTCGCTGTCATTCTTGCAAGACCCGTGGCAGGAGCAGCTGTCCAAGCCGCAACTGAAGAAAGAATTTGATCGTATTGCCGTTGTACAGCTTGAAGGAGAGCACGCATGAACTGGTTGAATATTTGCGCACTGGAAGAAATCAACGTACTCGGTTCGCGCATTGTTGACGGCCCCAAGGGCGACATCGCGATCTTTCGCACCTCCAACGATGAAGTCTTTGCCCTCGACGACCGTTGCCCGCACAAGGGCGGCCCGCTGTCGCAAGGTCTTATCTACGGCAAGCGCGTGTCTTGCCCGCTGCATAACTGGCAGATCGACTTAGAAAGCGGTGAGGCCTTAGCGCCCGACGTCGGCTGCGCACACAAATACCCGGTAAAATTGGAAAACGGTCGCGTTTATCTGCAGCTGAAAACCATCACCGAGTGCGCCTGAGGTCAGGCACCGCGTAAGGATTCGCAGCAGGGTCAAGGAGCATCGGCTCTAACCCTGCAACGAGGCAAACGCGGTGCTGCTGTCGGGCTGCGCCATGCAGCCCCCTTCGACAGGAAGCAGAGTTATGTCCGCGAATATCCTCAGCACGACCCCCATCACTAAAATCACGCGCTCCGTTTGCTGCTACTGCGGCGTCGGCTGCGGCGTGTTGATTGAACATGACGGCGAGAAAATTCTCGACGTAAAGGGCAATCCAGAACATCCGGCCAACTTCGGCAAGCTCTGCAGCAAAGGCTCCAGCCTGCATCTAACTGGCGATATCAGTGCCCGTGCACTGTATCCAGAATTGCGCCTAGGCAAACAACTGGCGCGCAGCCGCACCGATTGGGACAGCGCACTCGATCACGCCGCCAATCAATTTGCCGCCACCATTGCCGAGCACGGCCCCGACAGCGTGGCCTTTTATGTATCCGGGCAACTGCTGACTGAGGACTACTACGCCTTCAATAAATTGGCCCGCGCCTTGGTCGGCACCAACAATATCGACAGCAATTCACGTCTGTGCATGTCATCGGCAGTGGCCGGCTATACCCGCAGTCTCGGCGCCGATGGGCCACCGTGCAGTTATGAAGATATTGAGCAAAGCGACTGCGTACTAATTGTTGGTAGCAACATGGCGTACGCCCACCCGGTGTTATTTCGCCGTTTGGAAGAAGCCAAGGCTAAGCGCCCGCAGATGCAAATTATCGTGGTCGATCCGCGGCGCACTGACACCTGCGAGCTGGCCGATTTGCACTTAGCCATTCAGCCAGGCACCGATGTCGCGCTGTTTCACGGCATCCTGCACATCCTGATGTGGGAAGACTGGCTCGACCGCAGCTTTATCGAGCAGCACACCGAAGGTTTTGATGCTCTGAAGACACTGGTGCGCGACTTCACCCCACAGATGGTCGCCGACCTCTGCGGCATTAACGTCGCCGACTTGCAAACCTGCGCGCACTGGATCGGCACCTCGCCGAGCTTTTTATCCTTGTGGTGCATGGGCCTTAATCAGTCCAGCGCAGGCTCCGCCAAGAACAGCGCACTGATCAACCTACACTTGGCCACCGGACAAATTGGCAAAATCGGCGCAGGGCCGTTTTCCCTGACAGGTCAACCGAACGCCATGGGTGGCCGCGAAACCGGCAGCATGGCTAACTTGCTGCCAGGGCATCGCGCCGCCAGCAATGCTGAGCACCGCAGTGAAGTGGCCAATTACTGGGGGGTTGAGCAGTTGCCCGCCAACAACGGTTTGACCGCCGTTGAGTTGTTTGAGGCGGTCGGCGACGGGCGCATCAAGGCCTTGTGGATCGCCTGCACCAATCCTGCGCAATCGATGCCAAACCAAAACAAAATTCATCAAGCGCTGGCCCTCTGTCCGCTTGTAGTGGTGCAAGAAGCCTTTAACACCACCGAAACCTGTCACTACGCCGACTTGTTACTGCCAGCAAGCAGTTGGGGCGAGAAAGAAGGCACCCTGACCAACTCCGAGCGGCGTATTAGCCACGTCCAAGCCGCCGTACCGCCACCGGGCGAGGCACGCGCCGACTGGGCCATTACCCTCGACTTTGCCCGCCGCTTAGAACAGCGCTTGCGCCCTACTCTGCCCAGCCTGTTTGCCTTCGACAAGCCGCAAGCATTGTTTGATGAATACAAAGGCCTAACCGCGCAGCGCGACCTAGATATAGCCACGCTCAGTTACGCCATTTTGGACCAGCAAGGTCCGCAGCAGTGGCCGTTTCTAGCCAACACGCAAAGCGGCACCCCACGCCTGTATGCAGATGCGCAGTTTCAAACCGCATCCGGACGTGCCCAGTTTATTGCCGAGCCCTATCGTGCGCCGAGTGAAAGCCGTGATGCGCGCTTTACCCTCAGCCTAAATACTGGACGCCTGCGCGATCAATGGCATGGCATGAGCCGTACCGGCACAGCCGCGCGTTTATTTGGCCATGTCGAAGAAGCACTGCTGAGCCTGCACCCCGACGAAATGCGCCGCCGACGTCTGCTTGACGGGCAACTCGTCACCCTTAAGAGCAAGCGCGGCAGCTTGGTGTTACCGGTACAAAGCGATGACAGCGTGCGCTCTGGCCACGCCTATTTGCCGATGCACTGGGGCAATCGCTTTCTCAAGGGCCTGGGCACCAACGTGCTGACCAACCCGGTGTTCGACCCGCTGTCCAAGCAACCGGAGCTCAAACACGCCAGCGTTGAAGTAACGAAAATTGATCTGCCTTGGCAACTGTTTGCCTTGGTTGAGGGCGATGTACAAAGCCGTCTTAACGCGCTACGCCCACTGTGCGAGGGCTTTGCCTATGCCAGCTTGGGTCTGACTGGACGTGATCGCCCTGCACTGCTGATTCGCGCGGCGGCGGCCAGCGCACCGGATAGTCAGTTATTGGCGCAGATCGACCAACTACTGGGCTTGGACGAAGGCCCGATTATGGCCTACGACGACCCACGCAAAGCGGTCGGCAAACGCGTGCGCATCGAAAGTGGCCGCATTACCGCGATTCGACTGGCCGGTGAAACCGCCGCCCGCGACTGGCTGAAAAGCTTGTGGAGCGAAGGTCGCGCCGATGACGAGTTACGCCGCTGGCTACTGGCCCCACTCAGCACCCCGCCTGGCAGCAGCAATAGCGGGGGCGGCAAAACCCTGTGCACCTGCATGAACGTCAGCAGCGAAGCGATCTGCGCCGGCATTGGCCGAGGCCTAGACCTTAATGGTCTCAAACAAGAGCTAGGTTGCGGCAGCCAATGCGGCTCCTGCGTCCCCGAAATTAAACGCCTGCTGACCACCCAGGTCACGCAAGCACCTGTACAGCAGTGAAGGTAAGCTCATGAACGGAAAAGTCTGGTTGGTAGGCGCAGGTCCCGGTGATCCGGAATTGCTCACCCTAAAAGCCGTGCGCGCCCTGCAGCAAGCGCAAATTGTCATGATCGACGACCTGGTCAACCCAGCCGTGCTTGAGCACTGCCCGAATGCCCGGGTGATCTCGGTTGGCAAACGTGGTGGCTGCCGCTCAACCCCGCAGGCCTTTATCCATCGTTTGCTGCTGCGCTACTCGCGCCAAGGTAAATGTGTGGTGCGCCTGAAAGGTGGCGATCCGTGCATCTTTGGCCGCGGCAGTGAAGAAGCTGACTGGCTGCAACAGTTCGGCATCGAAGTAGAAATGGTTAACGGCATCACCGCAGGCTTGGCCGGTGCCACCAACTGCGGCATTCCACTGACCCTACGCGGTGTCAGCCGAGGGGTCACACTGGTCACGGCACACACACAAGATGACAGCACATTAAACTGGGCAGCCCTCGCCCAGGGTGGCACCACATTAGTGGTCTACATGGGCGTGGCCAAACTCAGCGAGATCCAAGACAGCCTACTGGCTGGCGGTATGCGCGGCGATATGCCGGTAGCCATGATCGAAAACGCGTCCCTGCCTAGCCAGCGCGAATGCCGCAGTAATCTGGCGAAAATGCAACTGGACGCCCTCGACTTCCAACTTAAAAGCCCGGCGATTTTAGTTATCGGCGAGGTTGCCGCCGGCAGCCAAGCACTTTCTCTGGCCCAAACGGCCTAACCGCTTCGCTCCTGCGAAGATGTACTTTGCCCGGCATATGCCGGGCTTTTTTATAGGCAAAGAAAAGCCCGACACTAGGTCGGGCTCTTCTTTGTCACAAGTTCAGATAACTGAGCCTGCTCTAGCGCACAGAATTACTCGGCTTCGATAGCCGACTCTACGCGACGGTTTACAGCGCGACCAGCTTCAGTGGCGTTGTCAGCAACTGGCTTAGCCTCACCAAAACCGATGGCTTTGATACGGTTGCTTTCTACGCCGTACTCATTAACCAATACTGCACGAACGGCGTCAGCGCGACGCTCAGACAGACCCTGGTTGTAAACCTCAGTACCAACGGAGTCAGTGTGACCTTCAACGTCGGTAGTGGTTTTAGGATACTGCTTCATGAAATCAGCCAAGCTCTTGATGTCGGCATAGCTTTCTTGCTTAACAACAGCCTTGTCGAAGTCAAACTTAACGTCCAACTCAACGCGCACAGCTTCAGCAACCACTACGCAACCTGTTGCATCAACAGTAGCGTCAGCTTCGGTGCCTGGGCACTTGTCATCAGCGTCGCAAACACCGTCGTTGTCGCTGTCAGTGCAAACATCAGCAACTGGAGCAACTGGAGCTGGCTTAGTGCCGCCACCGAAGTTAACGCCCAGACCTAGACCTGCCATGTATTCGCTGTTACCAGCGTCAATGTTGTACATGCCATCCAAGCTAGCCTTGGCGAACACGTTCTCGGTGAAGTAGTACTTCACACCAGTACCGATGTTGGCGATGGTGCTGCGATCGCGGCCACCGGTGGCATCTTGACCAATGCTCTGATGGGCAAAACCAGCAGAAACATACGGACGCAGACCAACACCTGGAGTGCTGAAGTTGTAAACAGCGTCTAGGGAAGCCAAGCTACCGTTGATTGATTTGCCGGTGGTTTGGCCATCGATGTTGTCATACTCGCCGTAAGACAGAGCCAACTCAACGTCATCAGTCAGGTAGTAACCCAACGAACCACCATACAGGGTGCCGTTAGAGCCGATATTGCGGCTGGTATCAGGCACGTAGTACTTAGCGAAAGCATCTACTTCAACAGCGCCTTGGCCTTGGGCCATAGCATTGATGGAAGTGGCAGCAACCAAGCTGGCAATAACAAGACCTAGAGTGTTTTTCAGCTTCATCCGTAAATTCCTATCTTGGTGATATTTCAAAAAAACAGTCGCACGGCAATCACGTACAACTTAGCGGCATATTTTACACATACGAACACAGAAGTAGGGAACTTTTTAGCTAGCTAAACGTCTGATGCGTCACCAAACTTCTCTCGCAAGCGGTCTAGAGCCCTTTTGTAGCGCATTTTAGTAGCACTCAGCCCCATGTGCATAATGTCGGCGATCTCCTGAAACTCTAACTCTGCGACAAAACGTAGCACTAGGATTTCGCGATCAATTGGGTTGACATGCACCAACCAACGATCAAGGCCGCTACCACCCTCAGTTTTAACAGGCTTTTCTTCGACCGCTTCTTCCTGCGGATCAAGGCTTAATGCATCGAGCAGGCGGCGCTTGCGGCGCTCTTTACGATATTGAGTAATGCACTCGTTATAGGTGATGCTATATAGCCATGTTTTGAACTTTGACTTACCTTCAAAGTTCTTTAAGCCATACAACACCTTGAGCATGACTTCTTGGCAAACATCATCCGCATCGCGCTCGCTACCTAGGTAGCGGGCACATACATTGAAGAGAGTTCGCTGATAACGACGCATCAGCTCTTCATAGGCGCGAGTCACATGCAATAGCTCGACGTTCGCCCGCGCCACTAGCTCCTCATCGGAGAGTTCGCGGGGGTCGTAACGCGAGGATAGCGTTTGAGTTTTATTCAAAACAAAATGGGCCAACAGTCAGGTCAAAACCGCCACAACCCATACCCCAAAGGACCGGATTAGTGGCATACATTAGCAGGGTTTAGCGTATTAGCGACTGCTCACACGCTGCTCAAGCAAGACCCGGTTGGCCAGCGAGACCAACTCACCCTCTTCGGTCAATACGGTGGTTTTCACTGTACCTATCTCTTCGATCTGCCCTTCGACCTCGCCCACATGAATTTGCTGGCCAACTTCGTAAAGTTCGCGCACATAGATGCCGGCCAAAATTTGCCCAGCAATCTGCCGGCTACCTAGGCCCAGCGCCAGTGCCACGGCGGCGCCAACCGAAATCAGTACAATAGCAATGACGTTATTAAGCAGTTCAGTTTTCACTTCCAACTGACCGATGGCGACCGACAGGCTGATCACGATAATCAGCCACTGGGCTATTCGACCCAAGCCGTTGGCGTACTCAAGGCCCACGCCTTCAGCCGCGCCGCGCACTAAGCCACTCAGCAACTGCGCGGCTAAAACGCCGGCCAACAGAATAAGTGCGGCACCGAATACTTTGGGCACATACAACGCCAGCACATCCAAGGTTGCCGAGACGCGCTCAAGCCCCAACTGGTCGACCGCTGAAACCAAAAATACCAACAACACGAACCAATAAATGATCTTGCCAATCAGGGTCGAAACCGGCACCTGAATGCCCACACGAGCTAACAGCTTGGTTAGCCCAGTGCCGGCCATCAAACGATCAAGGCCGATCTTAGCCAACACCTTAGACAGCAAAGTATCGAGCAGTTTAGCCAGCACAAAACCAAGTAGAACCAGCACCATTGCCACGATCAAATTGGGAATAAACACTGCAACTTTTGCCCAAACCGCGGCCATAGCACCGACCAAACCTTGGGTTACTGGATCAAATTCCATAACTAATCAGCCTTCTTAGTCGTGCTGCTGGAGGAAATACGCCGAGAGACAGGCGATAAATGGGGTGAGCCCTTACTGACGGCCAGCATAGTGGCACCGAACCAGTGGCCGATCAGACTGAACATTTCGCCAGCGCCGATTTGCCGATTGGCGGTTTTCAGCACGCGACCCAAGCAGGCATCGTCGTCGTGGTCTGCTGGGGCGGCATTTAGCAGCTCACGCAGCGATTGTTCAAATGGGTCGTGCATACGCACCTCTGGGTTCATCTGGGCTAGACGCATGAGTCTGGCCGCAAGTCACGTTACAGCCAGCGCAAACGGCGAAACAACCACCACTGCGCAAACGTCAGTGTGCCCATTAGCACGCACACCAAGATAAAGGCATAAGGCAAATCAGCGCCGGGAATGCCGCCAACGTTGATTCCCAGCAATCCGGTTAAAAAACTCAGCGGCAGGAAAAAACCAGTGATGATGCCGAAACGATACATGGTGCGGTTCATCTGTTCGGACATACGCCGGTGCTCAGACTCAAGAACCAGCGCCACACGCTCACGAATAAGCTCAAGCTCTTCGAGGTAGCGGGTTAAATGGTTATTTAACTCGTTCCAGTAACCACAGGCATCGGCATCAAACCATGGTCGTTTACTGGTGGCCAACTGCGCGTAAATATCGCGCTGCGGTGCCAGAAAGCGGCGCAAACTGGCGGAGCGACGGCGAATTTGCTGCAACTGCGCATGATCAGGTACATAACGCTCATCCGCATCAATGCGCTCCTCCTCAACATCCACAGGCTCAGTCAAGGCCACCACCAAGGTTTCAACCCTACTGGTAAGTTGGCTGGCCAGGGCCAGAATCAGCTCGGAGGTGTTTTGTGGGCCACGCCCATCTACAAACTGCTCAAACAGATCACTGACCGCGCGCGAAGGCCTTAAGCGCAGAGAGATCACGCGCCGGGGGTCGGCAAAAATACGCATCGACACCATGTCCTCAGGCTCCGCCCCAGGATTGAGGTTGACCCCGCGCAAGAACAGCAACATTTCATCGTTCGGTAAATTTAATATGCGTGGCCGGGTGTTTTCTTCCAGCAACAAATCGCAGCTGAACTCACTCAATCCACTACTGCCGCGCAACCATTCTTGGGCCTGCGGATGACTGCGATCCCAATGCAACCAAAGGCTTTCATTAGGCAGCAAAGTCAACTGCTCAAGCGCCTCGTGGTCCAATTCTCGCGCACCGCCCTGTCCATCGAGAACAAAGCCTTTTACCAAGCCGCCGGTAACATTCTCATCGTCGTGCATTAACCCTCCAAGGGGCGACTAAGCGCGCTTGCCGAGCCTCGCAATGACAAGCGCACAGGGACGAATGACGATTATTAAGCCGGCATACTGAGCATTTCGGGCGAGACGATAATGCCGTTGTTATCGGCATACACATACTCGCCCGGACGGAAAGTCACCCCGCCAAAGGTCACCGCCACGTTGAGATCGCCAATGCCGCGCTTGTCGGTTTTCATCGGATGGCTGGCCAGCGCTTGCACGCCCAAATGGGTTTGCGCAATCACATCAACATCGCGAATACAGCCATAGACCACCAAGCCTTCCCAGCCATTCTTAGCAGCTTTCTCGGCCAACATATCGCCCAGCAATGCCCGGCGCAGCGAACCGCCGCCATCAACCACGAGAACTTTGCCTTTACCATCTAGGTCAACTTGATCTTTAACCAAGGAGTTATCTTCAAAACATTTAACGGTGACAATTTCGCCACCAAAGGAATCACGACCACCAAAATTGCTGAACATCGGTTCAACAACCTGCACCAACTCAGGATAGGCATCGCACAAATCTGGGGTTACGTAATGCATAACAAAACTCCGTTAAAAAGTTAAATAACTGACCACTTCGGTCGTCATGTCCAAGCAAAACAACCTATTTAGCCGTGACCCAGCGAAGCCTGAAGAACCTCAGGCAAGCGCTGCTGCTGCAACCAATGCTCAACCAATGGCCAGACTTCGCGCTGCGCCGGTTTACTGACGAGCATTTCGACGTGACCAAAGTTATCGCTAAAGCCGCTTTTGCGCCCCAAACACAGGTACTCGCGCGTGGCCGAGCCAAACTGTTTGAGCAATTTATGGCAGGCCCAAGCAGGATCTTGATGATCACCTTCGGCGCTGACCGCCAAAACCGGCACCTTAACCTCAGCCAAACCCGCCCACCAATCGCTGTCACTGTCGCCAAAACGGCCAAACAAACCGTACCAACGCAGGCTCTCCAGCACCAAACCGATAGGTTCATCTTCCGGGCCGCGCTTAAGCCGCGAGCCGGAAACATGCGCAAAACGCTTGAGCAGCAAACGCCCGCCCCACTCCACCGGAGGCACCTTTAACGGCCAGTAGACACGACTTATTTGGCTACCAAACAACGCCACCGAGGCCACATGCTGCTCGTCCAAATACTGTCCACCGAGTGCCGCGGTTAAGGTTGTACCACCGAGCGAATGACCAATCCAATGAGGTGCCTGGCTGGTTTGCTCGCGTACAAAAGCACCAATGGCGGGCAAGTCATAGCGCGCATAATCACTAACGCGATTACCTTTGTACTGCTGATTGCGCGGCGACAAACCATGCCCGCGCATCTCGGCAATCCACACATCAAAGCCGGCGCGAGCCAAATGCGCGCCCAAACCAATGGCCTTGGGTGAATACCAAAAGCGCCGATTGGAGAAACTGCCATGCAGCAAAATCACCGGCACGCCGCGCGCAGCTTCATGCCCCGGCCGCCCCAAGCGGGTAAGCGCCAGTTCAACCGTTGCATCGGGGCTATTACCCGGCTTTAGACGATAAACGTCCTCGGTCAGGTCATTACGAAACTCAGCGCTCATCAGCGCCACGGGAAAAAGCTCACTGCTGCTATGCATAGTGTTTCTGGCATAAAAAAGGACGGGGATACCCCGTCCTCTTGTTAAGTAATGCGATTACGCCTGGCTTTCAGCCAAGAACAACCAAGTATCGAGCACCGAGTCGGGGTTCAGCGAAACGCTTTCAATCCCTTGCTCCATCAGCCATTTAGCTAGATCAGGGTGATCCGAAGGTCCCTGACCGCAGATGCCGATGTATTTATTGGCCTTGCGACAGGCCTGAATGGCGTTCGACAGCAGTTTTTTAACCGCCGGGTTACGTTCATCAAACAGGTGCGCAATGATCCCGGAATCGCGATCCAGGCCCAGGGTAAGCTGAGTCAAGTCGTTGGAGCCGATCGAGAAGCCATCGAAAAACTCGAGGAATTCGTCGGCCAGAATCGCGTTGGAAGGCAACTCGCACATCATAATCACGCGTAAGCCGTTCTCGCCACGGGACAAGCCGTTGCTGGCCAACAGATCAATCACCTGGCTGGCCTCGCCCAGAGTGC
>JBILAR010000097.1:0-12801 GCA_044354115.1 Pseudomonas sp. | reverse complement strand
TGCATATGCATCAAGCACACAGGCAAGCCCGTAGCGGCGGCGGCCGCCAGCGCACCATCGCGACGCAACGCCCGCACATCATTGAGCAGCCCAGCTCCTAGGCGCGCCGCTTCGAGCATCACCGCAGGCGTCGAGCTATCCACCGAGATGATTACATCCAACTCAGCCGCTATGGCTTCGATTACAGGCGCTACCCGCTGTAACTCCTGCTCTGCCGACACCGGCAAAGCACCTGGACGCGTCGACTCACCACCAACATCGATCAGACTCGCACCCGCCATCATCATGGCTTCGGCATGCCGCAAGGCCACATCGCGCAGATGAAAGCGCCCACCATCGGAAAAGGAATCGGGGGTAACGTTGAGAATACCCATCACCTGCGGACGGGTTAAATCAAGAACCCGATTGCCGCAAAGCAATCGGGCTGGATGTTGCACCGGGGTCATACTGAAACCTTAGTGCTCGCCAGCAGGGCCGCCAATTGGCGCGTCAACCGGCTCCGCAACAGCAACCACAACAGGCTTGCCCGATGAGGTCCCCGAACCACCCGACCAATCCTTAGGCTCACGCACCTCACGACCCGCCATGATGTCTTCGATTTGCTCAGCATCGATGGTCTCAAACTTCATCAAAGCATCTGCCATGATCGTTAGCTTGTCGCGGTTATCGGCCAAAATCTGCTTGGCCGTTGCGTAGCAGTGATCAATAAGGCTGCGAATTTCTGAGTCAATCAGCTTGGCGGTTTCCGCAGAAACACTGCTTTGCTGACTGCCCATGCTGCGACCCAAAAAGACCTCACCCTCTTCTTCGGCATACATCAAAGGGCCGAGTTTTTCCGACAACCCCCACTTGGTCACCATATTCCGAGCCAAGTGAGTGGCGCGCATGATGTCGTTAGAGGCACCCGTGGTAACGCCGTCAAAACCCAAGATCATTTCTTCGGCGATTCGACCGCCAAATAGCGAGCAAATCTGACTGGTCAGCGCCCGCTTCGACAGACTGTAACGATCTTCCTCAGGCAGGAACATTGTCACACCGAGAGCCCGGCCACGAGGGATAATCGATACCTTATAAACTGGATCATGCTCAGGCACGATGCGTCCAACGATGGCATGACCAGCCTCGTGATAAGCGGTATTGAGCTTTTCTTTCTCAGACATAACCATGGTTTTGCGCTCTGCGCCCATCATGATTTTGTCTTTAGCCAATTCAAACTCTTTCATCTCAACGGTGCGCTTACCGGCACGCGCTGCAAACAATGCCGCCTCGTTCACCAAGTTTGCCAGGTCAGCACCAGAGAAACCCGGCGTACCGCGAGCAATCACCTCAGGTTTAACATCCTCGCCAACCGGCACCTTGCGTACGTGCACCTGCAAAATTTGTTCGCGGCCACGGATATCGGGCAGGCCCACCACCACCTGGCGGTCGAAACGACCTGGACGCAACAAAGCCGGATCCAGTACGTCAGGGCGGTTGGTGGCAGCAATAACAATGATGCCGTCATTCATCTCAAAGCCGTCCATCTCCACCAGCAACTGGTTCAGGGTCTGCTCACGCTCGTCGTGACCACCGCCCATGCCAGCACCACGATGGCGACCGACCGCATCAATTTCGTCGATAAAAATAATGCACGGCGCGTGCTTCTTAGCCTGTTCGAACATGTCGCGCACGCGGCTAGCGCCAACGCCGACAAACATCTCAACAAAGTCAGAACCGGAGATGGTGAAAAACGGCACCTTAGCCTCACCAGCCACCGCTTTGGCCAGCAGGGTTTTACCGGTACCCGGCGAACCGACCATCAGCACACCACGCGGAATACGGCCACCCAAGCGCTGAAACTTGCCTGGATCGCGCAAGAACTCGACCAACTCACCGACTTCTTCTTTCGCCTCGTCGCAACCGGCAACATCAGCGAAAGTGGTTTTCACCTGATCTTCAGAGAGCAAGCGCGCCTTGCTCTTACCAAAGCTCATTGGCCCACCTTTACCACCTGCACCGCCTTGCATCTGGCGCATCAGGAACATAAATACGGCAATCATGATCAGAATCGGAAAGCCGGCCACCAGCAACTGCATCCAGATGCTTTGCTGCTCCGGCTGCTCACCAATGATGGCACCATTGTTATCCATCAGGTCTTTAATCAAGCCGTTATCAGCAATCGCCGGACGCACGATTTCAAAGGTGCTGCCGTCGGTAGCGCGAGCTTTGATTAGGTAGCCACTGACGGTGACCTCTTTAACCTTGCCTTCCTGAACTTGCTGAATAAAGTCGGAATAATTGAGTTTGTGCGACTCAGGCTGGCCGGAAAAATTACTCATTACCGTCACTAGGACAGCAGCGATAATCACCCAGAGAATCAGGTTTTTTGCCATATCGTTCAATTAGCTACCCTCTACAGGTCTCGCGCGAGACCGTGCGTCGCATGACGGCTGGTTTATTTACCGACCTAATTTACTACACAACCCTGCCACTGGCAGGAGTCGTCTGTAACCCTTTATGAATCTGCCGCAGCGGAACTGCCGCACTAAGCGCTGACAGCCCGTACTGCATGTTACTCCGCGCTTGGCACGCCACGAAATCCACGCGCCAAGAGGTACTGCTCACGCGAGCGATCGCGCGACGACAGCGGCTTGCGCATTTGCACTTTCTCGAACATTTGCCGCACCTGCTTGTGGTACTGATCAAAACCTTCACCTTGGAAAATTTTGATCAGAAAGTCGCCGCCCGGACGCAATACCTGCCCGGCGAGATCCAATGCCAGCTCGCACAAATACATGGCGCGCGCCTGATCGGCCATCCTCACTCCACTCATATTGGGGGCCATATCGGAAATCACAAGGTCAACCGGTTGATTGTCGACCGCCGCAAGTATCTGCGCTAACACCGATTCCTCGGTGAAATCGCCCTGAATAAAGGTCACATCTTCGATGCTGTCCATCTCCAGAATATCCGAGGCAATCAAACGACCCTTGTCGCCCAGCACGCGACTAGTGACTTGCGACCAGCCGCCCGGCGCAGCCCCTAGATCGATAACAATGTTACCGGGGCGCAGAATCCGATCCTTTTCTTGGATTTCTAACAACTTGTAGCTGGCACGCGACCGATAGCCATCTTTTTGCGCCATCTTCACGAAGGGGTCGTTGAAATGCTCTCTCAGCCAGTTTTGGCTAGTCTTGGAACGGGCCACTTGGCACCTCAAAAATAACGAATCGTGAAAAGCTTTGTGCATTAGCTTTAGGTGAATAAGCGCGCGGACCACGAGTGGCTCGGGTAAACTGAGCCCCGCTTTTTACAAGATCAGACGCAGAGGTCAGATTATGCCGCTCACTCAGGCGCAGAAGAAACAATACAAATCCATCGGCCACCATTTAAAGCCGGTAGTCATTATTGCCGACAACGGCTTAACCGAAGGTGTAACCGCCGAATTGGAACGTGCGCTCAGCGATCACGAACTGATTAAAATCCAGCTGCGCATCACCGAGCGTGAAGACCGCCTAGCGGTAATCGCCGAACTGTGCAAAACAGCTAAAAGTGAACTGGTTCAGGTGATTGGCAAAATGGCGCTGATCTATCGCAAGAACCCGCAGGTCAACAAGCAACTGTCCAACGTTAGCCGTCACGTGTAACACCCGGTGCTCAGTGGCGCGCTCGCCGCGCCCTGATTGCCGTGCTTGACGGTATCGCCTGCAACACCAACAGCAAGCCGCAAAACGCCAGTAGCAGATAACTAAACTGCAACCACCACCCCGCCTGCGGTGCCCACTGCAGTAGCGCGAAATACACCCCCGCCAACCCCAGCACCGTCATTAGCAACTGCCCGCGAAAATCTCGCCAACAGCTCGTAACGCCTTCAGCCTGCAACAGTACCAACAACTGCAGCACGCTACCCACCAGGGCAAAACCCACCAACAACGGCTTTAGCTGGGCACTGGCCTCATCGACCAGCAGGCCAGCCATGCCAATCTCACGCAGGCCAGGCAGCACCACAAAGTGCAGCAACCACAAGCCGCCGACCCAAAACGTCTGGGCCAGCTGCCAAGTGACGGCACCAGCCCGGTAAGGCTCACGCCTAAAGATGGCGGACTTCGACAATTTCATACTCAAGCACGCCGCTCGGCGTACGCACCACCACCACATCACCTTCTTCCTTGGCGATCAAGGCGCGAGCAATGGGTGAGCCGACTGAGATTTTACCCAGTTTAATGTCTGCCTCATCCTCACCGACGATCTGGTAGGTAACCCGATCATCGGTTTCGACGTTAGCGATCTCCACCGTGGTGCCGAAAATCACCTTGCCGGTGCGCGGGATTGAAGCCACATCGATCACTTGGGCGTTTTGCAGGCGCCCTTCGATATCGCGAATGCGCGCCTCGACCATGCCCTGCTGCTCGCGGGCAGCATGGTATTCAGCGTTTTCTTTAAGGTCACCGAGCTCGCGCGCAGTGCCAATGTCTTGGCTGAGTTTAGGCCGCACCACTTTTGTCAGGTGATGCAACTCATCTTCCAGGGCGCGAGCGCCCTGCACTGTCATTGGATATTTAGTCATGCTTTTAGTCCTGCATGCAGATCCTGCAAGCGGCGCACGGTCTTCTCAGGACCAAACTTCAACGCCTCACAGATCGCCTCGCCCGCCGCCAAGGTGGTGGTGCAGCAAATCCGGTGTTGCAGAGCATTACGACGAATGGAATAGGAGTCAGCAATCGACTGACGGCCTTCGGTTGTGTTGATGATCAGGGTCACTTCGTCATTCTTGATCATGTCGACAACGTGCGGACGACCCTCGGTCACCTTATTCACGCGACGTACCGGCAAACCGACCGCCTCGATCATCTTGGCGGTACCGGAGGTGGCAACCACTTCAAAACCCAGCTCGATCAGACTACGGGCCAACTCAGCCACCAATGGCTTGTCGTCGTCACGCACACTGATAAAGGCGCAACCGCTGTTAGGTAGAATCTCACTGGCGCCCAACTGAGCCTTGGCAAAAGCCTCACCAAAGGTGTCGCCAACGCCCATCACTTCACCGGTCGACTTCATTTCTGGGCCGAGGATAGGGTCAACGCCGGGGAACTTAGCAAACGGGAATACCGCTTCCTTGACGCTGTAGAAGTTCGGGATGATTTCTTGAGTGAAGCCCACTTCAGCCAGGGTTTTACCAGCCATCACTCGCGCAGCGATCATCGCCAGCGAGATGCCGATGCACTTGGACACGAACGGTACAGTACGCGAAGCGCGCGGATTGACTTCGATAACGAAGATGTCCTCGCCCTGCACGGCCATCTGCACGTTCATCAAGCCGACCACGCCGAGCTCGATGGCCATTTTCTTGACCTGATCGCGGATCTCATCCTGGATATGCGCGGGCAGCGAATACGGCGGCAATGAACACGCCGAGTCACCGGAGTGCACGCCCGCCTGCTCGATGTGCTGCATGATCGCGCCGATCACCACTTGCTCGCCATCGCAGACCGCATCGATATCGACTTCGATCGCGCAATTAAGGAAGTGGTCGAGCAGCACTGGGCTGTCGTTCGATACCTTCACCGCTTCGCGCATATAGCGACGCAGCTCTTCTTCTTCGTAGACGATTTCCATCGCCCGGCCGCCCAATACATAGGACGGACGCACCACCAGCGGATAACCAATGGCCTTGGATGCCGCCAGCGCTTCATCTTCACTGCGCGCAGTGAGGTTGGCCGGCTGACGCAGATTCAAACGCTGAACCATCTGCTGGAAACGCTCGCGGTCTTCGGCGCGATCGATAGCGTCCGGCGAAGTGCCGATAATCGGCACGCCAGCTTCTTCTAGAGCACGCGCCAGCTTCAACGGGGTTTGCCCGCCGTACTGAACGATGACGCCTTTAGGTTGCTCGATGCGGACGATTTCCAGCACGTCTTCCAAGGTTACCGGCTCAAAATACAGACGGTCTGAGGTGTCGTAGTCGGTGGAGACGGTCTCTGGGTTGCAGTTGACCATGATGGTCTCAAAGCCATCCGCCCGCAGCGCCAAGGCGGCGTGTACGCAGCAATAGTCGAACTCGATACCCTGACCGATACGGTTCGGGCCACCGCCGAGAATCATGATCTTGTCACGACCGGTCGGCTTGGCTTCGCACTCTTCCTCGTAGGTCGAGTACAGGTAGGCGGTGTCGGTTGCAAACTCCGCTGCACAGGTGTCGACGCGCTTGTAGACCGGCAACACCTTCAGCTTGTGCCGATGGTTGCGCAGGTTCTTCTCGGTCACACCCAGCAGCTTGGCCAAACGCGCATCGGAGAAGCCTTTGCGTTTGAGCTTGTACATGGCATCCCGATCGATCGAGGCCAGACCCTGGGTTTTAACCCGCTCCTCGTCTTTGATCAGGTCTTCGATCTGCACCAAGAACCAATGGTCGATCTTGGTCAGCGCATAAATATCGTCACAACTCATGCCAGCGCGGAACGCATCGGCCACGTACCAAATACGCTCGGCACCCGGCACGGTCAGCTCGCGGCGCAGAATACTGGCGGCCTCAGGGTTGCTCGGATCGACCATAGGGTCGAAACCGTTAACGCCCACTTCCAGACCGCGCAAAGCTTTTTGCATCGACTCTTGAAAGGTCCGGCCGATGGCCATGACCTCGCCCACCGATTTCATCTGGGTGGTGAGACGAGCGTCGGCCTTGGGGAATTTCTCGAAGGCGAAACGCGGCAGTTTGGTAACCACGTAGTCGATCGACGGCTCAAACGAAGCCGGGGTGCGACCACCGGTGATGTCGTTCTGCAACTCATCGAGGGTGTAACCGACGGCCAACTTGGCGGCGATTTTAGCAATCGGGAAACCCGTGGCTTTCGAGGCCAGCGCCGAGGACCGCGATACCCGCGGGTTCATCTCGATCACCACCATGCGGCCTGTTTCCGGGCAGATACCGAACTGCACGTTGGAGCCGCCGGTTTCCACGCCGATCTCACGCAGTACCGCCAAGGAGGCGTTACGCAGGATCTGGTATTCCTTGTCGGTCAGGGTTTGCGCCGGTGCGACTGTGATCGAGTCGCCGGTGTGCACGCCCATAGGGTCGAAGTTCTCGATGGTGCAGACGATGATGCAGTTGTCGTTCTTATCGCGAACAACCTCCATCTCGTACTCTTTCCAACCGATCAAGGATTCGTCGATCAACAGCTCACTGGTCGGCGACAAATCGATACCACGAGCACAAATCTCCTCAAATTCCTCTCGGTTATAGGCGATGCCACCGCCGGTGCCACCCATGGTAAAGGACGGGCGAATGATGCACGGGAAACCGACTTTTTCGAGGACCACATAGGCCTCATCCATGCTGTGCGCGATGCCGGAAACCGGGCAGGCCAAGCCGATGTCTTTCATCGCCTTGTCGAAACGCGAGCGGTTCTCGGCCTTGTCGATGGTGTCAGCGTTAGCGCCGATCATCTCAACGCCAAACTTCTTCAGCACGCCGTGCATTTCCAGATCGAGCGCACAGTTCAGTGCAGTCTGACCGCCCATGGTCGGCAGCAAGGCGTCTGGACGCTCTTTTTCGATGATCTTGGCCACAGTCGACCATTTGATCGGCTCGATGTAGGTGGCGTCCGCCATGTCCGGGTCGGTCATGATGGTGGCTGGGTTGGAGTTCACCAGAATGACGCGGTAACCCTCTTCGCGCAGAGCCTTACAGGCCTGGGCGCCGGAGTAGTCAAATTCACAGGCCTGACCGATCACGATAGGGCCGGCGCCGAGAATCAGGATGCTTTTTATGTCTGTACGTTTTGGCATGGTCTTCTCTCGAATCCTTGGGTCAGCTGACTCGCTGGGTTAACCGCCGCGCGGTGGTGTTGCGGCAAGCGGGGTACGTCCTAGCGTGCTGCATATACATTGGGTCTTGCCGCTGCGGGCGCCGTGCCTAGGCGCCCGCAGCACAGCCGGTTTAGCGCTGCTTGGCCATCGAATCGATAAAACGATCGAACAATGGCGCTACATCGGTCGGACCAGGGCTGGCTTCCGGGTGCCCTTGGAAGCTGAAGGCGACCTTATCGGTGCGCTCAACGCCTTGCAGGGTTCCGTCAAACAGCGACTTGTGAGTCGCACGCAGATTGGCCGGCAGGCTCGCCTCATCCACGGCAAAACCGTGGTTCTGGCTGGTGATCATCACCACGCCAGTTTTCAAGTCCTGCACCGGGTGGTTAGCGCCGTGATGGCCGTTAACCATCTTCACCGTCTTGGCACCGCAGGCCAGCGCCAACAATTGGTGGCCCAAGCAGATACCAAATACTGGCACTTCGGTTTGCAGCAGCTCTTGAATGGCCTTGATAGCGTAGTCGCACGGTTCCGGATCACCCGGGCCGTTCGACAGCAGCACGCCATCAGGCTTGAGCGCCAACACTTCGGCAGCCGAAGTTTGCGCCGGCACCACGGTCAGGCGGCAACCGCGCTCAACTAGCATGCGCAAGATGTTCAGCTTGACGCCAAAGTCGTAGACCACCACATGGTAGGGCAATTGACTGGCGGCGATTTCAGCATGGCTGTTGCTCGCCAGATCCCAAACGCTGGAGCGCCACTCGTAGCGCTCAGTGGCGCTGACGACCTTGGCCAAGTCCATGCCCTTGATGCCTGGGAAGCTGCGCGCCAATGCCAACGCCTGCTCTTCAGTGGCATCGTCGCCGACCAAGATGCAGCCGTTCTGAGCGCCTTTCTCACGCAAGATGCGAGTCAGGCGACGGGTATCGATACCGGCGATAGCGACTACGCCATGCTCTTTCAAGTAGTCAGCCAGCGGCTGAGTGTTGCGCCAATTGCTGGTCACCAGCGGCAGGTCACGAATTACCAAACCCGCCGACCAGACCCGATTGGACTCGGCATCGCCCGGGTTAGTACCGGTACTGCCAATGTGCGGATAGGTCAGAGTAACGATTTGCTGGGCGTAGGAAGGATCGGTAAGAATTTCCTGATAGCCGGTCATGGCGGTATTGAACACCACTTCACCAACGGTCTGACCGTCGGCTCCAATAGCATCACCGCGAAAGATGCTGCCATCAGCAAGGGCCAAAATGGCAGGTTTGGGGGCTGGCTTAGTCAAGAAGACCTCCGGTAAAGCGAAGCTTGAAGCAAACGCAAATTGTAAAAAAGCGGAATGACGTGTTGACCGTCACCCCGCTTTTTTATCTGATTCATTTTGCGCAACTTTTAGTGGACACACTAAAGCTGTAGCTTATAGAAAAACGCCTTTTTGGTCTACCGCTATCAACGCCTACCGGGCAGATTAGCGCAGATCAAGCACGTCCTGCATATCGTACAGCCCAGCCTTACGCCCCTCCAGCCACAGCGCGGCGCGCACCGCACCCTTGGCAAAAGTCATACGACTGGAGGCTTTATGGGTAATTTCGACGCGCTCACCATCACCAGCGAACAGCACCGTGTGATCGCCAACCACATCGCCGGCCCGCACAGTGGCAAAGCCGATAGTCTGCCGCTCACGCGCACCGGTTTGGCCTTCGCGACCATACACAGCCACCTCAGCCAAATCGCGGCCCAACGCCTGCGCCACCACTTCGCCCATGCGCAACGCCGTGCCCGAAGGCGCATCAACCTTGTGGCGGTGATGGGCCTCGATGATCTCTATATCAACCTCATCGCCCAGCACACGGGCGGCCGTATCCAACAGCTTCAAGCAGAGATTGACGCCCACACTGAAGTTGGCGGCAAACACGATCGGAATCTCTTTACCAGCCTCAGCCAATAACTGCTTTTCTTCCGCGCTAAACCCGGTAGTGCCGATGATCATGGCCTTACCGGCCTGCCGACAGAGCGCCAAGTTGCGCAGGGTCACCGAGGGATGAGTGAAGTCAATGAGCACATCAAACTGCTCCAGCACCGTCGCCAAATCGCCCGACAAGGCCACACCCAACTTACCCAGCGCCGCCAACTCACCGGCATCGGCACCAATCAAGCTGCTATCCGGGCGATCAACCGCCGCCGTCAGCCGCGCACCTGCCTGACCAATTGCCTCGATCAAGGTCTTGCCCATGCGCCCAGCGGCGCCCACTACGGCTATACGTCGCATAAATCCAGCTCCCAACTATTCAGCAAAATCGCCAGCGCCGGCACTCTATTTCGCCAGCGCTAACTGCGCACTACCTAGACATCACCGAAGAAACGCTTAACCCCTTCAAACCAACCACTGGCTTTAGGCGAGTTAGAGGTATTACCCAGCAAGGACGAACGCAACTCTTCGAGCAACTCACGCTGGCGCTTGTCTAGGTTAACCGGAGTTTCCACCGCCACTTTACACATCAAATCACCAGCGCCGCCGCCACGCACCGGGGCCACGCCCTTGCCACGCAAGCGGAACATTTTGCCGGTCTGGGTGCCGTCAGGAATCTTCAACTTAACCCGACCATCCAGAGTCGGCACTTCCAACTCACCACCCAAAGCGGCATCGACGATGCTGATCGGCACCTCGCAATACAGATGCTTGCCGTCGCGCTGGAAAATCGCGTGCTCACGCACATTCACCACCACATACAGATCGCCCGTCGGGCCACCCATAGTGCCAGCCTCACCCTCGCCGGTTAGACGAATGCGATCACCAGTATCAACACCGGCCGGGACCTTAACCGAGAGGGTTTTGTGCTCTTCGACGCGACCCTGACCATGACAGCTGGTACATGGGTCGGCAATCATCTTGCCGTTGCCGTGACAACGCGGACAAGTTTGCTGCACCGAGAAGAAGCCCTGCTGCATACGCACCTGACCGATACCGCCACAGGTGGTACAGGTCACTGGACTGGTGCCTTTTTTCGCCCCAGAACCATCGCAAGGCTTGCAATTAACCAAGGTCGGCACGCGAATAGTTACGGTCGTGCCACGCACCGCCTCTTCCAAGTCGAGCTCTAGGGTGTAACGTAAATCGCTACCGCGCTGAGCGCCGCCACGGGAGCCCCCACGCGCACCACCGAAGAAATCGCTGAACACATCGCCGAAAATATCGGAGAAATTGCCGTTACCGCCACCACCGCCGCCACCCATTTGTGGATCAACACCAGCATGGCCGTACTGATCGTAAGCGGCGCGCTTGCTGGCATCGGAAAGAATTTCGTAGGCCGCATTGGCTTCCTTAAACTTCTCTTCCGCCGACTTATCGTCGGGATTGCGGTCTGGGTGATGCTTCATCGCCAGCCGCCGATAGGCTTTTTTCAGCTCAGCCTCGCTCACGCCGCGCTCAACACCGAGTATTTCGTAATAATCACGCTTGGCCATAACCTTCCTGCTCTCTCAAATCAACCAGCGCCAATCAATCAACTAACAACTGGCAACTGCGACAAATCCTCTACTCCAGACACGCCAACGCGGGAGCAAGCTCCCGCGCGGCAAATCACGCCGATTACGACCGCAGTCGCAACCGGCTAGAGCACAAGCAAAATTACTTACTTGGTTTCTTTAACCTCTTCAAACTCAGCATCCACCACGTCATCCGCGCCGGCGGCAGAATCTGCACCTTGAGCGGTGGCGTCATCGGCCTGCGGCTGCTCGGCGTACATTTTTTGCGCCAGCGGCGTAGTGGCTTCTGACAGAGCGTTCATCTTGGCTTCGATAACAACCTTGTCATCACCCTTGATGGCCACCTCGAGTTCGGCAGAAGCCTTCTCGATAAGTACTTTCTCGTCAGCCGTCACTTTATCAGCGGCATCTACCAGCATCTTGCGGGTAGCGTGCACCAGCTGATCACCCTGGTTACGCGCCATCGCCAGCTCTTCGAACTTTTGATCTTCTTCGGCGTTAGCCTCGGCATCACGGACCATCTGGGCAATTTCTTCCTCAGACAGACCCGAGCTAGCCTTGATAATCACCGACTGAGTCTTGCCAGTGGCTTTGTCTTTGGCCGACACGTGCAGGATGCCGTTGGCATCAATATCGAAGGTCACTTCGATTTGCGGCACACCACGTGGCGCTGGTGGAATCTCGGCCAAGTCGAACTTGCCCAGCGATTTGTTGCTGGCGGCTTGCTTACGCTCACCCTGCAGCACGTGAATGGTCACAGCACCTTGGTTGTCGTCGGCAGTGGAGAACACCTGGGATTTCTTGGTTGGAATCGTGGTGTTCTTCTCGATCAGCGCAGTCATCACGCCACCCATGGTTTCGATACCCAGGGTCAGCGGGCTAACGTCGAGCAACAACACGTCCTTAACATCACCAGACAATACCGCTGCCTGAATCGCCGCGCCCATGGCCACGGCCTCGTCCGGGTTAACGTCTTTACGGGCTTCTTTACCGAAGAACTCGGTTACCAGCTTCTGCACCAACGGCATACGGGTCTGACCACCGACCAGAATCACGTCGTCGATCTTGCCAATCTCAATACCGGAGTCTTTCAGGGCAATGCGGCAAGGTTCAATGGTGCGCTGAACCAAGTCTTCTACCAGCGCTTCGAGCTTGGCGCGGGAGATTTTCACGTTCAAGTGCTTAGGACCGGTGGCGTCTGCAGTTATATACGGCAGGTTCACGTCGGTTTGCAGGCTCGAAGACAACTCGATTTTGGCTTTTTCCGCAGCTTCTTTCAGGCGCTGCATGGCCAGCGGATCACCCTTAAGGTTCATGCCGCTGTCTTTCTTGAACTCATCGACGAGGTAGTCGATCAAGCGGATATCAAAGTCTTCGCCGCCCAAGAAGGTGTCGCCGTTGGTAGCCAATACTTCAAATTGATGCTCGCCATCAACCTCAGCAATTTCGATGACTGAAACGTCGAAAGTACCGCCGCCCAAGTCATACACGATCACGGTGTGATCGCCCTTGGCCTTGTCCATACCGTAGGCCAGT
>JBILAR010000032.1:0-31821 GCA_044354115.1 Pseudomonas sp. | reverse complement strand
AACGGGCGCGGTAAGTGATGCGCCCCTTGCTCAAGTCGTACGGTGTTAACTCAACACGTACTTTGTCGCCGGTAAGGATGCGGATGTAGTTCTTACGCATCTTGCCAGAAATGTGCGCGGTAACGACGTGCCCATTTTCCAACTCCACACGGAACATGGTGTTGGGTAGGGTGTCGACGACAGTGCCTTCCATTTCGAAGCTGTCTTCTTTCGCCATGCAGTAAAATCCTCGGTAACCAATGATTGGCCCGGTGCAACTGGCTCCAGGCAAAAGCGGCGTGCATTGTGCCCGAAAAATGCGCTGTACGCCAATGACTTCAGGTCAGTATCGTCCAGTGCTGATTGACAAATAACTCTATTGGGCGGTATTGGGTCTTGTAAGTCATCTTTCTGCAGTTCTTGATCCAGTAGCCCAGATACAAACAATGCAGCCCTAAGCGGGCGGTTTCAGCGATTTGCCAGAGTATTGCGTAGCGTCCCAAGCTGCGACGCTCGTGATCTGGATCGTAGAAGGTATAAACCGCGGAAAGACCGCTAGGCAGCACGTCGGTAACCGCCACCGCCAGCAATTGACCCTCTAAACGGAACTCATAGAACCGTGAGAAGGCCAAGTCACGAACCAAGAAAGTCGAAAACTGTTCGCGGTTGGGCGGGTACATGTCGCCGTCGGCGTGGCGCTGCTCAATGTAACGCGAGTAGAGCGCGTAATACTCTTCGTTAAAGCTTGGCCGCGCGACGCTAACGTCAAGGTCGAGATTGTGTTTGATGATGCGTTTTTGTTGCCGGTTAGGGCTAAAGCTCGCAGCCGGTAAGCGTGCGGGAATGCACGCTGAGCAGTTTTGGCAGTGTGGACGATACAGGTGGTCGCCGCTGCGGCGAAAGCCCACATCAGAAAGCTTGGCGTAGACGTTCACGTCTATCGGCTGACTGGGGTCAAGAAACAGGGTGGTGGCCTGTTCTGTAGACAGGTAGCTACACGGATGCTCTTGAGTGGCATAAAACTTCAGGTGCGCCAGCTCGGTCATGCTCAGCTCTCAGTGCGGCGGCGAATATCGGTCATGGTCTGCTCTCGGGGGCTCGTTAGCTCAGTGTAGGTCAGCCGTACGCGCTCGCCTAGACGCACCAGTCGGCGCTGTTTGGTGCATCTAAGTGCGCCTGTAAATACCCGGCAAAGCTTTTACGCGAGATCGCGCGGGCACCGAAGCTATGCAGGTGTTCGGTCGGCATTTGGCAGTCGATCAGCACAAAGCCCCATTGCTGTAGATGGCTGACCAAAGTGGCAAAACCGACTTTGGAGGCGTTGTCGGCAAGACTGAACATAGACTCGCCAAAAAATAGCTGGCCCATGGCTAGGCCGTATAGACCGCCGACCAGCTCATCGCCCAGCCAAACTTCAACGGAGTGAGCAACTCCTTGGCGATGCAGTTCGAGGTAGGCGTGCTGCATTGGTGTGGTAATCCAGGTGCCGTCGGTATAGGCGCGTGGCGCTGCGCAGGCCTGAATCACTCGGGCAAAGTCACGGTCGAAGGTCACGCTATAGCGCTGCTGGCGCAGACATTTGCTTAAGGAGCGGGATATATGCAGCTCTGCTGGGAATAACACGGTGCGCGGATCGGGCGACCACCAGAGAATTGGCTGGCCATCCTGAAACCAGGGAAAGCAGCCATGACGATAGGCTTGCACTAAGCGTTGTGGGCTGAGGTCGCCGCCGGCCGCGAGTAAACCGTTGGGCTCGCGCAGAGCTTTGTTGAGTGGGGGGAATTCGAGCGAGTCGCGCTGTAGCCAAGTCAGCATGGGTCAACTGCCGATGAGTGGAGGGGAGGCGGGCGCAGGGCACCCGCTTGATTCACTTAGATATCGAGGTACTTCTCGGCATCCAGCGCCGCCATGCAGCCAGCGCCGGCGGAGGTGATGGCTTGACGGTAAACGTGGTCGGCGACGTCACCCGCAGCAAAAACGCCTTCAATGCTGGTTGCAGTGGCATTGCCTTCGCTGCCGCCGCGCACTTTTAGGTAGCCGTTGTGCATCTCGAGTTGTTCGGTGAATAGCTCAGTGTTGGGTTTGTGGCCGATGGCGATAAATACCCCGGTCAAAGCCAGCTCTTTGCTCTCGCCATTAAGGGTGTTTTGCAGGCGGATACCGGTAACGCCGCTGTTATCGCCCAGTACTTCTTCCAAGCTGTGGTTCCAGTGCAGGTGCACGTTGCCGTTGGCGGCTTTGTCGAACAGCTTATCTTGGAGGATTTTCTCCGAGCGTAATTTGTCGCGACGATGCACCAAGTGCACTTCTTTGGCGATGTTGGACAGGTACAGGGCTTCTTCAACGGCGGTGTTGCCACCACCAATCACCGCGACCACCTGATTGCGGTAGAAGAAACCATCACAGGTGGCGCATGCCGATACACCCTTGCCCGAAAACGCTTCTTCTGAAGGTAGGCCTAGGTATTGCGCCGATGCACCGGTGGCGATAATCAGCGCATCGCATGTGTAGGTGGCGCTGTCGCCTTTGAGCACAAAGGGGCGCTGCTGCAGTTCGGCGGTGTGGATATGGTCAAAAATAATCTCGGTATCGAAACGCTCGGCGTGTTTTTGCATGCGCTCCATCAAGGCTGGGCCAGTTAAGCCTTCTACATCGCCAGGCCAGTTATCCACTTCGGTGGTGGTGGTCAGCTGGCCGCCGGCTTGCATTCCGGTAATCAGTAAAGGCTTAAGATTGGCGCGGGCGGCATAGACCGCAGCACTGTAACCGGCGGGGCCTGAACCCAAGATAAGCAGGCGCGAATGCTTGACGTCACTCATAAAAACTCCTCATAAGCCTTTGTCACGAAAGACAATGCGTGCTCCAATTGAGCCGCTGATTGGGGTTGGTAGTGATACTGGTCGCTATGCTACACCCAAGCATAAGAAGCCGGCAAAATGCACTCTTATGCTGATACGCAGTCATTCAGCCGTCGGCTAAGTCCGTACAATGCTCATTTTTAGCCGTCAGCCTCGGGTTGCGGCCGCCTTAGGTGCAGGGAAAAACGCGTTTTGAAGAACTCCACCACGACTTCCGCCACAGCTCAAGCCGCTGCTTGGCGTCAACACATGCATTATCGACTCAAAGAAGGCGCTTTGTTGGCGTTGGTCGCCCTTTGTTTGATTTTGTGGATGGCCTTGCTGAGCTACGACAAAAGCGATCCGAGTGCCAGTAATAGTAATGTCGCCCAGGTGCAGAACGCAGCTGGGCTGGTGGGTGCTTGGTGCGCCGACTGGTTGTTTGTGGCGCTGGGTTATTTCGCTTACTTATTTCCGCTACTGCTGGCCTCCAAGGCATGGCAGGTGTTTCGTCAGCGCCATCAGCCATTCGATTGGAGCGGCTGGCTGTTTTCCTGGCGGATGATCGGCTTGGTGTTCTTGGTGTTGTCTGGTTCGGCCTTGGCTTACATCCATTTTCCGGCCGGCCACAGTTTGCCAGGCTCTGCCGGTGGCGCATTGGGCGAGAGTTTGGGCCAGTTGGCTGAACGAGCGCTGGGCGTGGATGGCAGCACATTGATGTTTTTGGCGTTTTTTCTGTTCGGCTTAACCGTGTTCAGTGACCTGTCGTGGTTCAAAGTCATGGATATCACCGGCAAAATCACCCTAGATTTATTTGAGTTGCTGCAAAGTCTGCTTAACCGTTGGTGGAATGCCCGGGTTGAGCGCAAGCAGCTTGCCCAGCAGTTGCGCGATATCGATCTGCAAGTCACTAGTGCTGCCGCACCGATGCAGAAAAATCCGCGCGAGCAAGCCCGAGCCAAGGCCTTGGTAGTAGAGCGTGACGCGGCGCTCAGCGAGCACATGAGCGCCCGCGAATCGCGCCCAGCGCCGGTAATTACCCCGTTGTCGGCGGCCAAAGTGCCAGAGCCAAGCAAGCGTGTATTGAAAGAAAAGCAAGCTTCGTTATTTACCGATACGGCCATCGAAGGCAGTCTGCCGCCGATTTCTATTCTCGATCCGGCGGAGAAGAAGCAAAAAAGCTACTCGCCAGAGTCTTTGGAGGCCATGTCGCGCTTGCTCGAGATCAAACTCAAAGAGTTTGGTGTTGAGGTGATTGTCGAGTCGGTACATCCGGGCCCGGTGATCACTCGCTTTGAAATCCAACCGGCCGCCGGGATTAAAGTCAGCCGTATTTCTGGCTTGGCGAAAGATTTAGCCCGCTCGCTGGCGTTGGTCAGTGTGCGGGTGGTTGAGGTGATTCCGGGCAAAACCACGGTCGGCATTGAAATTCCCAATGAAGACCGACAAATCGTGCGCTTTTCCGAGGTGCTGTCGTCCACCGAGTTCGACGAGGCTAAGTCACCGGTGACCTTGGCTCTGGGCCACGACATTGGCGGTCGTCCAGTGATTACCGACTTGGCGAAAATGCCCCACCTACTGGTGGCCGGTACTACCGGTTCGGGTAAGTCGGTGGGGGTTAACGCCATGATCCTGTCGATTTTGTTTAAGTCGACGCCCGAACATGCGCGCTTAATTATGATCGACCCGAAGATGCTCGAATTGTCGATCTACGAAGGCATCCCGCATCTGTTGTGTCCGGTGGTGACCGACATGAAAGAGGCCGCCAACTCTCTGCGTTGGTGCGTTGCCGAGATGGAGCGCCGTTACAAATTGATGGCCGCCATGGGCGTGCGTAACTTGGCCGGCTGTAACCGCAAAATCAAAGATGCCGAAGAAGCCGGCACGCCGCTGAGTGACCCAACCTACCGTCGCGAAAACATGCAGGATGAAGCGCCGCTGCTGAAAACCCTGCCGACTATAGTGGTGATCGTCGACGAGTTCGCCGACATGATGATGGTGGTGGGTAAGAAAGTTGAAGAGCTAATTGCCCGCATCGCGCAGAAAGCACGGGCCTCGGGCATTCACTTGATTCTTGCGACCCAGAGGCCCTCGGTGGATGTCATTACTGGTTTGATTAAGGCGAACATTCCCACCCGTATGGCGTTCCAGGTGTCGAGCAAAATTGACTCGCGGACCATTCTCGATCAGGGCGGCGCCGAGCAGTTACTCGGTCACGGTGACATGCTCTATCTGCCACCGGGCACCGGTTTGCCGATCCGCGTGCACGGCGCTTTTGTCTCCGATGAAGAAGTCCATCGGGTGGTTGAGGCCTGGAAGTTACGCGGTGCGCCGGACTATATCGAAGAGATTCTGGCCGGCGTCGAGGAGCCCGGTAGCGGCTTTGATAGCGCCAGCAGCGAAGGCGGTGAGGGCAGCGAAGAAGACCCTTTATATGACGAAGCGGTGCGTTTCGTGACCGAAAGCCGTCGGGCGTCTATTTCAGCCGTGCAGCGCAAATTAAAAATTGGCTATAACCGCTCAGCACGCATGGTTGAAGCTATGGAGATGGCTGGCGTGGTGACATCCATGGGAACCAACGGCTCGCGTGAGGTCTTAGCACCGAGTCCGATCCGCGACTGAATTCAGGCTAACTAACCCCTGGCCACTACCCTAAAGAGGATTTTCATGCGCGCTTTACGCATGCTGTTACTGGCCGTTATGGCCTTTGCTGTAGTTCCGGCGCAGGCCGATGATGCGGTCGCTGTCGCCCGCTTAACGGCGTTGTTGAGCCAAGCGAAAACTCTGACCGCGCGCTTTTCGCAGTTGACCCTGGACGGCTCCGGCACCCAGTTGCAAGAAACCGCCGGTGAGTTGTCGCTGCAACGCCCGGGGTTGTTTCGCTGGCACACCGATGCGCCGGCTGAGCAACTGCTGGTTTCCAACGGGCAAAAGGTCTGGCTGTTTGACCCGGATCTGAATCAGGTGACTATTCAGGTGCTCGATCAGCGCTTGACCCATACTCCGGCGTTGCTGCTGTCGGGCGATGTGTCGAAGATCAGCGAGAACTTCGAGGTCTCGCACAAAGAAGGCGGCAGCGTGGTCGACTTCATCTTAAAACCTAAGGCCAAAGACAGCTTGTTCGACAACCTGCGCTTGTCCTTTCGTAACGGCGTGATTAACGACATGCAGTTGATCGACAGCGTCGGGCAGCGCACCAATATCTTGTTTCTCGGGGTGAAGATGAACGAGCCAATTGCGCCCAGTCAGTTCACCTTCACTGTGCCTGCGGGCGCTGATGTGATCGAGCAGTAACGCTTAGTTTTTTGCGAGGCAGTAGCAGCGCGTTATGGATTTATTTCGTTCCACTCCGGTTGCTCAACCACTGGCTGCCCGCTTACGTGCTACCAGCCTCGATGAGTACGTTGGTCAGCAACATTTGTTGGCGCCGGGTAAGCCGCTGCGCGAGGCGCTAGAGCAGGGCGCCTTGCACTCAATGATCTTCTGGGGGCCGCCGGGGGTGGGCAAAACCACCTTGGCGCGCTTGCTGGCGCAGGTCTCTGCGGCGCACTTTGAAACTTTGTCGGCGGTGCTTTCCGGGGTTAAGGAAATCCGTCAGGCCGTTGAGATGGCCAAGCAACAGGCGGCCCAGTACGGTCGGCGGACTATCTTGTTTGTCGATGAAGTGCATCGTTTCAATAAATCTCAGCAAGATGCCTTTCTGCCGTACGTTGAAGACGGCACGCTGATTTTTATCGGTGCCACCACCGAGAACCCATCCTTCGAACTGAACAACGCCTTGCTCTCGCGGGCTCGTGTGTATGTGCTGCAAAGCCTCGACGAGGTGGCGCTGCGCAAATTGGTGAATCGCGCCCTGAGCGAAGAAAAGGGCTTAGGTAAGCAGCAGTTAAGCCTGCCTGAGCCCAGCTTTAAGTTGTTGCTGGCCGCCGCCGATGGTGATGGCCGGCGCTTGCTCAACTTGCTGGAGAACGCCGCCGACTTGGCCGAAGACGGCGCGGCTATCAGCGAAGAGCTGCTGCTTAACCTGCTCGGCGATGGTCAGCGGCGTTTCGATAAGGGTGGCGAGGCGTTTTACGATCAGATTTCTGCCTTGCACAAATCGGTGCGCGGCTCGAATGCCGACGGTGCGCTCTATTGGTTTGCGCGGATGCTCGATGGCGGTTGTGACCCGCTGTACATCGCCCGCCGGGTGGTGCGCATGGCCAGCGAAGACATCGGCAATGCCGACCCGCGTGCGCTGAGTATCTGCTTGGCTGCGTGGGAGGTACAGGAGCGCCTCGGCAGCCCAGAGGGTGAGTTGGCGGTGGCGCAGGCTATTACCTATTTGGCCTGCGCGCCGAAAAGCAATGCGGTGTATCTCGGCTTTAAGGCGGCGATGCGCGCGGCGGCCGAGCATGGTTCGTTGGAGGTGCCGCTGCATCTGCGTAATGCGCCGACCAAGTTAATGAAGCAGCTTGGCTATGGTGATGAATATCGTTATGCCCACGATGAACCTGAGGCCTATGCCGCGGGCGAATATTATTTACCCGAGCAATTGCCCGAGCAGCATTTTTATCAGCCCGTGCCGCGAGGCTTGGAGATAAAAATTGGTGAGAAACTTAAGTATCTGGCCAACCTTGATCGACTGAGTCCAAGACAAAGGAGAACCCATGATTAAGATCGCTTTGGCGGTTGCGGCGGGTGGTGCTGTTGGCTCGGTGCTGCGTTTTTTGACCAGCGCGGCGGTCGTCGCCCATTGGCCGCGACAGTATTATCTGGCGACCTTAGCGGTGAATATTGTTGGCTGTTTTTTGATAGGTTTTTTGTCCGCCTATTTTCTCCTGCGCTCTGATATGTCCTTGGTCTTACGCACGGGTTTAACGGTTGGGGTATTAGGCGGGCTGACCACTTTTTCCAGTTTTAGCCTGGAAGTGTTGCGTTTGCTGGAAGCAGGTCAGTTTGGTGTGGCTGTTAGCTACTTGCTTGGCAGCGTGCTTGGTGGCTTATGCGCGGCTTGGCTGGGAATGACCTTGGCGCGTCTGTAAACGATAAAATCCTCGGAAAGCCTGCGCTGAGTCCGTAAACTGCGCAGTATTGCGTCGTCACGGCGCCGTCCTTATTCGCTTTGTTTGAGATTATTCAGATGCTTGACTCGAAACTTATTCGCACCCAACTGCATGAGACGGCTGAGCGTCTAGCCGCCCGCGGCTTTACCTTAGATGTGCTGCGTCTCGAAGCGCTTGAAGCGCAGCGTAAAACTATCCAGACCCGCACTGAACAGTTGCAAGCCGAGCGCAATGCGCGCTCCAAGGCTATCGGCCAAGCCAAGCAGCGCGGTGAAGACATCGCACCGATGCTTGCCGAAGTCGACCGCATGGGTAGCGAGTTGGAGCAGGGCAAGAGTGAATTGGATGTTATCCAGCTTGAATTGGATAACATTTTGCTGAATATCCCCAACCTGCCGCATGAGTCGGTGCCGCTTGGCGCTGATGAAGACGCCAACGTCGAAGTACGCCGCTGGGGCACGCCACGCCAGTTTGATTTCGCGATCAAAGATCACGTCGCACTGGGCGAGCAATATGGCTGGCTGGATTTCGAAACCGCGGCCAAATTGTCCGGTGCGCGCTTCTCGCTGATGCGTGGGCCAATCGCCCGTCTGCACCGGGCGTTGGCGCAGTTCATGCTCAATCTGCACACCAGCGAGCATGGCTATGAGGAGGTTTACACCCCGTATCTGGTGCAAGCCGGCGCGCTGCAGGGCACCGGTCAGTTGCCTAAATTTGAAGAAGACCTGTTCAAGATTGCTCGCGAAGACGAGGCCGATCTGTACCTGATACCTACCGCCGAAGTGTCTTTGACCAATATGGTTGCCGGGGCAATTTTGGATGCCAAGCAACTGCCGCTCAAATTCGTCGCCCATACCCCGTGCTTTCGCAGTGAGGCTGGGGCGTCTGGGCGTGACACGCGGGGCATGATCCGTCAGCACCAGTTCGACAAAGTTGAAATGGTCCAGATCGTCACTCCAGAAACCTCGCATGCCGCTTTGGTTGGTCTCACCGCCAACGCCGAGAAAGTCCTGCAGTTGCTCGAGTTGCCGTACCGTTTATTGGCCTTGTGTACCGGTGATATGGGCTTTAGTGCCAATCAGACCTTTGACATTGAAGTGTGGGTGCCGAGCCAAGACAAATACCGCGAAATCTCCTCGTGCTCGAACTGTGGCGACTTCCAAGCGCGGCGCATGCAGGCCCGTTATCGCAATCCGGAAACCGGTAAGCCTGAGTTGGTGCATACCCTCAATGGCTCGGGCTTAGCGGTGGGTCGCACACTGGTGGCGGTGCTGGAGAACTACCAGCAAGCGGATGGCTCGATTCGCGTGCCCGAGGTGCTTAAGCCTTATATGGCAGGCATTGAAGTCATCGGCTAAGCGCCGTTGCTGTAATGAATGACGGGGTGGCCAGAGCTGCCCCGTTTTGTTTTAGCCGATCAAGTTTATTTTGCCGATCAAGAGAGTGCCCATGGATTTCCTGCCGTTGTTTCATAACCTCAAGGGGCGCTGCGTATTGCTGGTCGGCGGTGGCGAAGTGGCGCTGCGTAAAGGCCGCTTGCTGGCGGATGCTGGCGCCGCGCTACGGGTGATTGCACCGCAGGTGGATGGGCAGTTAGTGGCGTTGGCGGCCAGTAGCCAAGGCACTGTCGAGCTGCGTGGTTATCAGCAGACTGACCTTGATGGCGTGTGTTTGGTGATCGCTGCAACCGATGACGAGGCGCTCAATGCCGTGGTTTCAGAGCACTGCCAAGCGCGGGGCATTCCGGTCAATGCGGTGGATGCGCCCAAGCTGTGCAGCGTGATATTCCCGGCCATCGTCGATCGTTCGCCGCTGATAGTGGCGATTACCAGTGGCGGCGACGCGCCGGTGTTGGCACGTTTAATTCGGGCCAAAATTGAGACTTGGATTCCGGCTACCTACGGCCAATTGGCCGGACTGTCGAAGCGTTTTCGCGCGCAAGTTAAAGCGCTGTTTCCGGATGTGCAGCAGCGCCGGGTGTTTTGGGAAGAGGTGTTCCAAGGGCAGATCGCCGAAAGCGTATTTGCTGGCAAGCTCAGCGAAGGCGAGCGTTTGCTAGAGGCGAAAGTCGCCGGTGCTGCGCCGCGTCAGCTTGGTGAGGTGTATCTGGTCGGCGCCGGGCCGGGTGATCCAGATTTGCTGACGTTTCGCGCCTTACGCTTGATGCAGCAAGCCGACGTGGTGCTCTACGACCGCTTGGTCGCGCCGGAAATCGTCGAGCTGTGCCGGCGCGACGCCGAACGCATTTACGTCGGTAAGCGCCGCGCCGAGCACGCGGTGCCGCAAGAGCAAATCAATCAGCAACTGGTTACGTTGGCCAAACAAGGTAAGCGGGTATTACGCCTGAAGGGTGGCGATCCGTTTATTTTTGGTCGCGGTGGTGAAGAGATTGAAGAGTTGGCCGCCCATGGCATCCCTTTTCAGGTGGTGCCGGGGATTACCGCCGCCAGTGGTTGCGCGGCTTACGCCGGCATCCCGCTGACCCATCGTGACTATGCGCAGTCGGTGCGCTTTGTCACCGGCCACTTGCAAGACGGTAGCTGCGATTTGCCGTGGAGCGATTTAGTCGCGCGCGGGCAAACCTTGGTGTTCTACATGGGTTTAACCGGTTTGCCGGTGATCTGCGCGCAGTTGATCGCCCATGGCCGTGGCTCCGACACGCCCGTGGCGCTGATCCAGCAGGGCACTACCCGTCATCAGAAGGTATTTACCGGCACCTTGGGCAGTTTGCCGGCGTTACTGGCCGCGCAAACCGTGCATGCGCCGACCTTGGTAATTGTTGGTGAAGTGGTGCAATTACGCGAGAAGCTGGCGTGGTTTGAAGGTGCGCAAACTAGCGAAAGCGAATAAGCCACTGTTACTCGCTGCTCAGCCACCGCTTAAGTGGCTGAGCGCTGGCAAGCATTAACCCAAGCGTTGCGCCCAGATCTGCTCGGCGCGAGCAAAGGCCGCCTCGCGCGGCTCACCAAGGCCACGCAAGCCCAAAGCGATGGTGGCAATCACGGCCAAGCGACCGTAGGCGTCTTCGCTGCGGCCCTGCCAAACGGCGAGCAAGTGTTGCGGCTCCAATGCCTCAGGTTTGACGTGGCGCAGCGGCGACAGCGCCGGCCATTGCTCATCCCAGTCAATCCCACCGGTGGTGCCATACAAATGGCTGAGGGCGTCGGGATTCATTTCCAGTTCGCCGCCTTCACCTTTGATCACTATTGCGGTGTCCGCCAGTAGCTGGCTGGCTTCGCGATGGGTGACCTGATAGCCCGGGTGAAAAATACTCTGCAGGCCGCACTGCGCCTTGAGTGGATTGATCACCCGGGTCAGCGAGTGTATGGGCGAGCGCAGGCCGAGAATGTTGCGCAGGTCGATCATCCGCTGTAGCGGCGGCATCCAATCGCCCAGCGAGATAAACGCCAACTGTTGCTCGTCCAGCGCGGCGGCAACACCGGCCCAGTCGCGGCAATAGGGGATTTCTAGCAGTTTAATCAGCTGCTCGCTGTACATGCGCCCGGCCGTGTGGGCGCCACCGCCATGCAGCAAGATGCGCACGCCGCTGACGGCTAAGGCTTTGACCGCCAGCAGATACCAAGGCAGGTGGCGTTTCTTTCCGGCGTAGCTGGGCCAGTCGAGATCCACGCGAATTTCGGGTGCATTTAGTCGTGCGCGTACGGCTTCGGTAAAGCCGGCCATTTCGCTGGCGCTTTCTTCTTTGTGGCGCAGCAACATCAGAAACGCGCCAAGTTGGGTGTCTTCGACTTTGTCATCGAGCAACATGCCCATCGCCTCGCGTGCTTCCTCTCGGGTCAGGTCGCGCGCGCCGCGTTTGCCTTTACCCAAAATACGCACGTAGTGGGCGAAGGGGTGCTCGGCGGGAGTTGTTTGGTTGCTCGGTTCGCTGTTCATCGGCGCTGGGTACTCAAATTTGTCAGAATGGCTAGGGCGCGTGCGGCGTTGTTGGCGCGCGCCGGTTTATAAGCAATTAGTCGGTTTCGGCAGGCCGGCGAGCTTGGCGGCCAGCTTGGCCGGCGTGCCGTTAAAGAGGCGATTGAGCTGTAGGCTGTTGCCTTTGTCGCTGCCCAGTTTTAACGCCGCGTATTTGATCAATGGACGGGTGGCCGGTGATAGCTGAAACTCCTGATAAAACTGGCGCAGCAGCTGCAATATTTCCCAGTGTTCGGCGCTCAGGCTGATGCCCTCGTTAGTCGCCAGTCGTTCGGCCACGGCCGGTGACCAATCTTCTAGGTGCAGTAGAAAACCGTCTTTATCCAAGGCGAGATCAGTACCGATGAGGGATGAGTGCGTCATAGCCAGCTGTTGACCTTGGCGTAGCGCAGGGTCAGTTCGACAAAGGCCGGATAGTCCAGGCAGCGCACGCGTGCCGGTAAGTCGCTAATGGCGCGGGCGTGCAGGTCTTCCTCCAGCGCAAATAGGCCGATGGCATCGGGCATCAGTTCGAGGGCGTGGCGCTGCGCGGTGCCGGCTTGCAGGGCATACACGGCATCGCCGCTGAGCAATACGCCGTCATGCAGGCTAAGCAGGCGCAGGCAGCTGCTCAAACGGCTGTCGGTGAAGGGCGAGTGCGACAGCACGTGCAGGGTGGTCATAGGGTAATCACCATGTCATAGCGCTTAATCAGGGCGCTCAGGCCATGCTCATCGAGCAGTTCAACTGGCAGACTCAAGCTGTGGCTGGCTAGGCCGCGCTCGAACAAGCTGCGATTGCAGGCATACAGCGCTTCGACGCCAAACATCGGCAGCGCCTGCAGGTTCGCGCCGAGGTCTTTTTGTTGCAGTTGCGTGGGTTGTTGCGCTGGCGCCAGTTGCCACACGCCGTCATCGAGAAACAGCATGCCCAGCGGCAAGTCAAAGGCGCCGCCGGCGAGGGCTATGTCCAGTGCTTCGCGTGCGCCGGGGCCGCTCCAGGGTGCTTGACGACTAATTAACAACAGTGACTTAGCCATCTTAATGGCCTCCAAAGCAGATCAGGCGATCGGCCACCTGCATGGCTTCGTGCAACTGGCCAAGCCCGGACAGCTCCCAGTCAGGGGCTAAGTTGGCGGCCGGGCGACTGTGGCGCGCGGCTTCTTCGCTGCTGAGTACGCCACGGCGCAGCGCGGCGGCGATGCAAATTACCCCGTCGAGTCGTTGTTGGCGCACGAACTCGCGCCATTCGCTGGATAAGTCCAATTCATCTTGCGGGGTCACCACATTGTGCGAGCCGCTGTGCACACCGTCTTGATAAAAAAACAGGCGGGTAATTTCATGTCCGCCGGCCAGTGCAGCTTGGGCAAAACGCAAGGCGCGCCGAGCTGAGGGAGCGTGCGGCGCGGCGAACAGGGCAATGGCAAATTTCATGGGCAATCAACTAAGCGGCAACATAAGGCTAATGATAAAGCCTCAAGAGGAATTTTCCGCAACAAAAAGCCCGCCGAAGCGGGCTTTAGGTAAGCAGCAGGAGTTAATCGTTGCTGCTCATGATGCCGAGTATCTGCAGCAGGCTGACAAACAGGTTGTAGATCGAAATATACAAGCTGATGGTAGCCATGATGTAGTTGCGCTCACCGCCCTGAATAATGGCGCTGGTCTGAAACAGAATGCAGGCCGACGAGAACAGCACAAAGCCTGCGCTAATCGCCAATTGCAGCCCGCTGATCTGGAAGAAGAAGCTCGCGGCCACGGCGCCCAGCAGCACAAAGAAACCGGCGGTGATAAAGCCTGACAAGAAACTCATGTCTTTACGGGTGGTCAGTACATACGCCGACAGGCCGCAGAACACCAACGCCGTCATGGCAAATGCAGAGCTGACCACTTCGCTGCCATTGGGCATGTCGAGGTAGCGATTCAGCATCGGGCCAATGCTGTAACCCATAAAGCCGGTCAAGGCGAACGCTACCAGTAAACCCCACGCGGAGTTACGCAGCTTGGCGGCCAGGAAGAACAAGCCGTAAAAACCAATGATCATGGTGAAAAAGCCCAGCGGCTTGGCATGCATTTGCTGCGCGAAATAAGCCACCACGCCACTGAAGGCTAGGGTCAGTGCCAGCAGGCCGTAGGTGTTGCGCAGTACCCGGCTGACTTCCTGTTGCTCAATCTGGGCATGGTTGAGAACGTAATTTTGCTCTTGCATGGCGTCACTCCTGGACGGTCGAAGGTTGCGTTGCTCAAAGTCGAGCATAACAGACACTTTGCAGAAGTCTGCGCTTAGAGTTTGACAGTGTGTTTCGTTCCGGTATTATGGCGGCCGCAACAAGTACGGAGGTGTGGCCGAGTGGTTTAAGGCAACAGTCTTGAAAACTGTCGACTGTAACAGGTCCATGAGTTCGAATCCCATCGCCTCCGCCATCTTTATAACGCAGAGCCCCAGAAATGGGGCTTTGTCGTTTCTGCCTTGCGCATATTGCGTTGTCACCCGTTGCGTTTCGCCTACGTCGTCGCCCTGTATCATTCGATCCTCGGTGCGAACTTTCAACGGGCCGGCAAAATATTCGACCGGTTAACGTTTTGGTTAAATATATTGCGCCTAGGATAGTCGCTGCCTTGCGCTGACGGCATGCTGGGCGGCTTGGCCGGAGGTTAGGCGACTTATCCTTACTGGTTATACTTCGATCATGCCGATACAGCGGCGGCTGCGGACGACTAAAGCAATGAACGGCACCGAAAATAAAATCAACTATGCCATTCATAGCGTGCCTGGACAGGTGCGGGCGCACAATGAAGACAGCATCCTTAGCTGTCCTGAGTTGGGCTTGTGGGTGATTGCTGACGGAATGGGTGGGCATCAGCGTGGCGAGGTGGCCAGCGCCATTGTGGTGGCGGCTATTGCTGAGAGTATGGGGCTGCAAGACAGTCTGGAAGTGGCAATCCATGCGGCCAATCAGGCCATTGTTCAGGCGGCAGCGCTTGACCCTGCCAGTAAAGGCATGGGCAGCACTGTAGTGGCGGTCAAGTTTAATGGTGCCGATTATCAGCTGGCCTGGGTTGGTGACAGTCGGGCTTATTTGCTTGGCAGCAGAAACATTATCCCGCTGAGCAAAGACCACAGTTGGGTGCAGGCGATGATCGATATCGGTCAATTGAGTGCCGAGGAGGCACGCACTCACCCACGTAAGAATGAGATTACTCAGTGCTTGGGTTACGCCTCTCTGGAGCTTGAGGTTGGCGTGGTACGGGGCACGCTGGAAAACGGCCAACGAATATTGCTGTGCAGTGATGGACTGCATGGCGAACTCAGTGATCAGCTTCTATTTAAGCTCGGGTCTCGCGGCGAACTTGATGCCGCCGTGATCGCGTTGATTAGCGCCGCTAACCATGCCGGTGGTAAAGACAATATTTCTTGCGCGCTGGTGATGGGGGGATTTGCGGCGGTACCCGTTGGCGCATTGCCTAAGATTGGCTTTTTAAAGAAATTGTTAAGAATTAAAGCTTGAAAATACTTGGAGCTAAATAATTTGGTTGGTTATGAACGATAAGTTGATTGAAGTTGCCGGTTACACGTTGCATGGTCAGCTCGGCAAAGGTGGTATGGCCGAGGTTTTTTTGGCTACGCAGAATTCGTTACAGCGCAAAGTGGCTATTAAGGTACTTAATAGTGCGGTAGACGATGAGTTCAGTCGGCGCTTTATCAATGAGGGGCACGTCGTCGCCTCGCTGCATCATGCCTCGATAGTGACTATCTATGACATTGATAAGTTGGCCGATGGTCGTCACTACTTGGCGATGGAGTTTGTTGCCGGTGGTGATCTAACTCAATATAAGGGCCAAGCTTTAACTGTCGAGCGGGCTTTAAGTATTACTCAGCAAATAGCTGAAGGTTTACAGGTGGTGCATCAGCAAGGCTTGGTGCATCGCGATATTAAACCGGCGAACATCCTATTTCGTAAAGATGGTTCGGTGGTAATTACCGATTTTGGCGTGGCTAAAGATTTGGCTATCGACAATGACTTAACCCAGTTCGGTATCGCAGTTGGTAGTCCTGCCTATAGCAGCCCTGAGCAGGCGCAGTGTCAGCCGCTGGATCAGCGCACGGATATCTACAGCTTGGGCGTGTTGTTGTTGGAGATGCTGACCGGAACTAACGATTTTCGTGGCCCGAGTTACACCCAGACGGTGATGAACCATGTGCAAATGCCGATTCCGCAGTTGCCGGCACATTTAACCGCCTATCAGCCATTGCTGGATCGGATGCTGGCTAAAGATGTTAATAAGCGCTTTGCCAGTTGCCGGGAGCTGCTGCAAAGCCTAGCGTTGTTGCAAGATGACGATCTTAACGTCACGCAATTTAGTAAAACTGTGCCACTAGCAAAACCCAAGAGTCGCGCAGTATCCAAGGTGTTGGCGTTGTTGTTGGGGGCGATATTGCTGGTGGGCGGTGCTTTTGCCGGCTACAAAATAAATTTTAGTATAAAAATTAGTGATTATTTGGCGCAAGCCGAAGCTCGTTTAGTTGAGGGTAAGTTGCAGGCGCCAGCGCAAGATAATGCTGACTATTTCTTCGCTCAAGTATTACAGCTAGAGCCCGAGAACATGGCTGCGCAAGCTGGCTTGCAGCGGGTTATTGCGGCGCGGGCGGCTGCCAGTATTAGTCTGGGACAGTTGCGGGTTGCCAGTATGCAGTTGACCAATCCGCTTGATGATAACGCCCTGTTTTATTTCCAGCAGGCATTGGCTTTGACGCCGGATAATCAGCAGGCCCGCAATGGCTTGCAGCAAATTGCTGAGATTTATTTTGAGCAGGCTAATGCGGCCTATGCCAGTCGTGAATTTACGCGGGCGCTGGAGAATATCCAGTCGGGCTTGTTGGCCGAGCCGGAACACCCCCAGTTATTAAAGTTGGCCAGTGAACATGCGGCTTACGTAGCTCGCGCCACACGCCCGATTGCTAAGCCGCGACCTGCCGCGCCGCGGACGGCAAAAAATACGCCAGCAAGCAAAAGTCAGGCGAGCAAGCCCGCAGAAGACAGTTCCAATCCGGTTTCCCGCTTGTGGGACCATATTCTAAGTAATGGCATGGATTAAGTCGTGCCAGGCCCGCTTGGCTTGGCGCAGTGGTTAGCGGTTAATTTTTTACAGGGTTTTGCATCGTCATGTTGAAATTACAATTTAAAGACTCACGCCAGCCGCCTGTTTGGTTGGCGGATGAAAAAATCACCCTTGGCCAAGATGGTCGTAACACCTTGGTCTTGGCGGATCACGGGGTGAGTCTTTTTCACGCTGAAATCCTTCGTGAAGACGGTCACTATTTTCTCAGTGATTGCGCCAGCGAAACCGGCACTTCGGTGAACGGCGAGCGCATCAGTGGTCGTTATCAGATTCGCGCGGATGACAGTGTGCAGATTGGCCCGGTGGCCTTGCAGTTTATCGACCCACTGAAAACAGCGGCTAGACCGGACAGCAGTAAGAAATGGTTTTTGCAGGTGATACAAGGCGAAAACGAAGGTAAGAAATATCCGTTGTCGGGCTCCATGACCTTCGGTCGCTCGGTTAAGTGTGAGCTGTGTTTTAACGATGCTGAGTTATCGCGTCGCCATTGCGAGTTCTTCTTTAAAGATGGCGTGCTTGAGGTGAAGGATTTAGGTTCAGCCAATGGTGTGTTGCTCAATCGCGCCAAGGTCACAGCCGCAGCCTTGCAGGCTGGCGACCAGATGCAAATGGGCGGGGTGGTGTTATTGGTGATCGGGCCTAAGGTCGAGGTTGTGCAGGCACAAGATGAGGACGCGACAGTCTTTATGCCGATGGCGCCGATTACACGTATCGCTAAGGGCTCTGCCACCACTGTAGCTGCGGTGGCGCAGGGGCCAGGTGCGCAGACGCCGGCAGTGACTAAGGCCTCATCGACAAAAGTCGTGCTGGTGGTTTTTCTGCTGGTTGTGGTGGCTGCGGCGCTTTGGGCTGCTCGCGCTTTGTTCTAGCTCGCGTGCTTATCTGTTGTAGCGTGGGTGTTGGCCTCGGTGCTTGGTGTTGGATTTACCGCTGGGCTGGTGCTGCGCAGTAATTGCGTAAGCAGTGGGGCGAGGGCGCTGCCCAAGGTTAGCCAGTTGCCCAGTTGCTTACGCTGTACCAGTGCTAGCGCCAGAACGCCTACGGCGGCCGCGGCCAATACGGAAGTGCGATGCTTGCCGAGCACCGATGTGCATTGTTGGCTGAGGTTTTTGGCCACATGCAATGGCTTGGCCAGCAGTAAGGTTTCGTGCCGCAATTGCTGGCGATGCAGCTCTAGGCGCATCTGGATCAAGGCTTTGCGCAGTTCGAGTTTGGACGCATTAATGGGCAGTTCGGGCTGGCTCATGGCAGCAAGTGCTCGCGGTCGCGGGCCAGTTCACTAAGGCTGGCGCTAAAGGGATTTTTGCTGCGGCTTAACAGGTTGCGTAGGCGCCACAGGCTGGCCAGTAACAGCAGCAGATAAAACAGGCATAAGCCACTGATGGTGGCTAATCGATAGTCATCCCACAGGGCTATCAATAACAGTGTCGACAGCCCTATCAACAGCAGCCAGCCGGCCAGCAATGCCATGGCGGTAAGTGTTAGGGCCTGCAAGGTGTTGGCTTTTTGTTCTTGCAGCTCAAGGCCAAATAGCTCGATATGGCTGTGCAACAGGCCGAGTCCGGCCGCGCCAAAGCGCACCAGCGATGGCGTGACGGGTGCTGTGTTAGTGCCAGTGTCGCTCATAGTTAACGTCGCCCCATCAGTAGCCCGAGCAGCAGACCAAGGCCCGCGGCAATGCCAATGGCTTGCCAAGGATTACTCTGTACATAGGCTTCGCTGGCCTCGCGCACAGCGGCACCGTGTTTGCGCAGGGCGGTTTCGCCAGTGCCGAGCGTGTCGCGGGCACGTTGCAAATTAGCTTGAATCTGCTCGCGCAACTCATCGGCGTGCTCACCGGCCAAGCCTGCCGCATGTTGCAGCAGGGCTTCGGCATCCTTGATCAGTGCCTGAAATTCGGCCTGTAATAGCTCTTGCTGGGTTTTTGCACTGCTATGTGGCATCTGGTCTCTCCTTAGGCTGTTTTGCTCTGGTGATGAACGATATTGCCGCGTTGATAATTTGAGATGGTACGTCTTTTGCTTTCTGCTGGTGCGTTGTGTTGTTGTTGCGCTCTATATTCGGGCGCTTTGATTGCTCGCAGTGTTCTGATTTTGCCTACGTAACTCTATGATAAACATAGGAAATGTATTTATTGTTAGACGCTCCGCTGAAGGTTTTCGAGCTGCAATGCAGACGTTAAAGACCTTTGATGGCTACCGCTTCGCACCAAAATGGTGCCTTGTTGTGTTGCGTGTATCAATCTGGTGCTTTTTCGCTGACTGTAAGGGCTGTTACCTCGATGGATAACCTGCAAAGTGCTGTGAGTAACTTGGTTCATGGCTCCAACACCCTGTTTATTTTGCTTGGCGCGGTCATGGTGCTGGCCATGCATGCGGGCTTTGCGTTTCTTGAAGTGGGCACCGTAAGGCAAAAGAACCAAGTCAATGCACTGTCGAAGATTATCTCCGATTTTGCCATCTCGACCTTAGCCTACTTCTTTATCGGTTACTGGGTTGCCTACGGGGTAACTTTTTTCGCCCCAGCCGCCGCGCTGACCGTTGATAACGGTTATGCCTTGGTGAAGTTTTTCTTCTTGCTGACCTTTGCTGCGGCCATCCCGGCGATTATTTCCGGCGGGATTGCCGAGCGGGCTAAGTTTGGTCCGCAATTGTGCGCCACGTTTTTGATCGTGGCGTTCGTCTATCCATTCTTTGAGGGCATGGTCTGGAACGGTAATTACGGCCTGCAGGCTTGGCTATTGGCGCAGTTTGGCGCGAGTTTCCATGACTTTGCCGGCTCCGTGGTGGTGCATGCGGTCGGTGGTTGGTTGGCACTGGCGGCGGTGTTACTGCTGGGGCGCCGTAACGGTCGTTATCGTGATGGTCGCTTGGTGGCATTCGCGCCTTCAAACATTCCGTTTTTGGCCTTGGGTTCGTGGATTTTGATTGTCGGTTGGTTCGGTTTTAACGTCATGAGTGCGCAAACCATGGCGGCGGTCAGCGGTCTGGTCGCGGTTAACTCGTTAATGGCGATGGTGGGCGGCACCGTAGCGGCCTTGGTGGTTGGGCGTAATGACCCGGGCTTCTTGCATAACGGTCCACTGGCGGGGTTGGTCGCCATTTGTGCTGGCTCTGATGTGATGCATCCCATTGGAGCTTTGGTGACTGGGTTGGTCGCCGGTGGCATGTTTGTGTTTGCCTTTACTGCCACTCAGGTCAAATGGAAGATTGACGATGTGCTCGGCGTTTGGCCGCTGCACGGCTTGTGCGGGGTTTGGGGCGGGATTGCTTGCGGTATTTTTGGCCAACAAGTGTTCGGCGGTTTGGGTGGGGTTAGCTTGATTAGCCAGTTAATCGGCACTGGGCTTGGGGTCGCGGTGGCCTTACTGGGCGGTTTTGCGGTCTATGGCTTGCTCAAATGGAGCGTTGGTATTCGTCTGACCCAGGAAGAGGAATATTACGGCGCAGACTTGTCCGTGCATAAAATCGGCTCCACTAGCCACGATTAACCTTTAGGGTAAAAAAGCCCGTGATCAGCGTCGCTGCTCACGGGCTTTTTTGTTGGTGGAACTGTTACCAGAGCGCCACTGTGTAACTGAGGATCAGACGGTTTTCGTCTAGGTCGTTGCCAAAGTTAGAGCGGCTGGTAGCGTTGCGCCATTTCACTCCGAGGCCCTTGAGATTACCTTCCGGGACGACATAGGCGATGTCCATGTTGCGCTCCCATTCCTTGCCTTCGCCTAAGGACGCGCCGCGCTCAACATCGCTGCCGCTGACGTAACGGGTCATAAAGGTCAGGCCGGGAATGCCGACAGCGGCAAAGTTGTAGTCGTAGCGCGCCTGCCAAGATTTTTCGTCTTTGTTGGCAAAATCACCGATTTGCACATAGTTGAGCAAAAACGGGTCGGTGGCATTGACGTAGGCATAACCGGTGTCGCCGCTCATCGTCTGATAACCCAAACCAAAAGCGTGGCTATTGATGCCGTAAGTCAGCATTGCCCCGAGCGCTTTGTTGTCGACGTTGCTGCTGCCGTCATCGGTTGAGCGGGCGTAGCGTAAATCGGTTTTCAGCGATTGCTTGTCAGCCAGCGGCAACACATGCACCAAGTTGACTAAGTGTTGCTTGTAGAACTGATCAAGGTTGCCGTAGCCATAGCTGGTGGTCAGCTGATCGCTCCACTTGTAGCTGGCGTTGGCGAAGTTGAATTCATCACTGGTCAGGCCTTTAGCAAAAACTATGTTGCGCTTACCGCCGCCGTTGATGGTCATCTCTTCGTAGTTAGTCGAGTCGCGGTAGTTGACCTCTTTGAGTTGCCCGGCATCTAGGCTCAAACCGTCGATATCCAGCGAGTTGAGCTGCCCGCCTTTGAAGGTTTGTGGCAGCAGGCGCGAGTCATTGGCCTGCAAGGCCAGCAGTTTGGGGGTCAGGGTGCCGGCTTTGAGGGTGCTTTTGGCGGCCCGCAGTTTGCCGGTCAAACCCAACTCGGAGTAGTTGTCCTGCGATCCGCCAGAACGGTCGGCTGCCAGTAAGCCGGTGCCGGAGGTGCCGTCACCGGAGTCGAGCTTGACGCCTGCTAGGCCGATGGCATCGATACCTACGCCGATGGTGCCCTCGGTGTAGCCGGACTCCATGCGCAGTAGAAAGCCTTGGGCCCATTCTTCAGCCTTGGACTGGCCCTTATTGCCGCCCTCTTGGCGAAAGTCACGGTTCATATAGAAGTTGCGCAACTCAAGGCTGGCTTTACTGTCTTTAACAAAATCAGCGTGGGCCAAGCTGGGCAGGGCAAGGCAGCTGCCTAAACTAGCAAGGGTGATGGCGCGGGCGAGCGGGGAGGTTGGCATTATTGTTGTCTCCTGGTTAAACGGCTTAACGAACGTTTTATTAACGTTTCGTTACAGGAGGCAACTTAAACATAGGCGTAATTCGCCAGCCTTTAGACTTTAGTCGTCAGGCTGGGGCATTACTGTGTGGCGGGGAGTTTCTCGGCGGGGCTTATGCGAAGCGTTGTTGCAGGTAAGCGATGATGACTTTGGAGTCATACATCCAAGTCGTGCTGCCGTTTTCTTCGATACGCAGGCACGGCACCTTGATAGCGCCGCCTTCAGCGAGCAACGTTTGCCGCGCCACTTCGTCGTTCATAGCATCAAACAGTTGAATCGGCAGGTTCAGTTGGCGAATGCTGCGACGGGTACGCACACAAAATGGGCAGGCGCGAAATTGATACAGCGACAGGCTGGCGGCCGCCTGATTAACCACCGCTTGCGCCTCTGGAGTGCGCTGCAGTGGCCGTGGGCGGGTGATGAAATCGATAAAGATGATGAGTTGGCCGAGACCAATTCTGAGGGCTTTGAGCAGCACGTTGAATATCCTTAAGGTGGGCAACATGCCAGCAGGGCTGGCATAAATAATCGGTCGGGGCGTTTAGCCAATCAGGCTAAGAAACTCGCTGCGGGTCGCGGCGTTGTTGCGAAATTCGCCGAGCATCACCGAGGTGACCATTGAGGAGTTTTGCTTCTCGACGCCGCGCATCATCATGCACATATGCTGCGCCTCAATGACCACGGCCACGCCGAGCGCTCCGGTGACTTGCTGGATGGCGTCGGCAATTTGCCGGCTGAGGTTTTCCTGGATTTGCAGGCGACGGGCGTACATGTCGACAATCCGCGCCACCTTCGACAGCCCCAGCACCTTGCCGTTAGGGATGTAGGCGACGTGCGCTTTGCCAATAAAAGGCAGCATGTGGTGTTCGCACAGCGAATACAGTTCGATGTTTTTCACCAGCACCATTTCGCTGTTATCGGAGCTGAACAGTGCGCCGTTAACGATCTCATCGAGACTTTTGCTGTAACCATTGCACAGGTATTGCATGGCTTTGGCCGCGCGCTTGGGCGTGTCGAGCAAGCCTTCGCGGCTGGCGTCCTCACCCAGTTGGGTCAGGATGGCGTTGTAGCTGTGTTCCAGGGACATGATTTTTCCAGTTGGTAATGCAGGCGCGCAGGGTAGGTGGCAAGGCCCGTGCTGACAAGCCGTTAGCGTGGCTTTAGCCGACGAACGCGTCATTAAGACGTTATGGAGCGGGTATTGGCATCGACACTATTCGTCGCGGCCTTCGAGCATGGTGCGTTTGAGCATCACATACACGGCGCCAGTGCCTCCGTGCTTGCCACTGCATGAGGTAAAGCCAAGCACTTGTGTATGTTGGCGCAGCCAGGTGTTGACGTGGCTTTTGATCAGCGGGCGTTTGCCGTCTAAGCGCGCGGCCTTTCCGTGGGTGATGCGCACGCAGCGAATCTCCAGCTTGGTGGCTTCGGCGAGAAAGGCCCAGAGGGTTTCGCGGGCTTTCTCCACACTCATGCCGTGCAAGTCGAGGCTGCCTTCAAAAGCAATTTGCCCGGCCTTGAGTTTGCGCATCTGGGTCTCTTGCACGCCGTCGCGGGCCCAATACAGCTCCTCTTCGGCGGTTACGTCGAGCACAAACAGGTCTGACAAGCCGTCGATGGTCAGGCTGGCGGTGCGAACCGTGGCCGCTTGCCGGCGTTTTGCTAGTTGCTGGCGATCTGCCGGGCTTTTGCCAATCTCGGCGCGATCATGGCTGATCGGCTTGATGCCCTGGGTTGCTGATTTAAATAGATTTAGGTCGTCGTCTTGCATGGGGCCTCCGCCAAGGCCGGTTAGTTTACCAGCACGCGCCATGGCATCGATGGCGTAAACGCGGCGCCGGCTTAACTGTTTGCTTCATCCGTCGGATGGCGCGCGTCATACAATTCGCGTTGATGTTGACGAATACGGCCGATGCGCCACGCCAATACGCCTAGCCATAACAAGAACACTCCGGCAATCAGCAGGCTCAGCGGGGCAAAACTACTTAGCCAGGGCAAGCTGCTCGGATGTCCCAAAAAGCTCGCCATGCCGGCCATGGCCAGCAAAATGGCGAAACAGCAGAACACCGCGGCCACGGCAATTTCCGCTTGGCGCTGCCATCTGGAGCCGGCATTGCTGCGTAAGCGACTGGCGGTAAAGGTTTTCTCAGACTTCATAATGGCTCCCTGACGGCTGGTTTGGGGCGGGGCGGATTGGCCGTGCCTCTGCTTAATCTAGCTGGGGCCAGCGAATTCTGCCGATTCTGTTGGGCATTTTTACTTAATAGAGAACCGCGTTCGGCGCTCGCCAGTACGGTTGTTTTGCGCCTAGAATTGCCGCCCGTTTTGGAGGACTTTGCCGTGACCGATTCCCGCCTGCGTACCCTGCGTGACCACATCCGTTGGGCCGTCAGCCGTTTTCATGCTGCCGATCTGTTTTTTGGCCACGGCACCGACACTGCCTGGGATGAGGCGCGTCAGTTGGTCCTAGGTGCGTTGCATCTGCCTTGGGAAATTGCCGACAGCTATCTAGATTGTCGCTTAGAGGCCGATGAGCTGGCGCATCTACAAGAATTGCTGCGCCGGCGTATCGAAGACCGCGTGCCCACCGCGTATTTACTCGGTGAGGCTTGGTTTTGCGGCCTGCCGTTTGTAGTCGATGAGCGTGTGCTGATCCCGCGCTCACCGATTGGCGAGTTGATTGGCGGGCAATTTGAACCTTGGCTGGCGCACAGCCCTCAGCGCATTTTGGATCTGTGCACCGGCTCTGGCTGCATTGGCATTGCTTGCGCCTTTAGCTTCCCAGAGGCCGAGGTGGTGCTGGCGGATTTGTCCTTTGATGCGCTGGATGTGGCCAACGAGAACATTCTCCAGCATGGTTTGGAGGATCGGGTGTTTAGCGTGCAAAGCGATGGTTTTGATGCCATGCCCAAGCAGCGGTTTGACTTGATAGTCTCCAATCCGCCGTATGTGGATGCCGAGGATGTCGACGACATGCCGGCTGAATATCGGCACGAGCCGGCGCTGGGCTTGGGTTGTGGCGATGACGGTCTGGACTTGGTGCGGCGGATTTTGGCTGAGGCGGCGGACCATCTGACCGAGCGTGGCACGCTGATTGTTGAAGTCGGCAACAGCCAAGTGCATGTGTGCGAGCTGTACTCCGAAGTGGACTTTACCTGGCTGGAGTTCGAGCAGGGTGGCCATGGGGTGTTCTTGTTGGCCGCGGCGCAGTGCCGCGAGCACCAAGCGTTGTTTGTTTCGCGGCTGCTGTAACGCAGCGTGCAGCGGTCAGGTTATCGCACCATCAGCCAAAGCAGCAGGGCGGCTTGAAATAGGCAGAAGATCACCAGCGTGCTAATGGTGAAGCGCAACGCGCCTTCGTCACGCACGCTGGCCGCCAGTTGCTCATCTTTTTGCCGAAGTTTAATGGCTTGTTCGGCTAGGGTTTGATCTGCTTGTTGGAGCATCTTGCCAGCCTCGAGCAAGCCAACGATTTGCACCTTGTCGCCATTCCATTGGCCTTTTAAGTCACTGAGTACGGTGGCGCTGTAGCTGCCTTTTAACTGGGCGGCATCGCTATAGGTCACGTTGAAGCCTAATGTCTCGAACAGGTGGTCGCGGCGCTTGCGCAAGCTTTCGTCAAAGATATCTTTGCCACTAAAGTCGCCGCCGATAACCTGGTAATGAGCGCAACGCGGCAGTGCCCAGTTAATCGCCTGTGCGGCTAAAAAACGGCCTAGGCCACGATTGCTCGGCTCGGTTTGCAGGCCGCTGGCGGGGCCGAACTCGGCGGTGTGCAGGCGATGATCCAGCCACAGTTCCAGCACGTTGTGTTCGCGATGCAGGACCTGCGCGGGCAGTTGCACGTTCAGGCACAGCATACTCAGGTGTGGGTGGTGCCGTTCGCTGCGGGCCAGTTCAGCAAAGCGCAGTCCCCGTACGCCACTACCACGTTCGGTGGGCTGCGCGAGCATGCGCAGTAGTTGCCAGTGTTTGGCCGGTGTCTCAGCCCATTGGCGTTTGAGTTCGGCGATTTGCTCGGCATGTTCAGACAGTTCAGGGACGTCGCTCATGGTGGCTGTGCCGTACTTGGTTAATCTTTATCGGGGGCGCAACGCAACCGCTGCTGATTGGCAGATTAGCCGATATTAGCCCGCCGGCATGCACAGGCGTGCCGGCGGCGGCTGGCGCGGGTATACTTTGCGCCTTTCGATATAGCCCCGCGGAGCGCTTTGCATGTCCGGCAATACTTACGGCAAGCTGTTTACTGTTACCACTGCAGGCGAAAGCCATGGCCCGGCCTTGGTGGCGATTGTCGATGGCTGCCCGCCGGGGCTTGAGCTGTCGCTGGCCGATTTGCAGATTGATCTCGATCGGCGCAAGCCCGGCACCAGCCGGCATACCACCCAGCGTCAAGAAGACGATCAGGTGGAAATCCTCAGCGGCGTATTTGAAGGCAAAACCACCGGTTGCCCGATTGGCCTGCTGATTCGCAACACCGATCAAAAGTCCAAAGACTATTCGGCGATTAAAGACCAGTTCCGCCCGGCCCACGCCGATTACACCTATCAACATAAATACGGCCTGCGCGATTATCGCGGCGGCGGCCGTAGTTCGGCGCGGGAAACCGCTATGCGCGTAGCCGCAGGTGCCATCGCCAAAAAGTATTTGGCCACCCAAGGCATTACCGTGCGCGGCTATATGAGCCAGCTCGGACCGATTGAAATTGCTTTTAAGGGCTGGGAGTCGGTTGAGCAAAACGCCTTCTTTAGCCCAGACCCGGATAAAGTCGCCGAGCTTGAAGCCTATATGGACCAGCTGCGCCGTGACCAAGATTCGGTCGGGGCGAAGATTACCGTGGTCGCCGAGGGTGTTATGCCGGGTCTGGGCGAGCCAATTTTTGATCGCCTCGACGCCGAGTTGGCCCACGCCCTGATGAGTATTAATGCGGTCAAAGGCGTGGAGATCGGCGATGGTTTTGCTTGCGTCGCCCAGCGTGGCACCGAACACCGGGATGAAATGACCCCCGCCGGCTTTTTGAGCAATCACTGCGGTGGCATTCTTGGCGGCATCTCCTCTGGTCAGCCGATTGTGGCGCACTTGGCCCTTAAACCGACATCGAGCATTACCACGCCGGGGCGTTCGGTGGACGTCGATGGCAATCCGGTGGATGTCATCACCAAGGGCCGCCATGACCCTTGCGTGGGCATTCGCGCCACGCCAATCGCCGAGGCGATGATGGCCATGGTGTTGCTGGACCATTTGCTGCGCCATCGTGGGCAAAATGCCGATGTGCAGGTAACCACCCCGGTGCTTGCGCAACTGTGATCGAACCGGCGCTGCCGTACTGGCGCCTGTCGGGGTTTTACCTGTGTTACTTCGCCTTGCTCGGTGCCACGGCGCCGTTTTTGGCATTGTATTTTGACTCGCTAGGGTTCTCGCCGGCACGTATCGGCGAACTCATCGCCATTCCCATGCTGATGCGCTGTCTGGCACCTAACCTGTGGGGCTGGTTGGGTGATCGCACAGGTCGGCGCTTACTGATCGTGCGTCTTGGTGCCTTTTTCACTCTGGCCAGTTTAAGCCTGATTTTTATCAGTAAAAGTTACGCCTGGCTGGCGCTGGTGATGGCTCTGCATGCGTTCTTTTGGCATGCGGTGTTGCCGCAGTTTGAGGTCATCACCTTGGCGCATTTGCGCGAACAGGCGGCGCGCTATACGCAAATCCGCCTGTGGGGTTCGATTGGTTTTATTCTCAGTGTGGTCGGTTTGGGCGCGCTGTTTGAGCGCTACAGCCTAGCGCTGTATCCGTGGCTATTGCTGGGCATAGTCGCGTGTATTGCCCTAAGCAGCTGTTGGGTGCCAGACGCGCAACCGCAGGTATCGCTGCGCGATACGCCGATCAGCGGCTTTGTCGCGCAGTTGCACCAGCCTGGGGTCTTAGCCTTTTACCTGTGCGTAGCGCTGATGCAGTTGTCGCATGGGCCTTACTACACCTTTATCAGCATTCATTTAGAGCATCTGGGCTATTCGCGCGGGGTAATTGGCTGGCTCTGGGCCTTGGGTGTGCTGGCTGAAGTTGTGGTGTTTATGCTCATACCGCGACTGTTGCAGCGAATCAGCCTTAAGCAAATGCTGGTGATCAGCTTTCTGCTGGCGAGCGTGCGCTGGTTGTTACTGGGTTTTTTCGCCGAGCAACTGAGTATCTTGTTGTTTGCCCAGCTATTACATGCGGCCACTTTTGGCAGTTTTCATGCTGCTGCAATTTTGTTTGTGCAGCGCAGTTTTGCCGCCCATCAGCAAGGTCAAGGCCAGGCCTTGTATGCCGCGTTAACCGGTGTTGGCGGCGCGGCCGGGGCGTTATATGCCGGTTACAGTTGGAATGCCTTGGGAGCGAGCTGGACCTTTGCCTTGGCCAGTCTCGCAGCCCTAGCGGCAGCGGTTATTATGCTGCGCTATAGACAGCCCGAGCAGCCTGCGGGCGTTAGCGGTTATGGCGCCTAACAAGAAGAACCTAAGACGAGTTTTAGCCATGACGACCTTAAGTGTTTACCCGCAAGCCAGCCCCGAGCAGCCGAACAAGGTCTTGACTCATGCTGAGGATATCGCCAGCACCTTGGCCGAAGTCGGCGTGCGTTTTGCCCATTCGCCGCTGCCTGTAGTGTTGCCGGCTGACGCCAGCAGCGAAGCCGTATTGAGCGCGTATCAAACGCAGATCCAGCAATTGCACAGCGACACCGGCTTGACTGCGGTGGACGTGCTGAGCTTTGCGTCGACCTGTGCACAAACCGTCGAATTGCGCGAAGGTTTTCTGCAGGAACACACCTATACCGTCGATCAAGTGCTGCTGTGCGTCGCCGGGCGTGGGTTGCTGGCTGTGCATATAGGCGAGCAGGTATTTGAGCTCTTGTGCGGCAAAGGCGATTTAGTCGTACTGCCCGCCGGTACGCGGCATTGGCTGGACATCGGCGAGCAGCCTGATTTGCTCGCCATTCGCTTGCGCGCCACTGCCGATGATACGGCTAGCCTTACCGGCGACCCACTCAGTGAGCGGTTTGCCCGGCTAGAAGTGTGGATGTAAGCGCCTTATGCAGCCTGCTGCTGGCAGCGTAGCTGCATAGGCGCGGCTTGCTTAGGGCCCGCTGCGTGTCCGGTGATTTATGCCAAGTGCTTGTCTTAGATATGTTTTTAGTCAGCCGCAGCGGTTGTAAGTTGTTGCCAAGGCGGTACAATGGCGCGGTCTGCTGCAAGGCAGATGTTGTTATGGTGGCCCTGCCGGTCCCCCCGCAACGGTTACCCGTGAACCTGGTCAGATCCGGAAGGAAGCAGCCACAGCGGGAACATCGTGTGCCGGGGTGTGGCTGGTGGGGTTGCCTCCATCTCCAAGCCCGATTTCACTGCGGCTTAGCTGTAGCAAAACCCTCAAAACTGTATCGCCGTCTAACGCTTTTGCCTGCCTGTTGGTAAATGCTCTTTTCCGCTCGGCTTATTGCTGCGTAGCATCCTTTAGCTGCCGCCGGGGAGAACGGGTGCAATTTGCCCCATGCTCCGCTAGGATTAGCCCCTCTTCAGCTCCAGTCGCGATGGATTTCAATGAGTTATCAGGTTCTTGCCCGCAAATGGCGTCCGCGCTCGTTCCGCGAAATGGTCGGCCAGACCCATGTGCTCAAGGCCCTGATCAACGCGCTGGACAGCCAACGCTTGCACCACGCCTATCTGTTTACCGGCACCCGTGGGGTTGGCAAAACCACCATCGCGCGGATTATCGCTAAGTGCCTGAACTGCGAAACTGGGGTTAGCTCAACGCCCTGTGGTGTTTGCTCGATCTGTAAAGAGATTGATGAAGGGCGTTTTATCGACCTGATCGAAGTCGATGCGGCCAGTCGTACCAAGGTTGAGGACACCCGTGAGCTGCTCGATAACGTGCAATATGCCCCGAGCCGCGGGCGCTTTAAGGTCTACCTGATCGACGAAGTGCACATGCTGTCGACGCACTCGTTCAATGCGCTGCTGAAAACCCTCGAAGAGCCGCCACCGCACGTTAAGTTTCTGCTGGCTACCACCGATCCGCAAAAGCTGCCAGTAACCATTCTGTCGCGCTGCCTGCAGTTCTCTCTGAAGAACATGCCGCCGGAGCGGGTGGTTGAGCATTTGACTCATGTGCTGGGCGTTGAGCAGGTGCCGTTCGAGGTCGATGCCCTGTGGCTGTTGGGCCGCGCCGCCGACGGTTCGATGCGTGATGCCATGAGCCTCACCGACCAAGCCATCGCCTTTGGTGAGGGCAAGGTGCTGGCTGCCGATGTGCGCGCCATGCTCGGCACCCTCGATCACGGCCAGGTGTATGGCGTGTTGCAGGCGTTGCTGGAAGGCGATGCGCGCGGCTTGATCGAGGCGGTGCGGCATCTGGCCGAACAAGGTCCGGACTGGGCTGGGGTGCTGGCAGAGATTCTTAATGTGCTGCACCGCGTGGCCATCGCTCAAGCGTTGCCGGAGGCGGTGGATAACGGCCAAGGCGACCGTGACCGGGTGTTGGCGCTGGCGCAGGCGTTACCGGCTGAAGATGTGCAGTTTTATTACCAGATGGGTCTGATTGGTCGGCGTGATTTGCCGCTGGCACCCGAGCCGCGCAGCGGTTTCGAAATGGTGCTGCTACGCATGTTAGCGTTTCGCCCGGCCGGCAGCAGTGCGCCACCCACGGCCGCGCTAAAGCCCTTGGGGATCAGCCCGGCCAGCGCTGATTCCCAATTAACTCCGGTGGCCGTCGCGGTGGCTACCAGTGCAGTGCCTGTAGCGGCAGTCGTCGAGCCGGTTGTTGAACTATCAGTTGCGCCAGTCACCAGCGTCTTGGCGGACGTTGTGGTTGCCGATGTGCCCATCGTGGCGCCGGCGCTTGAACCCGCCGAGGCCGTAGCGCCTGCGCCGGTTGAACCTGCCCCGGTTGCCACCGCCGAGATTGATTTGCCGTGGAATGAACCCGTGGTTGCCGCGCAGGTAATCAGTACTGCTGAATCTCGTGAGGCTTATCAGGCGCATCCGCCTGCTGATGAGGCTCCAGTCGTCGTAGATATATTGCCGCCGGTTGCGCCTGTCTCGGCGTTCAACGATGCCGCAGCCGATGACGCCGATGACGCCGATGATGAAGACGAAGACGATGTCATAGATACGGATGTCGCCTACGCCTACCTCGAGTCTCTGCCCGATGACAGCAGTGAAACGCTCGATTTAGCCGAGCAAGTCTTACCCGCAGCGCTGCCCGCGACGGGTTTAGCTGCGCAGTGGCTGGAGTTATTTCCGCAATTAGGCCTTAGCGGTTTGACCGGCAGTATTGCCGGCAATTGCTGTTTAGTGGCGGTGGAGGGCGATCATTGGTCGCTGCACTTGGACCCGGCGCAGGGTGCGTTATTTAATAGCACCCAGCAGCAACGGGTGAATGATGCCCTTAGCCAGTTTTATGGCCGTACGCTGACGTTGGATATTCAACTGTGTAAGCCTGAACAAGAAACCCCGGCGCAAGCGGCGGCGCGTAAACGCATTGAGCGGCAAAGCCAAGCGGTGGCGGCTATTCATGCCGATCCGCTGGTGCAACAGATGCTCCAACAGTTTGCGGCCACTGTGCGTGCGGACAGTATTGAACCTGTAGACGCGTGACTTAATTCTTAACTACTTGAGGTGTCCCCCATGATGAAAGGTGGAATGGCTGGTCTGATGAAACAGGCTCAGCAGATGCAAGAAAAAATGCAGAAGATGCAGGAAGAACTGGCCAATGCTGAAGTCACTGGGCAATCCGGTGCCGGCTTGGTCAGCGTGATCATGACCGGTCGCCACGACGTTAAGCGCATCAGTCTGGATGACAGCCTGATGCAGGAAGACAAAGAAGTGCTCGAAGACCTGATCGCTGCGGCGGTGAACGATGCCGTGCGCAAGATCGAAGCCAATAGCCAAGACAAAATGTCTGGCGTGACCTCGGGGATGCAGCTGCCCCCCGGCTTCAAAATGCCCTTCTAAGCGTGGCGTCCAGCCGCAGCACATAGCGGCGTTGGGGCGACGGCCCCGGCAGGGGGTTTTAAAACACGCAAAAAAACCGCCCC
>JBILAR010000175.1:0-3835 GCA_044354115.1 Pseudomonas sp. | reverse complement strand
CGGGCATGCTTATTTACAGCCAGTAAACTCCGCTGCCCGGGCCGAGTCGCGCCTTGCTCTGCACTACGTCTGATCGCCACTTGTGCCGAGTTGAACACTCAAACGCTTGATTTTTTTGCCCTGGTAAATCCCCATGAGCTTCAGCCCGCTGATTCGCCAATTGATTGATTCGCTGCGTATCTTGCCCGGTGTTGGGCAGAAGACTGCGCAGCGCATGGCGTTGCAGTTGTTGGAGCGTGATCGGCATGGCGGTATGCGTTTGGCGCAGGCCTTGAGTGCGGCGATGGAAGGTGTTGGCCATTGCCAGCGGTGCCGTACGTTGTGTGAGGACGCGCTGTGCCCGCAATGCGCCGATCCGCGCCGCGATGATGCGCTGCTGTGTGTGGTTGAGGGGCCGCTTGAAGTGTTTGCGGTTGAGCAAACCGGTTATCGCGGCCGCTATTTTGTGTTGCGCGGGCATTTGTCGCCGTTGGATGGTTTGGGGCCAGAAGCCATTGGCATCCCAGAACTGTTGGCGCGGATTCAGGCCGGCAGCTTTAGCGAGATCATTCTTGCGACTAACCCTACGGTGGAGGGCGAGGCGACCGCCCACTACATTGCGCAGATGCTCGCGGGCAAAGGCTTATCACTGACGCGCATTGCCCACGGCGTGCCACTGGGGAGCGAGTTGGAGCTAATCGACGGTGGCACCTTGGCGCATGCCTTGGCCGGCCGTCGTCCGATGGGCGAATAGCTGCCGCGCAATGGCGCAGATGTAGCGCAAATTAGCCGCTGGCGTTTTTAGCGCTCGCACTGGCCGAAATAGCGGCTTGCTGGCCAAGCAAGCGCTTGGTAAGGTCTGTCGATCTTGCCCGGAGTCTGCCCATGTCTGCTTATCAAGAATACTTTGACGCAAACCATCAGTTGCTGCGTGATTCGGTCCGGCGTTTTGTCGAGCGGGAAATCCTGCCTTTCGTGGCCGAATGGGAGGAGGCGGAAAGCTTTCCCCGTGAGCTCTATGCCAAGGCAGGCGCCGCCGGCATTCTCGGGATTGGTTATCCGGAAGAGTTTGGTGGCAGCCATGCAGGCGATTTATTTGCCAAGGTGGCGGTCAGCGAAGAGCTGATGCGTTGCGGTTCTGGCGGCTTGGTCGCCGGACTGGGTTCGTTGGATATCGGCTTGCCGCCGGTGCTCAAGTGGGCCAAGCCAGCGGTGCGCGATCGCGTGGTACCGCAGGTGCTCAGCGGCGAGAAGATCATGGCGCTGGCCATTACCGAACCCTCGGGTGGCTCCGATGTGGCCAGTTTAAAAACCCGTGCGGTGCGCGATGGCGATTGTTATCGGGTGAGCGGCAGTAAAACCTTTATTACCAGCGGGGTGCGCGCCGATTACTACACGGTGGCGGTGCGCACCGGCGGTGACGGTTTCGGCGGGGTCAGTTTGCTGCTGATCGAGAAGGGCACGCCGGGCTTCACGGTTGGCCGCTCGTTGAAGAAAATGGGCTGGTGGGCCTCGGACACCGCCGAGTTGTTCTTTGACGATTGTCGGGTGCCGCTGGATAACCTGATTGGCGCCGAAAACATGGGTTTTGCCGGGATCATGGCGAATTTCCAGAGCGAGCGTTTGTCGTTGGCGATCATGGCCAACATGACCTCGCAGTTAGCCTTGGAAGAAGCCATGCGCTGGGCCAAAGAACGCGAGGCTTTCGGTAAACCGATCGGCAAGTTTCAGGTGCTCAAACATCGTTTGGCGGAGATGGCCACGCAGCTGGAGGTGTCGCGTGAGTTCACCTATCGGCAAGCGGCGAAGATGGCGGCCGGTAAAAGTGTGATTAAAGAAATCTCCATGGCAAAGAACTTTGCCACCGATGTGTCGGATCGCATTACCTATGACGCCACGCAAATTCTCGGTGGCATGGGTTTTATGCGCGAAAGCTTGGTCGAGCGGCTGTACCGCGATAATCGTATTTTGTCGATTGGCGGCGGCTCACGGGAGATCATGAACGAGATTATCAGCAAGCAAATGGGCTTGTAATACCGTTTGTTACGCTATGGCGCGGCCTGCTGCAAACCGCTTAACACAGCTTTGTAGGGTTAGGCCGCGTCCGCTCCCGGCGGGCTTGCGGCATTCACCCCATCCATGGGGATTGCACGAACCACGGCCTGCCAACAACGCAAAACCAGACCGCGCCGTAACCCACCATGGCGCTCGACCGGCAAACCGCATGGTGGGTTACGCAGCGCCCGGCTTGCGCGGTGATGCAAGCTACCACCGTCCGCGCCGCCCACCCTACGAATTACCGCGCACTAGGCATCGCCCGACCCGCACGCTTCAACACATAACTGGGACAGAGCCTTAAATTTCGCAGGAATAGCCCGTTACGGCGCTGTTAACACAGCGCTAATAGTTCACTGAGCGGCCTTGGTCGCTCGACGGCGTAGCCTTGCACATAGTCGATGCCCATCTCGGCCAAACGTTGGCGAATACTTACGGTCTCGACATATTCAGCGATGGTTTTGCGCCCCAGCACGTGGGCGATTTCGTTGATCGAGCGGACCATGGCCAGGTCGCTCGGCGAGCGCTCGATTTCCTTAACGAAACCGCCGTCGATTTTGACGAAGTCCACCGGCAAGCGTTTCAGGTATTCGTAGGAGGAAAAGCCGGTACCGAAATCGTCGATAGAAAAGGTGCAGCCAAACTTCTGCAGATGGCGAACGAAATCAGCGGTTTTGGTCAGGTTGGCCACGGCGGTGGTTTCGGTTAACTCAAAGCAAATTTTCTCCGGTGGCAGTGGGTATTGAACAAACAGGGCCTCGATAAAACCCAGCAACTTGTCATCATTCAGGCTGCTGCCGGACAAATTGATCGACACTCCGCTGGAGTGCTCCCAGAATTTTGGATGTAGCGCCAAGTTGCTGAAAATGGTTTTCAACACCCAACGATCGACCTTGGTCATGCGGTTGTAGCGTTCGGCAGCGGAGATAAAGTCCAGCAGGTTGAGGTCGTTCTGCATCACCAGCAACACTTCGTAGTGGGGCAATTGATCATGCTCCAGTGGCGCGGGAGCAATTTGCTGCAGGCGTAAACTCAGTTCGCCACGCTCCACGATGCCGTCAACCCGTCCGGCAATCGCCATTAGGCCGGTGCCGGCACCATCGGTTTCTTCTTCATAGATATGCACACGGTTGCGGCCCGCTTCCTTGGCGGCGTTACAGGCCATTTGCAGGTCGCAGAACACGTTAATCACGTCGTGCCGTTCGCTGGTAAGCACCAGCCCCAAACTCATGGTCACTCCGTGGCTATGGCCCTGCCAGTCAAAGGCTTGGCTTTCGATGCTGGCGCGCAATTGTTCGGCCAATTGAAATGCTTGGCCGCCGTCGATTTTATCCAGGGCGATGGCAAAGTCGGCTCCGCTAATTCGGGCGATCACCGCGCTTGCGGGCATGTGCTTGCTCAGCAGGCTGGCCACTTGCTTGAGGTAACTGTCGCCGGCTAAGTGCCCGCAACTGGAGTTGAGCAAGCTAAATTGATCGATATGGGCGTAGATAAACGCATAGTTGTTGGCCCCCGCGAGTATTTGCGCAACGCTGGCTTCGAAACTGCGGCGGTTAAACAGCCCAGTAAGTTCGTCATGACTGCGTACATGGGCAATGTCGCGATACAACTTGCCGACGATGCCTTCCAAGTGGTCTTGAATCACCCCCTGCGCATCTGGGGCAGGGGCGCCGATCCAGCCGTTAGCCAGATGCTGCATCAGTTGCTGGCCGGTAAAGGTGCCAGCTTCGCGGCCTTGGCGGTCGGCCAATACATAATGTTCAGTGGCGGGATTGGCCCAAATCAGTTGCAGGTGCTGACC
>JBILAR010000165.1:0-4442 GCA_044354115.1 Pseudomonas sp. | reverse complement strand
ACCCGCTCATGCCAGCGTTGTTGGCTCGGGTCAAAGTGTGGTTGTTGTTTGCGGGTGGCGAGTGGGGTGCATGGCAGCATCTCAACGGGCTGTTCACCGCGCAGTTGGCGTTGCAGTTTTTGCAAAATCGGCGTGTGTCGATATTGCCCTGGCAGCAGGCTTTCGGTGCGCAGGCGTAAGAGTTCGAGCACATGGTCGACTTCATAGTCACGCTCAACATGGTCCGTCGCGCCGCTCGTTTCAGCCAACAACCACGTGTGTAATTGGCGAATGATGTCGAAGTCATCTTGCCACTCAGTGCCGTGCTCGCCTTGGCGTAACAGTTCGTGCACCAAGAGTTCACGCCAGCCTGCGTCGAGCCACTCGAGCAAAACTTGCGGTGCCTGCTGGCCGAATAGTTGCGCCAACTCTACCGCCACTTGTTCGCGGGCGACGTCGAGTTTGTCGCGACCGCGATGGTATTGCATAACGCGCTCGGCATTGTTGCTGTAGGCACGCTGTTGGATGGCTAATAGTTGTTCTAACTGCTGGTCGCAGTCGCTAAAAACCCTGCTGTCGCCGCGATAGTTACTGACGATGCCATCAATCAGTTGCTCAACCCGTTGCTCCAGTGCGGGGTTGCTGGGCTCGGAGAAATCACACAGGCGCATGAGTTTGTCTAAGGTCGCGCGCACCGGGTGGATAGGGTCGGCGAAGGCTGCGGGCTCAAGAATGGCGGCCTGGGCGACTGGGGTCATTAGCCGTCTTAACGCCGGTTTGACCCCGGCAGCTATCACTTGCTGCTGTTCTAAATGTTGAAAGAGTTCTGCGACTAAGCCCGCGTCGGTGTATTGGCGTGGCGATAGTTGTGCACCGGCTTGCTGCAGTTGCTGGACAAAGCTGTTAGCCGACCAACCCTGTTGCGCCGGTGTTAGCGCTTGTAAGGTGGCAATCGCTTGCTGCAGCGCCGCCAGATCTATGCTGGCTGGATTGACCGTGGCTACTTGGCTATTTGAATCCACGGCGCGCAATTGTTGAATAGCTTGGTAGGGCGCTGCGGCACTGCTGTGTACGCTCGCCGTGCTGTGAGGAGGGCGATTGAGCTCTGTGCGCACTTCGCTCAACGGCTCGATTTGATACTGTTTAAGCAGCGCATCAAGTTGATTAAAGTAAGGCAGCAAGGTGCTACCCAAGACATTTGCGGTGCTGTAAAAAACCTCGCGCACCGCCAACGGTTGTTGGCGCAGATGCAGGCAGGCTTGCAGGGTGCGCACTAAGAACTCTAAGGACAGCGGGTTGTCGAGGTCTTTGCTGATACAGGCATTGATACGGTTGAGCCTTGCGCAGTTGCGCCACTCTAAGGTGCCCAGGGGGTCGCGTAAAATGCGCACCAAACGGCGCATCTCAAGTAATTCGTCGACTTCGGCGTCGTCGACTAGGTTCCAGTCTTCATTGCTTGAGGAGGGCACCGGCGGTTGGCTGTTGGGGTTGGCCAAGCGCAGCTGTATGATTTTTAATGTTTCGTTAATGATGCGTTCGCGCTGACCGCTACATAGCCGAATGAAATCGGTGAAGGTCTGCTCTTCGCTATTGCTGTTGGCGCGGATACGCTGCTCTTTTAAGGCTTGGGTAGTGGCGTCGAGTAAATCCGCCAAGCAGGGCGGCAAATGCCGGTTCAGCGCTTGGCTCAAGGCGTTCTGCAGATCAACGGTTTGCTGTGTATTCATCCCTTCCCCCAGCGGTGCGCCTTCCACCATTAGCCCAGTAACTATAGACCAGCTACTTAGGCTTGCTCTGCGTTGCTGTGCAGATAGCTTTTTATGCTCAAGGGCGAGTTTCGAGGGGTTGCAAGGCGTACTTTTTAACTTTGTCGAATAAGGTGCTCTTGGCCATGCCCAGCGCTTGGCTGGCTTGACTGAGGTTGCCCTGATGGCGCTCTAAGATGCTACTGAGTAAGTTTTTTTCGAAGGCTTCAACGGCCTCACTGAAAACCAAGCCGCTGTGCTCTTGTGTGTGTCCGGTTTTTTTAAACAGCGGCAGACCCAGCGCAAAGCGCTCCGCAACGTTGCGCAGTTCGCGCACATTGCCGGGCCAGTCGTGGGTCAGCAGGCTGGCGAGGCTGTGACGGTCTAATTCAACCTGCGTACGGTCAAAACGCAGCGCCGCCTGCTGGGAGAAATGCTCGAACAACAGGGCAATGTCTTCTCGCCGTTCGCGCAATGCGGGCAGCTCCAAGGTCACCACATTGAGGCGGTAGTAAAGGTCGTGGCGAAACTGGCCGGCTTTGCCTAACTCGTCAAGGTCGGCCTTGGTGGCGGCAATTACCCGGCAGTCCACGGCCACGCTTTGGTTGGAGCCTAGGCGTTCCAAGTTGTGCTCTTGCAGCACCCGCAGCAGTTTTATTTGCAGGCTGACGGGCATGCTTTCAATTTCGTCGAGAAACAAACTGCCGCCGTTGGCGTGTTCGATTTTGCCAATCCGGCGCTTGTTGGCGCCGGTAAACGCATGGGCTTCGTGACCGAAAACCTCGCTCTCAAATAAACTTTCCGGCATGCCGCCGCAGTTGAGGGCCACGAACTGCTGGCTCTTGCGCCGACTAAAGTCGTGTAAGCAACGGGCCACCAGCTCCTTGCCGGTGCCGGTTTCGCCCTCGATCAGCACATTGGCCGAGGTGTCCGCGACGTTGGCGATCAGTTCGCGCAGGGCTTGCATGGCCGGTGAGCGACCTAATAAGCGCTCCTCAAGTGCTTGGGTGCCAGTCAGCTGGCGACGCAAGGCGCTGACTTCGCGTGCCAGTCGGCGTTGCTCTAAGGCGCGACGGGCAACATCAACCAAACGCTCCGGTGAGAAGGGTTTCTCGATAAAGTCATAGGCCCCATCACGCATCGCCCCGACTGCCATGCAAATGTCGCCGTGGCCGGTCATTAGCACCACCGGCAGGCTGCGCTCGCGGGCTTTGAGTTGCGCCAGCAGTTGCAAGCCGTCGATGCCGGGCAGGCGAATGTCGCTGATGACGATGCCGGCAAAATTGTCGCCAACCTGCAGCAGCGCCTCCTCGGCACTGCTCACGCCGATGCTGTGAATATCTTCCAAACTTAGCGCTTGCTGACAGCCGAGCAGCACATGGGGGTCGTCTTCGACGATCAGAACAGACAGGGGATCATTCATGCTGCTGGATCTCGGCGTGGGTGGGGGCTAGGCGCAGGCTCAGTTCAAAGGCGGTGCCGCCGGCCTGCGGATGCTGGACCGCGAGGCTGCCCGAGGCGGCCACTGCCAAACTGGCTGAGAGCGTTAAACCAAGCCCGAGGCCTTGCTCGCCAGGCTTGGTGGTGAAAAAGGGTTCAAATAAATGTTTGCGCAGCGCCGGTGGAATGCCCGGGCCGTTGTCTCTGATTTGCAGTCGATACAGGGCACCGTCTACGTAACCGTCAATCCAGAGTTGACGGTCGTTCTGCGCATGCATGGCATCGAGGGCGTTGACTATGAGGTTGACTAGAATCTGCTCCAGTCGGGTCTGATCGATGGCCAGATGCGCGTCGCTGTAGGCTTTATGGATCTGTAAGGGGGTTTGTTGTAAACGCGGATGCAGCAAAAATAACGCGGCATCCAGCGCTTTACTTAATTGCGCCTGACCGCTGTCATCTGAGCGTCGAGCGAAGGCGCGCAGGCTGGCGGTGATACGCCCCATGCGGTCGACTAATTCATTGATGGTGGCCAAGTTGCTGGTGACGGTTTCAGTGGCGCCGCGCGCAAGAAACCGCATGGTGTTGGCGGAAAGCGTGCGCAGCGCCGCCAGCGGCTGATTAAGCTCATGGGCGATGCTGGTGGATAACTGCCCGATCACCGCTAACTTGCCGGCCTGTACCAGGTTGTCTTGGGCTTTGCGCAAGGTTTCTTCGGCGTGCCTGCGCTCGCGGATTTGCGCCTTGAGCCGATCATTGCTGGCGCGTAACGACAGGGTGCGTTCGGCAATTTTGCGCTCCAACTGATTATTGGCTTGTTCTAAGGCTTCGCGTGCGGCCAATCGGGTGGCTATCACCTTGCGCCGCTCGTTCCAGGCGATCAGTAAAAACGCCAGCAGGGCGAAGGCCACTGCGGCCAGAATGCCGTGGCTGATCGCTTGGCGGCGCACATCTTGTAAGGGCGAGAGCAGGGTGAAGTGCCAGGGCGAATCCTTTAACGAGCGACTTTGCGCCAGGTAACTAATCGGTTGTGCGGTTGCGCCAGGCTCGGGGGTTGAGGCGAGTGTGAGTAACTCCGTCTGCGGGCCTAAGGTGGCACGCGCCACGGGCCTCAGTTCATCCAAGGTGGACCAGTGATATTGCAGGCTGCTGGCCAGCTTGGCGCGGATTTTTGCATCAAGCGGATGGATGGCTTTGAGGCGGTTGGCCGGGTCGCTGGAGAGAATGATGATGCCGTTTTCATCGCTCACATAAGCCTGTAGGTGGGCGTCCTGCCAGCGC
>JBILAR010000109.1:0-11088 GCA_044354115.1 Pseudomonas sp. | reverse complement strand
GTCGGCGGTGGCGGCTTGCTGCTGGCAATACTGGCGTTGTTTTTATTCAAACCCTGGCAACGCAACCAAGACCCGTTGCTGCGTCAGTTTTTTCGTTTTCAAGCCTTGCTCGCCCGTCATGGTGTTCAGCGGCAAGTGGCGGAGGGGCCGCGCGCTTTCGCCGCGCGTGCGGCCCAGCAATTGCCCGCACAACAGGATGCCATTATGACCTTTGCGCAAGCCTTTGAAGCGCAGCAATACGCCGCCAACGATGCCGACACCCAAGCCTTACGGCAGGCCTTAGCCAAGCTGCGCCGGGCGTTGCCGTGGCGTTTTACCCGCAGTTAAACGCGTAAGCTTTGACCGCTTGCCGATGACGAGTAACCTGAGTGTTCAGTTAGGTGGAGTCGCGCATGCAGAATTTTTTCGATGATTTGATTGCGCAGCTATTAACCTTGCAGATCAACCTGTATGCCTGCACTGAGCGTTTGCAGGCGCGCACCGATGGCGAGGCTCTGCATGATTTACGCATCGCCGTGCGCAAGTTGCGCAGTCTGCTCAGACCTTTGCGTGGGCTGTTCAACTGCAGTCGGCTGGAGCAGGCCGCCCGGGCCGTCGCGCAGCTAAGTGGGCCGCTGCGCGACAGCGAGGTGCTACTGCAGCAATTGCACGCCTGTGCGGTGCCGGCGGCCCAACGGGCGCGCCAGCAACAACTGCAAGCCGGTTATGCGCAATTGCTGCGCAGCCCACAGCTACGCGAGTTGTTTGCCGCGTTAGACGCTTGGGTGCCGGCGTGTCGGCAGGCGCAGGCCGCAGGTGAGCTGCGAGGTGCGGGCAAACACAGCCGTAAGCGCTTGGCTAAAACCCTACAGGCATTGTTGCGGGCCTTAGCTTTGGTGAATTTCGATCGCCATCGTCTGCGTCTTTTGCTCAAGCGCCTGAGGTATGGCGCGCAAGCCTATCCACAGTTAATAGCCTTGAAGCGGCGGCAATTGTCCGCATTGAGTGCCGCGCAAAGCGCCTTGGGCGATTGGCATGATCTGCAGCAATGGCTAATGTGCGCCCAACAGCAGAAGGATCTGCAGCCGTTAGCTATGGCTTGGCAAGGTTCGTTGCTGGCCTGCGAGCTCACCTGCGAACAGCGGTTGTTGCAGTTGCAGACGGCGTTTAAGCACTGCGGATAAATGGCGCAATTGCCCTATGCCTAAGCTACCGCCCGCAGGCGTGCATCCGCTAGGATCACAGGTGAGATTTTCTATCGAGGCTCGCATGACTTTTTATCAACTTATCCAAGCGGTACGCGCCAATCCAGAAGGTATGCGGGTGCCCGCCACTTGGGGGCAGGGGCGCGCCGGCTTTGGCGGTTTGGCGGTGGCGTTGGTGTTTGAGGCGATGCGCGCCAAGGTGCCAGAAGGCCGTCCAGTGCGTTCACTCTCGGTGACCTTTGTCGGTCCACTGGTGGTGGATGTGCCCATTAGCTTTGAAGTCGAAGTATTGCGCGAGGGTAAGGCGGTCAGTCAAATGCTCGGTCGCGCAGTGCAAAATGGTCAAGTGGTGACCTTGGTGCAAGGCAGTTTTGGCGCTGCCCGCGCCTCCAGTATCGATGTGCCGGCATTGCCTGCACCGAGTATGAAGGCTGCGGATGAATGCCAAGAACTGCCTTATATCGAAAATATCACCCCTGAATTTACCCGTTATTTGGCCATGCGCTGGGCGGTGGGCGGCATGCCGTTTAGTCATAACAAATCGCGGGAAATGGGCGGCTGGGTACGGTTGCGCGAACATGATCCAGTCGAAGTGTTGACTGAAACTCATCTGCTGGCGCTGGTCGATGCTTGGCCGCCGGCGGTACTGTCCCACTTAAAAGCTCCGGCGGCGGGCAGTTCTTTGACGTGGACGATCGAGTTTATGCAACCCTTGCCGGCCTTAACTACGCTCGACTGGTGCATGTACCACGCCGAGGTTGAGCACGCCCGCGATGGCTATGGGCATATCGCCGCCGGATGTTGGAGCCCTAGCGGTGAGTTATTGGCACTGAGTCGGCAAACCGTGACGGTATTTGCCTAAACCCGCTAGCAAGCGGGCTTTAGGCGCACTGCAGTTAAACCTTGAGCTGGCGAATGGCTTTACTTAACTCACCGGCCAGCCCCGCAAGCTGATCGCTGGTGGCCGCAGAGTCCATGGTTTGCTGCACCGTTTGTTCGGTGACATCTCGGATGCTGATGACCGCGCGGGTCATCTCTTCGGCCACCTGGCTTTGTTGCTCGGCAGCCACGGCAATTTGCGTGTTGCTGTCACGCATTTGCGCCACCGCTTGGGTAATGGCATTCAAGGCTAAACCGGCTTCGGCGGCCTGCTGCACGCACCCATCGGCTTTGCATGAGCTTTCTTGCATAAACTCGACAGCATCGCGGGTGCCGGTTTGCAGGGCGCCGATCATCTTGGTGATTTCGTCGGTCGAGCCTTGCACGCGCTTGGCCAAGTTACGCACTTCATCGGCCACCACCGCAAAGCCACGGCCCATGTCGCCGGCGCGGGCGGCTTCAATTGCGGCGTTGAGTGCGAGCAAGTTAGTTTGTTCGGCGATGCCGTGAATTTCACTGACCACGCTGCTGATTTTTTGGCTGTCGACGGCTAACTGACTAATCATCTCGGCCGTTTGCTGCACGCCGGTGGACAGCCCTGCAATTGATTCTCCCACTCGGCGTACGGCGTTTTGTCCGTCCGCTGCGAGTTGATTGGCGGCGCTCGATTGGTCGCGGGTGCTGGCGCTGTAGTCGGCGATATGTTGCACGGTAGCCGACATTTGATTGATCGCCGTCGCGGCTTGGTCGGTTTCGCTTTGCTGGCCAAGCATGCCGCTGCGCACACGGTGCATATTGCTCGCCAAGCGTTCGGCGTCTGCATCTAAGCGCCCAGCCGCTTGCGCCACGGTACTGACCACCTGCTGAAAACTGCTTTGCATGGCATTAAAGGCACTGGCCATTTGGCCCACTTCATCGGCGCCAAAGCTGGCTGCTCGTGCGGTCAGGTCGCCACTTTTGGCCACGCGTAGCATCACCTCTTTGAGGCTGTTGAGTTGCGCCAAGAGAAAGTGAATAAGCAGTTGCGAGGCGCCCATTAACACCAGCATCAAGAGGCACACCACCCCGGCATAGCTCGCCGCACGCAAGCGAAACACCTGGGTAAAACTTGGCGCGTAAGCCAATAGGACAACTTTTTCCTGCTCAGCTCGGTTGATCACAGTTGCGCCAACCAACTGTTCTAAGGGGCCACTAACCGCAAGGTTTAACTCAACCCAGCCCTGGGCGCGGGCCAGCGCGTTGCTGTCGACACCGGCAAGTCGGGGTGCTTGGCCATTAGTGAAGGTTAGTAAGTTGCTGGCCGTCGGCAGCGGCTGTTTAGCCGGCCATTGCGCAATAACCTGCGCCTGGCTTTCTACCGCCTGCTTGGCCGCATTGCTGGTGGCTTGTTGTTCAAGGTGCATGGCATACAGCACCAGTGATAAGAGGGTGACGCAGGCTACGGCGTTGACGGCCCAAAATTTGTACTTTAACGACAAGTCACTCAACCAAGTGGCCATGCGGATCCTTTGTTAGCGCTGAGATTAAAACTGCCTGATGGCAAAGTGCCGGCATTCTTGCGGATTGTTTAGCTGGCCGTGTTGACAAGAATCAATAGCGGCTCGATGAGCTTAGCGGCTGATCGGCGGCTAGCTTTAATGCTCTTGCGCAACCACCTTGGGCAGCCTAGGCAAATTGAAAAATAACTGCGCACAGGCGGTGGTTTGTGCGGCTAATAGCTCAAGACTGACCTCGCGGTGCAAGGCGACTTCACGCAACACCTCGGGTAGGTACGCAGGTTCATTTTTTCCGCCCTTGGGCTTGGGCCGCAGACTGCGCGGTAATAAATACGGTGCGTCGCTTTCCAGCATTAAGCGGGTACTGGGAATTTCGCGCAGCAACGGATGCAAGTGGCTGCCACGGCGCTCATCGCAGACCCAGCCGGTAATGCCAATGTGCAGGTCGAGGTCGAGGTAGTTAAACAGCGCGCGTTTGTCACCGGTAAAACAGTGCACCACGGCGGCGGGCAAGTGGTCGCGAAACTCACGGACAATCGCCAGCAAACGTTGGTCGGCCTCGCGTTCGTGTAAGAACACCGGCAGTTGCAGCTCAACCGCCAGCGCAAGCTGCTGCTCGAGAACTTTCTCTTGCTGCGGCCGGGGGGCAATGTCGCGATTGAAGTCCAGACCACATTCGCCCACTGCGCGGCACCGGGGCTGCTGCAGTAGGCTGAGCAATTGCCGGGCGGTGTCGGCGTTCCAACTGGCGGCATCATGCGGATGCACACCGGCCGTGGCGAATAAACGCTGCGCCTGCGGTTCAAGTTGCTCGCAGAGCAGCAGCGCCTGCTCACTGCCTTGCACGCTGGTGCCGGTGAGCAATAACTGCGCAATCCCGGCCGCATAAGCACGCTCGAGTACCGACTCAAGGCGATCGGCAAAGCTTGGATGAGTAAGATTGACGCCGATGTCGACGAGTTGCATGGTGGACCCTCAGTCACTGATAGCAAAGCATAACAGAGGCATTTTTTATTATGCATAAACTGTTATTTAACAATAGGTTAGATGCTATTGCTGATGTTGATTTAGAGCCTGCGCTAGCGCCCTAGAGCTGCCTGTGCGAACCTGCGCGGCTATTTTGCGCGGTGGCTATGCTGCTGTGCAGGCGATCTAATGGCCAATCTCGAGCTTGGCCGCTGATGGAGAATCGATGCGCCGACGGCTGCTAATTTGCCTCTTGGCCTTGTTGCCGCTAACGGCATCCGCACGGATGGCCGAGTCGCTGCGCGTCGATAAAAGCCCGCAGCCCAGCCATGATCTAGCCGAAATTCGCAGCGCAGGGGTGTTGCGGGTCTTGATCAATCAGAGTCGTAATGTCTCAGGACAGGTTAAAGGTCAGGCCATCGGCAGTGAACTGCAGCGCCTGCGTGCATTTGAGCAGTTTTTAAATCGCGATAGCCCCCGCAAACTCAGTCTTAAGCTCATCCCAAAGGCCAAAGAACAATTGCTACCGGCCTTGCTGCGCGGCGAGGGCGATCTAGTGGTGCCAGGTGAGTTGCTTGAGCCTACGTCCGCTCAACCGGTTAGCGCCAGTCGGGCACTGGAGCGCAATGTGCCGATTGTGCTGGTCAGCGCCAAAGGCTCGCGGCGCTACCTACGCGTGCAGCAATTGGCCGGGCATCGCTTGACGTTGGCGCAAGGCAGTGCCGCCGCGCAAGCCGTTGCGCGGGTTAATCAGCAATTGGCCGAGCGTCACCTCGCGCCGCTGAGTATTGATTGGGCAGACCCCAGTTTGGCGGCTGAGGATGTGCTGGAGATGGTGCAGGCCGGTATCTACCCGATCACGGCGGTGGAGTTGCCGCTGGCCGAACGCTGGGCCAAGGTGTTGCCCAAACTGCGCATCGACCGCCATTTACAGTTGGATAACCAACGCGACACACACTGGTACATGTCGCGGCAGGCGCCGATGCTGGCGGCCACCCTGGAGCAGTTTTTACCTAGCTATAGCCGCTCGGCCGATCAGGATGTGGCGTTTGTGCGGGTTAATCGGCGCGCCTATCGGGTGCATAACCCGCTGGGGCGCAGCGATCGGCAAAAGCTGGAAAAACTCCGTCCGACCTTGCAACTGTATGGCGCGCAAAACAACTTTGACTGGTTGAGCTTGGCCGCGCTGGCCTACAAGGAATCCTCCTTTAATCCGCCTGCGCGCAGTGGCAGCGGCCCCAACGGGTTGATGCAAATCACCCCGGCGGCGGCGCGCAGCGTGGGCGTGAGCAATAGCCAAACCTTGGCGGGTAATGTGCAGGCAGCAGCCAAGTATATGGCCATGATCCGCAAGCGTTTTTTTGCCAGCCCGCAGATAGCTGAGTCTGAGCGTTTGGCCTTTGTGCTCGCCGCCTACAACATGGGCCCGGAGCGGGTGCAGGGGATGCGCACCGAAGCCAAAAGGCGTGGATTAAACCCCAATCAGTGGTTTTTTCAGGTTGAGCGTGTGGCCTTGGAACAGGCCGGCATGGGCGTGGTGAACTACGTCGGCAGCGTGAATAAATATCAGCTGGCCTTTGCCCGTGAGAGGCAAACGTTAGAGCCGAACACAGTCATGGTTAAATCGCGTAAATAATCAATTTTTTCGATGGGTACATGCGGAAATTTGCGCTTTCTAATATCAGTAAATTCGCTAATCTCTAGCGCTCAATGACTGTCCTCAAGGATTACTCCCATGCATGCATTACTTAACACCGCTCTCAGAACCCAAGCGGGTTATGGCATTAGCCTTTTGCGCGTAGTGACCGGCCTGACCTTTATGGCCCACGGCGCGCAGAAACTCTTTGGTTGGTTTGGCGGTTACGGCTTGGCGGGCGTTGCCCAATGGATGGAGAGTATTGGCCTTACGCCCGGCTATCTGCTGGCGGCCTTGGCCGGTAGCGCCGAATTCTTCGGTGGGCTGGCGCTGGTAGTGGGTTTACTGGTGCGTCCAGCAGCCGTTTCGTTGTTGGTGGCGATGCTGGTGGCGATTGTCAGTGTGCATTGGGTCAATGGCTTTTTTATGGCCGATAACGGTTTTGAGTACGCCATGATTCTGGCGCTAATCAGCGCCGTGCTGTTGATCGAAGGCGCTGGCAAGCTGTCGCTCGACCGGCGCATCGCCGGCTGATAGCCGCGCCGCAGGTTACTGCGGCGCTTTAGTGCTGCTGGCTAAGTCGGCGCTGGCCTCTAAACGCAAACGCTCGGGCGGGCTAAATTGTGCTTCGCGCAGGCGCTTAATCTCGCTGTCTTTATCGGCTGGGCTAAGGCCGGGATTGCCCTCAATCGCAGCGCTGGCTTGCTGATAGCTATTGAGTCGCACTTGCCAGTGGCTGCGCTGCTGGTCGAGTGCGGCGAGGCGGGTCGCGGCTTGCTCTCCGACTAACTGCAAACGCAATTGCTGAAGTTGCTCAGGACTGCCGCCCGACGCCTGCAATTGTGCCGATTGCTCGCGCAGTTCGCTGTGCAATTGTGGCAAGACACTCTCTTGTAACTCCGGCGACAAATTAGCCCGCAGTTGATCGATAGCCCGCCCCCTGGCTAACGGGCTGAGCGTGGCGTCTTGTTGCAGCGCAAGGCGGGCCAAGGTGAACTGGTTGTAGTCTTGCTCGCTGGCAAAAAACACTTGATGCACTTGTTGGCTGAAAATCCGCGCGCGCAGCGCTTGCACGGCACTCTCACGTTGGCGCAGGCCGTCGAGGCTGCTGACTTGCGGTAAATCGCGCTCCAGCAGCACCAATTGACGTTTGTAGTCGAGGTATTGGCTCAGCAATGCCAATGCTTGGGTCTGTGCCGGTTGCGGCAGTTGGCTGCGGATGTACGCTTGCAAGCGCTCAAGACTCACCGCCAGGTTGTCTTCACCTATGGCACTGAGGAAATAATCGAAAATCTGCACGATATCCCGGGTAATCAGCAAATTACTTGCCGAGTCGAGACTGAATACGCCGTCCACCTGGGTGCCGTTAAACGAGGCCGGCATCGCGCTGGCTGGGTTTGCAGGGTTGCTGCGCGTTAGCTGTTTTGTCGGCGCTGCTTGCGCGTTGCTGCTGGCCATAGTCGCGGGCTCGCGCGCAGGAGTTGCTGGCGGCAAGACCGTCTGGGCAGGCGTCAGGTACACCATTAGCGCCGCACCAGCGGCCAATAACAGCGGTAATCCCAAGAAGACTTTTTTCACAAGCATCGCTCACAAGAGCCGGCATTACAGGCTGTGTGAAAACGTAGCGAGCGAAGGTTAGGCAAGACAAAAACAGGCGAAAAAGCGCAGTTTACGAGTTGTAAATGAGCATTTTTAGCCTGTTTTTAACGCCGCATAACCGAGCGCAGTAGTTTTCACGTAGCACTGTGCAGTGCAGTGCACTGCACTGCACTGCACTGCTGCCGGCAGGGTTTATAGACTGGCGTTTTTTAGGCGATTGGCATGTTGGCGATACACGCTCACCGGGCTGGTTTCAAACAAGCTGGTCAGGCCGATGACCTGATTGACCTCGTCGAGGTGGTTCATCCGGTAGTTATCGCGGATCACTTGGCCAAGGTGCGAGCTGCAACGCCCGACTAAGCCGTCGTTGGCCTCTTTGTTAATAATCAGCGCGCCGGCGCCCATCAATAAATCGCTGGGATCAAGCAGGTTGGTCAGCGGGCTGGTGCCGCCCCATGAGTAGTAGTTAATCCCATTGACCTTATACGCGCCTTCACCGCAGGCCGTGGTTGGAATCCCCTGCGGGAACTTGGCGTTAAAGCGTGCTGCGCCGGCGCTGTTAAGCGACTCCAGCGCACCCAAGGCATTTTGTGCTGAGCTGCTGGGGTTGCTCGACAACAGGTTAATCAAACTGGCCAAGCCATTGGTCAGCCCGGCTAACAATACTTCGCCAGCAGAACCGGGTTGCACCGTGCGAATTAGGTCCGCCACCGGTGAGCCCTTGTGCGGTGAGCCAATGCTGGTGATGGAGGCCACTAAATCGGGACGCACGGCCGCGACGTAGCGAATCGTTGGGCCGCCGTGGCTGTGGCCGAGCAAGTTGACCTTGCTTTTCCCGCTGATCGCGATGATTTCCTCAACTTGCGCCAGCAACTCTTCGCCGCGTGATTCTGAGGTATTCAGTTGGCTGACTTGGGTGACATAAACCTTAGCGCCATCACGGCGCAGGGCCGCTGGTATGGCGTACCAGTAATCCACCCCGAGTAATTTATCAAAGCCCAACATGCCATGGCTGAGCACGATCGGATATTTGGTTTGGGTATAACCGGTTGCGGCGCTGGCAAGCGATGGCAGGGCCAGACAGGAAGCAATACAGAGTGCGAGCAGGGTTTTATTGTTATTCATTAGCGCTCTCAATGGCATGGGCATCGTTTAGTGGCGAAACTCCTTGATGGCTAGCGCGACACTCCTTGGCGCGTACAACAGCGCAAATGACATCGCACAATGCATGCCAAAAATCCGAGCAAAGCCTTACAGGCTCTGGGCTGGCGGGTTTTAGGAAGCTTACATTTGTACACTGAAAAGCCACTGGCAAAAGCGCCGTTACCGGAGGAAACCATTGGCCGTGGCAATTGGTAATCTTGGTATCTATTCAACTGGTGAATACAGCCGATGTTTGACCGATAACCCATCAAAAGGTCGGTGTGCGCTCTGTCAGAGCGTAACGCCGCTGTAGTAAAGCGGCTCGCTAAACCGTCGGTCAGCAGAGGTGGGGGGGTAAAACGCGAGTTAGCAGACCAAGTTGTCGGCTTGGCGATACAGCATTAACAGCTTACGGGTGATGCTTTGTTGGATGTCACTGCGTTGGAAGCTGGAAAGGTGCTCAAGCTTTTGCACCTGCAGACGGTGCAAGTGAATGTAGGGCATTTGCTGGTCGAATTCGCGTAAATCGCCCTTCATCATAATCGGTAAAAAATCGTCGCCGATTTTCTTTTGATTGCTGATGATCTGCGCCAAGGCCTGTTTAAACGGCATGGTCTTGGGGCCCGGGTGGCCATCCTTGATTTCGGTGGTCAGTAACAACCCTGGTTTGCCCATCACCATGCCCGGCATGACGCACAGCCCAGTTTTACGCACCGCCACTGCCTCGATGCCATGCAAGGTGTCGTGAAACGCATAGGGGTTAGGCAACACCACCATCTTGCGACCCATTTCGCTCGGAAAATGCAGGTTGTAATTGGTGTACAGCTGGCTGACTGACTCCGAGTACACGCACAGGCGATTTTCAAACAGCTGAATAAAACGCTCGGCCAGTTCACGTCGACCCATAGCGCTCAAGTCCCAGATCAGGTCTTGGTTTTGCGGCTTAGCCAGATCAACTTCCTGATGTTCCATGTTGCTCATGCTTCCCTCGTCGGCCTTATAGCCCAAGCCTGTGTGTGAGTGTTGCTCTGGTGTTTAGTCAACTCTACGTGGCTGCGTAAGCTACGCAACTATTTTGCCGAAATCGTAAAAAGCTAGAAGGTTATTTTGGTTGAGATTAGCCAAGGTGGCGGCTTATTTACCTGCGCCTTGGCGATTTTTTGCACATTCAACCGTTGCGTAGGTGCTCGTAGCGATAGCGCTAAGTTGCCAGCCAATCATTTATCGCGATTTGTTATTATGCACAGCCCCTAAATGTCGGGGCTTGAGCATCTATAAATGCTGTTTTTAAACCGTCGCACACTCTATGCACTTTCGAGATACCTATGGATATTGTTTTGGCGTTACAGGCGTTGCTGCTCGGCGTGGTCGAGGGTTTAACTGAGTTTTTGCCGATTTCCAGCACCGGTCACCAAATTATCGTCGCCGACCTGATCGGCTTTAACGGTGATAGAGCCATCGCCTTTAATATCATCATTCAACTCGGCGCGATTTTGGCGGTGGTTTGGGAGTATCGGCGCAAAATTATCGATGTGGTGATCGGCTTACCCAAGGAAGCCGAGGCGCAACGTTTTACCGTCAATTTAATTATCGCCGTGTTGCCCGCCGTGGTGTTGGGCGTGGCTTTTGCCGACGTGATTCATCACTACCTGTTTAATCCGATCACGGTGGCGATGGCTTTGTTGATCGGTGGCCTGATCATGCTGTGGGCCGAGCGCCGCCAGCATCAGGTTAGCGTCGAGACGGTCGAGAAAATGCGCTGGACGGACGCCCTCAAGGTTGGCTGCGTGCAGTGCTTGGCGATGATCCCCGGCACCTCACGCTCGGGCGCGACCATTATCGGCGGCCTGCTGTTTGGTTTGTCGCGTAAAGCCGCTACCGAGTTTTCGTTCTTCTTGGCCATGCCAACCATGGTCGGTGCGGCGCTGTACTCGGGCTATAAGTACCGCGAGTTTTTCCAAATGAGCGATCTGCCGGTGTTCGCCATTGGCTTTGTCACCGCCTTCGTGTTCGCCATGATCGCCGTGCGCGGCTTGCTTAAATTTATCGCTAATCACAGCTATGCGGTCTTTGCGTGGTATCGGATTGGCTTTGGCCTGTTGATTCTGGCCACTTGGCAGTTTGGCTGGATTGATTGGGCGACGGCTCAAGGCTGACAGGTGCGTCAATGAATACGGAGCAGAAT
>JBILAR010000169.1:0-4190 GCA_044354115.1 Pseudomonas sp. | reverse complement strand
GACGTCGGCGATCTGGCCAATGTCATCGACATGCAGGCGATTGCCGATTCGGGTTTGCGCTTGGGTGTAGACCCACTGGGCGGTGCTGGCGTGCGCTACTGGTCGGCGATTGCCGAGCGTTATCAGCTCAATCTGGATGTGGTGAATAAACAGGTCGATCCGACCTTTCGCTTTATGAGCCTAGATTGGGATGGCCGGGTGCGCATGGACCCCTCTTCCAAGTTCGCCATGCAGAGTTTGCTGGCCCTGAAAGACCGTTACCAAGTGGCCTTTGCCTGCGACCCAGACCACGACCGCCACGGCATAGTCACGCCGGGCATGGGTTTGTTGCAGCCCAATAACTACTTGGCCGTTAGCATCGATTACCTGTTCCAAAACCGCCCGCAATGGCGCACGGACGCCGCGATTGGCAAGACCGTGGTCAGTAGCGCCTTGATCGATCGGGTTGCGCGCAAGCTTGAGCGTCGCCTGTATGAAGTGCCGGTCGGCTTTAAGTATTTTGCCCCGGGCCTGTTCGATGGCTCGCTGGGTTTTGGTGGCGAAGAAAGCGCTGGGGCCTCCTTCTTACGCCGCGATGGCACGGTTTGGAGCACCGATAAGGACGGTTTGATCCCGGCCTTGCTGGCCGCCGAGATGACCGCTCGTACTGGCCGCGATCCGGGCGAGCGTTATCAGGCGTTGGTGCAGGAGCTCGGCGAGCCGCAGTCGACCCGTATCGATGCTGCGGCAACGCCGGCGCAGAAAAAACTGCTAAGCAAATTGTCGCCCGAGCAAGTGCGTTCTACTGAATTGGCTGGCGAGAAAATTGCGCACATCCTCAGCCATGCGCCGGGCAATAACGAGGCTATCGGTGGCTTAAAAGTCATGACCGAAAATGGCTGGTTCGCCGCACGGCCATCCGGCACCGAAGACATCTACAAAATTTACGCCGAAAGCTTTCTCGGCACTGAGCATCTACAGCGCTTAGTCGATGAAGCCCAGCAAATCGTCGACGCGGCCATCACGCCCGTCTAAGTGGGTGACCTAAACGCCGTGATTAGCCCTTTGCGGGTTAGTCGCGGCGTTTGCGTATCTGCTCGCGAATACGCAGCGCTGGCATTCATCACGGCAACAATCCACGGCGAACTATTAGCTTACTGGCGAGTCAGTGGTTTACCGCTGTGGTTAGCTGTCAGGACAGCCGTGCAGGCTGCTTGCTTGCGTCAATCCATTGTTCTGTCACTATCATGCCCATTCTCCTGTGCCGCGATTTAACCGCTGGCGCTGCCAAATAAGGACATCTGCGTGTTGTTTTTTCCTCGTTGTGGATTTTGCTTGCCGTGGTTATTGACCCTGGCCTTAACCGGCTGCATCGGCCCAACAGCCATCCAGCAGGCATTGCATGGGCTGCCGGAGCGGGTTGAGTTAACCGGAGTGCCAGCCTTTCCTGAACGAGCCTACTGGGGCGCGCCGAGCGCCTTGAGCAGTTTGTTGGTGCAGCAGGGCGTCGACAGTTCGCCGGGAATGCTGGTCAAGCAGTTGCAATTGCCTGCGCAAGAACAGCAACTCGAGCAAAACATCCTTAAGCAAATTAACGCCAATGGCTTGTTGGCCTATCCATTAGGGCCGCACTTGGAGGATTTACTCAAGCAAGTCGCCGCCGGCTACCCGGTGTTAGTGCGCTTCAATGAAGGCTATAGCTGGATGGGCATGCCACGTTATGCGCTGCTAATCGGTTTTGACCGCGAAGAGCAAACGTTGCTACTGCGCGCGGGCAACAGCAAGCGCTGGGAGACTGGCTTTTCCAGTTTTAGCTCGAGCTGGGAGTCAGCCGGCAACTGGGCGGTATTAGTGCTGGCACCGCTGCAACTGCCGGCGCAGGTCGATGCGCAGCGCTGGTTGCAAGCCGCCGATGCGTTAGAACACGCCGGTCAGCTAACTGCCGCCGCCAACGCGCGCAAAGTGTTGCAACGCCGCGGTGCAGTTGCCAAGCCATAAAAGCCCTGTCCCAGTTACGTGTTGTAGATACGCAGGTCGCAACCGTAACGGGTATAAAGCCATAAAAAAACGGCGCATTGAGCGCCGTTTTTTTATGCTGGAGAAGCTCGATTAGATACCGAACTTATCACGCAGGGCGTAGTACCAAGCACCGATCGCGGTAAAGGGGACGCGCATCAGTTGGCCGCCTGGGAATGGGTAATGCGGCAGGCCAGCGAAGGCGTCGAAGCGCTCAGCCTGGCCGCGTAGGGCTTCACCCAGCACCTTGCCGGCGAGGTGCGTGAAGGTGACGCCGTGACCGCTGCAGCCTTGCGAGTAGTAGATGTTGTCGCCGATACGGCCCACTTGTGGCAAGCGCGACAGGGTCAGCAGGAAGTTGCCGGTCCAAGCGAAATCGATCTTCACATCTTTCAATTGCGGGAAGGTCTTGAGCATCATCGGACGGATGATCGCTTCAATGTTGGCCGGGTCGCGTGCGCCGTACACCACACCGCCGCCGTAGATCAGGCGGTTGTCGCCGGTCAGGCGGAAGTAGTCGAGCAGGTAGTTGCAGTCTTCCACACAGTAGTCATTGGGGATCAGGCTCTTGGCCATTTCGGCCGTCAAAGGCTCGGTGGCTATTACCTGACTGCCGCACGGCATGGTTTTGGCGGCCAGTTCTGGCACTAGATTGCCTAGGTAAGCGTTACCGGCGACCACGATAAATTTGGCTTTTACTCGGCCGTTTTCAGTGTGCACCACAGGATTGGCGCCACGTTCGATACGAATGGCCGGCGACTGCTCATAAATCACGCCGCCCAGCGACTCAACTGCGGCCGCTTCACCGAGGGCCAGGTTAAGCGGGTGAATGTGACCGCCGCTCATGTCGAGCAAGCCGCCGATATAGTTTTCGCTGCCGACCACTTCACCAATGCGTTTTTGATCGAGCAGTTCCAGCTGGGTGTGGCCGTAGCGCTCCCAGAGTTTCTTCTGCGATTCAAGATGGCCCATCTGCTTCTTGGTGAAGGCTGCAAACACGCCGCCGTCTTTAAGATCGCATTTGATGTCGTACTTGGCGATGCGTTCGCGGATGATTCGGCCGCCTTCGAAGGCCATCTGCCCGAGCAGTTGCGCCTCTTTAGGGCCAACGGTACGTTCAATCACATCAATGTCGCGGCTGTAGCTGTTAACAATCTGTCCGCCGTTACGGCCCGATGCGCCAAAACCGACCTTGGCGGCCTCAACGATGCAAACTTTAAAGCCGTTTTCCAACAGCGAGATGGCCGTCGACAAACCGGTGTAGCCGGCGCCGATCACGCACACATCAGTTTCGACATCACCTTGCAGGGCGGGGCGTGCAGGAACCGGATTAGCCGAAGCGGCATAAAAGGATTCTGGATATGCTGTGTGCGTCATCTTGCAACCTCTGTTAATTATTCTTTACGGATGTTGAGATGCTACCCGAGTTAAAAATCGCCGGCTAGCCCCTGTGCAAAATTTAAAACACGCTGTGTTAAGGTAAAAAACGCGCATATTCATAGAGTTAACGAGAAAGCCCTTGACGCTGCAGGCTTTCTCCGTAAAATGCGCCTCCATTGCAGACGCGTAGCTCAGTTGGTTAGAGCACCACCTTGACATGGTGGGGGTCGCTGGTTCGAGTCCAGTCGCGTCTACCAAATTTTTAAAAGGGTCGCTCTATAGCGACCCTTTTTTATTGGCCGCAAAGTAGTATGGCGGCTTTATGGCAAAAATCTTGTTTTACTACCTCCAGTGATTCTGCGACGGTTTGGTTAGCCTTAGTGCTGCTGCCATGGTTTGGCAGATTAACCACCGCTGCGGATACTGGCTCATCCCAACCCATGTGACCTCTGGTACGGGTCACCACTAGGAGAGGAGGCGCCATGCCTATCATCACTCTGCCAGACGGCAGTCAGCGTACGTTTGATCATCCAGTTTCAGTGCTTGCCGTGGCTCAATCAATTGGTGCTGGCTTGGCCAAAGCGACCGTGGCCGGCAAGGTTAATGGTCAGTTGGTGGATGCTTGCGACCTGATCGAAAGCGACGCCACACTGCAAATCATCACCCCGAAAGACCAGGAGGGCGTGGAGATCATTCGTCACTCCTGCGCGCACTTGATTGGTCATGCGGTAAAACAGCTGTTCCCGACCGCCAAGATGGTGATTGGTCCGGTGATTGATGATGGCTTTTACTACGACATCGCCTCCGAGCGCCCC
>JBILAR010000033.1:0-30653 GCA_044354115.1 Pseudomonas sp. | reverse complement strand
ACACCAGCGACGACAAACCCCACGTCAACAAATCACTGATCGTGGTGCCGATGAACACCCCCGGCATCAGCGTCAGCCCGCACCTAGACAAGCTCGGCATGCGCAGCTCGGAAACCGCCCAGGTGTTTCTCGACAACGTACGCGTGCCGCAGCGCAACCGCATCGGCCACGAAGGCGCGGGGTTCATGATGCAGATGCTGCAGTTCCAGGAAGAGCGCCTGTTCGGTGCGGCCAACATGATCAAAGGCCTGGAGCACTGCGTCGACGCCACCATCGAATACTGCAAAGAGCGTCAGACTTTCGGCAAGCCGCTGATCGACAACCAGGTCATTCACTTCCGTTTGGCCGAACTGCAAACCGAAATCGAATGCCTGCGCGCCTTGGTCTATCAAGCCACCGAGCAATATGTGCGCGGCCGCGACGTGACCAATCTGGCCTCGATGGCCAAACTCAAAGCCGGCCGCTTGGGCCGTGAAGTGTCCGACTCCTGCCTGCAATACTGGGGCGGCATGGGCTTTATGTGGGACAACCCAGTCTCACGCGCCTACCGCGACGTGCGCTTGGTCAGCATCGGCGGCGGCGCCGACGAAATCATGCTGGGCATTATCTGCAAACTGATGGGTATTTTGCCGGGGAAAAAGAAGGGCTGAATCGTGAATGGAGCGAACGTAGACGGACGTAGGGCGGACTCAGGAGCGAAGCGAACAGTCCGCCAGCGGTCAACAAATTTGTAGGGCTAGTCGCTTTAACCTTGGTGCGTTACGCCGCTGCGCGGCTAACACACCCTACACAAGCTGCATTTCCCACATCCGCGTGGGTCACACGCTGGCTCCTACATACAGCGAACAGCGGCAAACACCGAGGAAGGCCAGATGCCCCAATTACCCGAATGCACAACCTTATTGCTCAACCTTGAGGCCGGCGTGCTGCACGTAACCCTCAACCGCCCGGACAGCCGCAATGCCATGAGTTTGGCCATGGTCGGTGAGCTGCGTGCGGTGCTCGATACCGTGCAGGCCGACCTGAGCGTGCGCGCCCTAGTGCTGCGCGGTGCGGGCGGGCATTTTTGCGCCGGTGGCGATATTAAAGACATGGCCGGCGCTCGCGCTGCCGGTGCCGAGGCGTACCGCGAGTTGAACCGTGCCTTCGGCGCCATGCTCGAACAGGCCCAACACGTCCCGCAAGTGCTAGTGGCGGTGCTGGAAGGCGCGGTGCTGGGCGGCGGTTTTGGTCTGGCCTGCGTGTCCGACATTGCCATAGCCCACGCCAACGCCAAGTTCGGTTTGCCGGAAACCACACTGGGGATTTTACCGGCGCAAATCGCCCCGTTTGTGGTCAAGCGTATCGGCCTGACCCACGCCCGGCGGCTGGCCCTGACCGCCGCACGCTTTAACGGTATCGAGGCTGAACGCCTAGGGCTGGTGCATTTTTGCGAGGCCGACGATGCGGCCATAGAGACGCGATTAAGCGAGGTGCTCGGGCAGATCCGCCAGTGCGCGCCCCAGGCTAATGCGGCGACCAAAGCCCTGCTGCTGGCGACTGAGACGACGCCTTTGAGCCAGTTGTTGGACAGCGCCGCCGATCAGTTCGCCGCCGCAGTCACCGGCGCCGAGGGCATAGAGGGCACCATGGCCTTTGTACAAAAACGCAAACCGAGCTGGGCGCAGTAACCACCACAACCTGTAGGAGCGGCTTTAGCCGCGAAGCTTTTAAGGCTTATCGCGGCTAAAGCCCCTCCTACAAAAACTACAAAGCCGCGTAACCCGGACGACCTCCGGGCTACGCCAGCAGGAGCACCCAGATGCCCGCCTTTAAGAAGATTCTGATCGCCAACCGCGGTGAAATCGCCTGCCGGGTGATGCGCACCGCCATCGAACTCGGCTACCGCACCGTGGCCGTGTATTCCGAGGCCGACGCCGATGCCCGCCATGTACAGGTGGCCGACGAGGCCGTGTGCATTGGCCCGGCGCAGGTTAATCAGTCCTATTTAGTCATCGACAAGATCATCAAAGCGGCGCAAAAAACCGGCGCCGATGCGATTCATCCGGGCTACGGTTTTCTCTCCGAGAACGCCGATTTTGCCCGCGCCTGCGCCGCCGCCAACATCGTGTTTATCGGCCCGACCGTAGAAGCCATCCACCTGATGGGCAGCAAGCGTCTGTCGAAGATCGCCATGCTGGCCGCCGGTGTGCCGTGCATTCCCGGCTACGAGGGCGAAGCACAGGATGAAGCCAGCCTGATCCGTGAGGCCGGCCGCATCGGCTACCCGCTGATGATCAAGGCCAGCGCCGGTGGCGGCGGACGTGGCATGCGTTTGGTGCATGAGGCCAGCGAATTGGCCGAGCAAATCCGCACCGCGCGCTCCGAGGCACAGAACGCCTTCGGCTCCGGCGAGCTGATTCTCGAGCGTGCGGTGATCAAGCCCCGGCATGTGGAGATTCAGGTATTCGGCGACCAACACGGCAACATCGTCTATCTCGGTGAGCGCGATTGCTCGGTGCAGCGCCGGCATCAGAAAGTGGTCGAAGAAGCACCCTGCCCGATCATGACGCCCGATTTGCGTAAAGCCATGGGCGAAGCGGCCGTTAAAGCCGCCGCCTCGGTCAACTATGTCGGCGCCGGCACCGTGGAGTTTCTGCTGGATCAAAGCGGCGAATTCTTCTTCCTGGAAATGAACACCCGCCTGCAGGTGGAGCACCCAGTTACCGAACTGATCACCGGGCAAGACTTAGTCGCCTGGCAGATTCGCGCCGCCGCAGGCGAGCCGCTGCCGCTCAAGCAAGAGCAAATCCGCCTGACTGGGCACGCCATGGAAGTGCGCCTGTACGCCGAAGATGCGGCCCACAACTTCCTGCCGCAAACCGGCCAGGTACTGCGCTGGGAGCCGGAGTTGCTGGACGGCGTGCGCATCGACCACGGTCTGGTTGAAGGCCAACAGATCAGCCCGTTCTACGACCCGATGCTGGCCAAGGTCATCGCCTACGGCGCTACCCGCGACGAAGCCCGGCGCAAGCTGGTGCGCGCCGTGGAGCAATGCGTGTTGCTCGGGGTGAATGGCAATCAGCGTTTTCTCGCCAACCTCTTGGCCCACCCCGAATTTGCCGCAGGCAATGCCACCACCGCGTTTATCGGCGAGCATTTCCATAACGACCCAAGCCTTAGCCCACAAGCCCCGGCGGCCACCGAACTGGCCATCGCCGCCGCCCTGCTCTATCAACAATCCGCCAACAGCCGCGCCCATCAAAGTGAGCTGGCTGGCTGGCGCAGTGCGGGCAGCGCGCCGTGGCAATTTATCCTCAAGCACGGCGAGCAAAAACACCCCATCAGCCTCACGGTGCAGACCGCCGGCAGCCAGCCAAGTTTGTTGGCCAGCATCGGCGAGGTGCAGGCCAGCCTCAAATTACTGGCCAGTGATGGCCGCTGGCTAACCCTGGAGCTGGACGGTATCCGCCGGCGCATCGCTTATCAGCAGCAAGGTGAGCAAATCTGGCTGTACGGCCAGCGTGGCAATCTAGAGTTACAGGATGTCACCCACCAGCCGGCCGGTGGGCAAAATGCCGCCAGCTCTGGCACGGTCAAGGCACCTATGGATGGCGCGATCGTCGAAGTGCTGGTGAGCGAAGGTGAGCGGGTCAGCAAAGGCCAATTACTGGTGGTGCTGGAGGCGATGAAAATGGAACACCCGATGAAAGCGGGCGTGGATGGTGTTGTCCAGCGCATCGGCATCAGTCAGGGCGATCAGGTCAAGAACCGCCAAGTGCTGGTAGAAATCCAAGCCGACGAAGCCTGACCGTAGGGTGGATGGCGCTTTATCCATCCACCGTCACATCGCCAAGGTGGATGAACAGAGCGCCATCCACCCTACAAAAACAACACTCCACGGAGTAAGAGCATGTCCCTGCAAGGCAAAACCCTGTTTATCACCGGCGCCAGCCGTGGCATCGGCCGCGAGATCGCCCTGCGTGCGGCCCGTGATGGCGCCAATATCGTCATCGCCGCCAAGAGCGCCGAGGCCCACCCCAAGCTACCCGGCACCATTCACTCGGTGGCCGCCGAAGTCGAGGCCGCGGGTGGCCAAGCGCTGGCCCTGCAACTGGATGTGCGCGACGAAGCGGCAGTTAAAATCGCCATGGCCAAAGCCTTTGAGCATTTCGGCAGCATCGACGCGCTGATTAACAACGCTGGCGCGATCAAACTGGCCGGCGTCGAACACCTGCCGCCCAAGCGCTTCGACCTGATGTTTCAAATCAACAGCCGCGCGGTGATGGTCTGTAGCCAAGCCGCGCTGCCGTACCTTAAACAAAGCAAGGGCCACATCCTCAGCCTGTCGCCACCCTTGAATCTGGACCCCAAATGGTTCGCCAACTACGGCCCCTACACCACCACCAAGTACGGCATGAGCATGCTCTCGCTGGGCATGCACGAAGAGTTCAAGAAGTACGGCATCAGCGTTAACTCACTGTGGCCGAAAACCGTGATCGCCACCGCCGCCATCGAATTCGAAGCCGGCGGCATGGCCGTGATGAAGGCCGCACGCCTGCCGGCGATCATGGCCGACGCTGCCTACGCCATTCTCTCGAGTAGCGAGCGCAGCATCAGCGGCCGGCTGCTGATCGATGAGGAGTTACTGCGCGAACAGGGCGTCAGCGATTTTGACCAATACCGCTTCGACCCGACCTCCGAGCGCTTGATGACCGATCTGTTCGTCGACTGATCCAGCCCCATAAAGTCCAAGCATGCCTAGGCTTTATGGCTACTTACTCGTTAAGATTTGACCGCACAAGCTAGGGTGGGCTGAAGCCCACCCTACAAAATCGCTCTTCGCCCATAACGGGTAGATGGCCTTTTTTATGAGCGACTGGACTACATCTCAAAATGCTTGCGCACGCAGTCTTCCAGCAATTGACGCGAGTCCGCTTCGTCGCTGTTTTCCAGGCGCTGGTAAAGGCTTTTGGCAATGCGCGTAAAAACCTTCATGACCGCCGGATCAAAATGGCTGCCAGTGTCCTTTTCCAATATAGCCATGGCCGCATCGAAACCCATGGGTTCTTTGTACGGCCGCTTTGAACAGAGCGCATCGAACACATCGGCCACGGCAAATATGCGTGCCGCCAATGGTATCTGTTCACCACTCAACCCCCGTGGATAACCGCTGCCATTCCACTTTTCATGATGCCCAGCCACGACCGCGTGGGCACCGTCCAACCAGCCCATGCCCATGACGATTTGCTCGCCTTGGTCGACATGAGTACGCATCACCGCCATCTCCATATCATCGAGTTTGCCCGGCTTGAGCAGGATGGCATCCGGAATACCGATCTTGCCGACGTCATGCAGAAAACTGCCGGCGATCAGCGCCTGCATTTCGCGGCCCGCCAAGCTCATGCGCTCGGCAATCTGCGCCGCGACCCAGGCTACCCGGTAATTGTGCGCGCCGGTATCCGAGTCGCGCTTGGCAATCGCCCGGCCCAAGGCTTCCATCATCGAGATATGTGAATCGAGCACCTCACGCGCCTTGCGATCATTGTCCGTGGACAAAAACGCCACCAGCGGAAAAATCAGCGCGCCACTGAGTAGCGAGGCAATGCCGATCAACATCGCCACCGTCAGGGAACTGTTGAAAATATCTTCGCGCTGCCAGGCAGGAATGATACGTACCCCTTCGAAGTAACCAGTGATCGGCCCCTCAGTCGCATCAGGCCTATCGCGCAGCGGGACAAACACTCGCAAGACCCAATCGTCCCCCAACTCGGCACTTTCATAAGAGGCTTGCTGGTACTGCGGCTCACCGTGCTTGGCGAGAAAGGGTTCAATCACAGCCCCTTGCTCCGTCATCGACTCAGCTAACTTATGGCCCTGCCGGTCGTAGATTTCGGCGATATCAAACAGGCCACCGATAATAGTCTCCGCCGCCTGGCGCGCATTCTGCTGACCCACGCTGCTCTCCAAGCCAACGGCGCGGTAGTCGTGCAAGACGCGTGCGGACTCCTCGATAGCCAGCGACACCACGCTTTCTTCGGCGCTCTCGCGCGCCACAAACCAGGCCAGCGGGCTGGCAATCGAGGCCAATGCAATGCTGACGGCGGCAATTCGTAGGGCCGTGCGTTGAAGAAATTGATTCATCATGCACCAGTAATTGGGCGAAAAACGGGGCCAACTCAAGCACGGCTAACCGGCACCGGGTGGCGCCAGTTTCGCAGCCAACACTTAAGCCATGCTTAACCGTGCAGGCGCGCCGACTGGCTATTGCCCAGCCAGCAGCTAAGGCGCGGGCGGTTTAGCCGGGGTCTGATACCAATGTTCCCGGGCCTCCAGCTTGTCGTGCTGCGGATCAGCCATGTAGTGCGGCGACATGATCGGCACGCCGTATTCATTGAACACATCTTGGATATTAGCGTGCAACGCCGACAACAACACCCCGTGGCTGTGGCTGACAGGCAATGGTCTGGGCCACCAGCCGGTACTCGGGGTAAAAGGCCGCTAATGCCGTCTGCGCCGCTTCAATCAACATCGCCTCGACCTGCCGCCAAGGTGTGTCATAACCGATGGTTAGCGTGGTATCGAGCACATAACCTTGGCCATTTACCCCCCCCCGAATAGTTCTTGGTCACAGTGCCGGTAACCATCGAGTAGCGCTTGCAGTCAGCAGCGCTGAGGCGCGCGTAAAAACACACGCCAATGCCGAGCCTGATCGTACAATTTCATTTTTTGCAATTAAGCACTAGCAAAGCTGGTCATTCCTCAATTTATGGTTAATTGCGAAACTTGCTTCAACGCCGGCAACGGCATCTACCTTGAAGGAAGCTCAACATGAAAACGTTCAACACTACTCGCCGCTTAACTAACACCTTAGTACTGCTGGCCGTCATCGCAGCCGGCCAGGTACAAGCCAACGAAACCCTGCAAGTAGCTGAGAACGGCAGTGAACGCACCCTGCAGCAAAGCCGCAAACAGCCACACAATCGCGCCACAGAACTAGCCGAGAACGGCAGCGAACGCACCCTGCAGCAAAGCCGCAAACAGCCACAACATCGCGCCACAGAACTCGCCGAGAACGGCAGCGAACGCACCCTGCAGCAAAGCCGCAAACAGCCACAGCATCGCACCACAGAGCTAGCTGAGAACGGCAGCGAACGCACCTTGCAGCAAAGCCGTAAACAGCCACAGCATCGCACCACAGAGCTAGCTGAGAACGGCAGCGAACGCACTTTGCAGCAAAGCCGCCGCGCCTGATATTGAGCGTGAGACATGAGCATTGCGCCGGGGCCGAGATTATCTGGCCCCGGCGCAATTCCTCGACCAGAGCTAAGCGTGTGCCACAGTTGCAGTAGCAGTTCACGTTTTGCACGGCAAAAAAACGTGGCACAGGTCACATTTACGGCGCTATCGTTACCTCCTGGATTTTTTGAGAATTAGCCATGCCTGCCCCAAGCACAGAGCGCACGCCCAGCCTGATTACGGGCGATGTGGCGAACAAGCGCGAACAAATCCTAAGCTATTTCCTCAGTACCTTCGCCCGCTATGAGCAGCTGTTTGAGTTGCTGGTGGATGAGCAAAGTTTCGTGCAAAAACCCATCAGCCTGCGTCATCCGTTGCTGTTTTATTTCGGCCACACCGCGACCTTCTTCGTCAATAAACTGCTGCTGGCGCGGCTGCTCAGCGAACGGATTAACCCACGTTTCGAGTCGATATTTGCCGTTGGCGTCGATGAGATGAGCTGGGACGACCTCAACGAGGCGCACTATGACTGGCCCAGCGTGGCCGCCGTGCGCGACTACCGTGCGCAGGTGCGCGAAGCTGTCAGCGAGGTCATCCGCAACGCCCCGCTAAGTCTGCCGATTGATGCCCAGAACCCTTGGTGGGCGATTTTGATGGGCATCGAACACGAGCTGATTCATCTGGAAACCTCCTCGGTGCTGATCCGCCAACACCAACTGGCGCGGGTCCAGCCGCACCCCAACTGGCGGCCGTGGCCGAGCACCGCAGAGCGCCAAGCGCCAATCAACCAACTGCTGCCGGTGCCGGCTGGCGTGGTTCAGCTAGGTAAACGTAGCAGTGATGATCTGTATGGCTGGGACAACGAATATGGCCAGCACCGCGCAGAGGTGGCGGCCTTTAGCGCCAGCCAATTGTTAGTCAGCAACCAAGAGTTCTTAGCCTTTGTCGCCGATAACGGTTACTGCGAACCACGCTGGTGGGACGCCGAAGGCGTGGCTTGGCTGGAGTTTTCCCAGGCGCGCTGGCCGAGTTTTTGGCGCCACGAGAGCGCCGGCTGGCAATTGCGCCTGCTCACTGAAGAAGTGCCTATGCCGTGGGATTGGCCCGTGGAGGTCAACTACTTAGAAGCCAAAGCCTTTTGTAATTGGAAGGCTGCGCAACTCCAGCAGCCGGTGCGTCTGCCCACGGAAGACCAGTGGCAGCGTTTGTATCAGCACACCGGCATGGGCGATGAACGCACCCCTGAGCGGGCCAACGCCAATATTCAGCTCGATCATTACGCCTCGCCCTGCCCGGTCGATCAGTTTGCCCATGGCGAGTTTTATGACGTGCGCGGCAACGTTTGGCAGTGGAGCGAAACGCCGATTTACCCGTTTGACGGCTTCGAGGTACAGCCGATTTACGACGACTTCAGCACCCCGACCTTCGACCAACGGCACAACCTGTTTAAGGGCGGGTCGTGGATTTCTTGCGGCAATCAGTCCTTGGGCAGCGCCCGTTACGCCTTTCGCCGGCACTTTTTCCAGCACGCCGGTTTTCGTTACATAGTCGCCGAGGCGCCTGCTATGACCCCAGCATCCAATTACGAACACGACAAACTGCTTAGCGAATACGCCGAGTTTCATTACGGCGACAGCTACTTTGGCGTGCCGAACTTCTCCCGCGCCTTGGCCGAACACGCCATCAGTGCCATGGCCGGACGCCCGGCGTTAAAAGCCCTGGACCTCGGCTGCGCCTCCGGGCGGGCCAGCTTTGAGTTGGCCAAGCACTTTGCAGCGGTCACCGGAATCGACTTCTCCGCACGTTTTATTGGTCAGGGTGTGCAACTGGCAGAAAGCGGACAAATTCGCTACACCCTGAGTGAAGAAGGCGAATTGGTCAGCTACAAAACCCGTCGTTTGGATGAGCTTGGGCTGGAAGCGACGCAGCACAAGGTCGAGTTCTTCCAAGGTGATGCCTGCAACCTGAAACCGCAGTTCAGCGGTTACGACTTGATCCTGGCCGCCAATTTGATTGATCGCCTGTACGACCCGGCGCAGTTTTTGGCCAGCGTGCATGAGCGCCTGAATGTCGGCGGCATCCTGCTGTTGGCCTCGCCCTACACCTGGCTAACCGAACACACCCCACGCGAAGCTTGGCTGGGCGGATTCAAAAAAGATGGCGAAAATTTCACCACCCTCGACGGCCTCAAGACCATTCTGCAGCCGCACTTCACATTGCTAAACGCGCCGGTGGAAGTGCCCTTCGTGATCCGCGAAACCCGTCGCAAGTTTCAGCACAGCCTGTCTGAGGTCAGCCTCTGGCAGCGGATTAGCTGAAGCTATATACCCATTGCGGGGCGAAGAGCCGTTTTGTAGGGCGGGTGCAACCCGCAGGGCATAGATACGCGGGTTGCTCTACAAAGCTATAGAGCCATTGCGGAGCTAAGAGCTATTTCGGCCCGCATAAGGTTCAAGCGGTTCGCGGTAAACGGTGGAAGCGCCTGCGGCGATTTCACCCTACGAATTAATCCGCTATACCGCGATGAATCCCTACGCCCGCCCCGGTTCAATACCGCTAGCGCTTAGCCTTCCATCGAGGTGCACAGCTCTATCAGGCTGCCATCCGGGCAACGCACATAGGCCACTTCCTGTCCCCAGGGTTTGCTCTGCGGCGCGGCAATCGCCACGGCCCCGGCGGCCAGCGCGCGGGTATAGGCGGCCGGCACATCTTCGGTAACGAAGCCCAGCTCAATGCCCAGTGGCTTGGGTGAACTGTGGGCGGCCACATGGCCTGCAGAGAAATTCATCGCTGCCAGTTCATGGTCGGCAAAGGCCAGCGCGGTCGCGCCGGTTTCCAGCTCGCCATAGGTGCCGGACTCATGCAAAAAACGCCGGGTAAAACCAAAAGCCTGTTCAAAGAAGCTCAAGGATGCTGCCACGTCGGGTACGTAAACGATGGTGTAAGCAAATTTCATAACTACCGCTCCAGTGGATAAAAAACCGGCCCATCCAGGCCGGTTTTTAGTATTGGTGTTACGCGGTATTTAACCAAGCATTGTCACGTGCCCTGGCTGGCCGGCCACACGCGCCAACCAAGCGCGAATCGCTGGGTAAGGGGTGAGGTCGAAACCGCCCTCGTCGGCCACGTGGGTGTAGGCATACAGGGCGATGTCGGCAATTGAATACTGCTCGCCGACCAAGAATGGGGTGCGGCTCAGTTGTTGTTCCATCACCTTTAGGGCTTTGTAACCACGCACCAAACACACTTGGTATTCCTCGGCGCGCTCGGCCGGCATGCCTTGGTACAGCTGAATAAAACGCGCCACCGCCACATAGGGCTCGTGGCTATATTGCTCGAAGAACTGCCATTGCAGCACTTGGGTGCGCAGCCGTGGCTCGCTGGGCAAAAACGCACTGCCGTCGGCGAGGAAATTTAGAATCGCGTTGGACTCCCACAGGCAGGTGCCGTCGTCTAGCTCCAGCACCGGAATCTTGCCATTCGGGTTCTTGGCCAAGAACGCCTCGGTTTGCGTCTCGCCTTTGAGAATATCGACCGCCACCCACTGGTAGTCGATGCCCAGCAGTTCGAGCATCAGTTTGATTTTGTAGCAGTTGCCCGAACGGTAATCGCCGTAAACCTTGTACATGCCAATCTCCTTATTCACCTTGCACCGCTAAGACTCACGCCAGCTTATCGGCCTGAGCCTGCGCAATAACCGCGGCTAAACGCTTAAGACCTTCGTTTAGCCGTTCTGGTGCCACATGGCTGAAATTAAGCCGCAAATAACCCGGATGTTGGTCTGGATCGACAAAAAACGGCTCGCCCGGCATAAAGGCCACATTCTGCGCCAGCGCCGGTTTGAGCAAGGTGCGGGTGTCCAACGGTTGCTTGAGGGTCAGCCAGAAGAACAGCCCGCCCTGCGGGATCTGCCAGTCGGCCAACTCGCTAAAGTGCTCTTGTAAGGCCGCTTGCATGGCGTCGCGACGCAGGCGATAAAAATCGCGCAGCTCGGCCAGATGACCACGGTACTTATCGCTGCCCAGCCATTGCAGCGCCTGCCATTGGCCGATGCGATTGGTGTGCAGATCCGCCGATTGCTTTAAGCGCAGCAAGTGCGGATAGAGGTCTGGGGTGGCGATCAAAAAGCCCACGCGCAAACCGGGCAGCAAGGTCTTGGATACTGTGCCGGTGTAAATCCAACTGGCGGTTTTTAACCGGCTGACAATCGGCGTGGCCAAGCCTGCATCAAACACCAGCTCGCGGTACGGCTCGTCTTCGATCAGGGTGACCTTGAACTCATCCAGCAATGCCGCCACGGCATCGCGTTTGGCTTCGCTGTAGCGCACCGCCGAGGGATTTTGGAAGGTCGGAATCAGGTAGGCAAAGGCCGGCTTATGTTGCTCCAGCCGCGCACGCAACTCGCCCAACTCGGGGCCATCGGCTTCTTGGGCGACGGTGATGCAATCGGCACCGAACAGTTGGAAGGCTTGCAGGGCGGCCAAGTAAGTCGGCGCTTCGAGCAGCACTTCGGTGCCCGGATCGATAAACAGCTTGGCGGCCAGATCGAGGGTTTGCTGCGAGCCGCTGACGATCAATACCTGGCTGGCATCGCAGTCCACCCCCAAGGCCCGGGCCTCGGCGGCAATCGCCTCACGCAGCGCCGGCTCGCCTTCACTCATGCCGTATTGGCCCATGCTGGCGGGCATCGCATCCCATTCAACTTTGGGCAGCATGGCTTCGGCCGGCAAACCACCGGCGAACGACATCACCTCGGGGCGCTGGGCGGCCGCCAAGATTTCACGAATCAAAGAGCTTTTTAGGCGGGTAACGCGTTCAGAGAAGGCCATACAAATCACCGCTAGCGAAGACGCAATAAATTAAGTCAAACTGATTGACCGAAATTACTCCAGCCAGCGCAGATACGTCAATATGCTTGACCTTAAAAACGCTACCACTCAGCAGACCGCCATGGAAGCCTTCTTCTTTGGCTATCAAGCCTTCACCGCCAAGCCCGACGAGATGCTGGCGCGCCGGGGCTTGAGCCGGGTGCACCATCGGATTGTGTTTTTTATCGCCTGCTATCCGGGCTTAGGTATGCAAGAACTGCTGGCGGCGCTGGGCGTAAGCAAACAGGCGCTAAATATGCCGCTGCGCCAGTTGATGGAAATGCAGTTGGTCGAGAGCACGCCCGCCGCCGATGACAAACGCAAACGCTTACTCGGCCTAACCGCCGAGGGAGCCAAACTCGAACAGGCTTTGCGCCGCGAGCAGGCCAAGCTACTCCAGCGGATTTTCAGCGATGCCGGTGAAGCCGCAGTCAATGGCTGGTTGGCGGTCAACCAAGCCTTGGGCAAAACCCGCCAACCGGCAGCGGCCGATGAGTAGCCGCAGGCCTTCGCGGCGTGACCTGTACTGCTAGTCACGGCAAGGCTGAAAACTGTACGGCCGATCAACTTCACGACTGTATTGCGACACTCCAGGGCGGTCTGTTTAGGCTACAGGCTCTTACTGGAGTCGCGTTATGAGCACCGAATTACTGTTGGCCTTTATCCTCTTTGCCTTTGTTACCTCAGTGACGCCAGGGCCGAACAATATGATGCTGCTGGCCAGCGGAATTAACTTCGGCCTGCGCCGCAGCCTGCCGCATCTACTCGGGATTAGCTTAGGCATGCTGGTGATGGTCAGCGCGATAGGCTTTGGTTTGGGCGAGCTGCTAAAAATCTACCCGCCGCTGTATAACCTGCTGCGCTATGGCGGCGCGGCCTACTTGCTGTACCTGAGTTGGAAGATTGCCACCGCCGGCGCGCCGCAAGCCAACGGCCAACTCAGTGGCAAGCCGATGAGTTTTCTGCAGGCGGCGGCGTTTCAGTGGGTCAATCCAAAAGCCTGGATTATGGCCATCGCCGCCATCAGCACCTATGTGCCGGCGCAGCCGCTGGCCAGCCAGATTTTACTGATCGCCGGGTTATTTGCCGTGATCAACTACCCCACCTGCTCACTCTGGGTAGTGGCCGGCAGCCTGCTACGCCGCGCCCTGCAAAACCCGCTGTGGTTGCGCCGCTTTAATTACCTGATGGCCGCTTTGCTGGTGCTGTCGCTCTACCCAATGTTACTCACGCCACCGGCAGCGGTCTGAGCAGCATTGGCACTGGCCTGCAACTCGCGGCCATGCACACGATTGACCAGCCAGCCAAAAATACCGGCGGTAAAGAACATGATGAAGCCGTAAAGCGCCGCCGGAATGGCCATGGTCGGGTTGTTCAGCAATGCCGGGCTCAACGCTAAGGCAATCGCTAGGGTACCGTTGTGGATGCCAATTTCCATGCCGATGGCGATCGACTGACGCAGGCTGAGCTTCATCAGGCGCGGCACCCAATAGCCCACCGCCAAACTGAGCAGATTAAACACCAGCGCCGCCAAGCCGACTTGCGGGGCGTATTCCACCACGGTGTTCCAGTCCTTGGCGATGGCCAGCACTATGATCAGCAGCAAAAACAACGCGGAAATAATTTTCACCGGCTTGTCCATGCGCGCGGCAAAATTTGGCAGCTGACGTTTGATCAACATGCCGATAGCCACCGGCCCCAGCACTATGGCAAACACCTGCACGACCTTGGCAAATTGCAACGGAATGGCCTGATCGGCGGCCATAAAGTGATTCAGCGAGAGGTTCACGATCAGCGGCATGGTCAAGATCGCGATCAGCGAATTAACCGCCGTCAGGGTGATATTCAGCGCCACATCGCCATGCGCCAAGTGACTGTACAGGTTGGCGCTGGTACCGCCCGGCGAGGCCGCCAAGAGCATCAAACCGACCGCCAACGCCGGGGCCAAACCAAAGCCTTTGGCAATAAAGAAACACGCCACCGGCAATATCAGTAACTGGCAAACCAAGCCAACCAACACCGGCTTGGGAAACTGCACCACCCGGGCAAAGTCGGCCAGACTCAGCGACAAACCGAGGCCGAGCATAATGATGCCCAATGCCAGCGGTAGAAAAATAACTAACAGGGGATCGGCGGTCATTATTGTTCTTCCTTAAGTAAATTCCTGCGTCAGTGTGTCGCGCCAGAGAACATGGCACCAGTGGCCTTGCCGGCCAAGGTAGGCGCTACAGCGACAAAAAAAGCGCCGAAGCGCTTTTTTTATAAACTATAACCCGTTGCGTGTAGCGACCGCCGCTAACGGTCAAAACGCGAAATCTGTAGGAGCGAGCTTGCTCGCGATGCTTTTGCCGTTAGTGATTCCCGTCATGGCGCGGCAACTTGATAATGCATTTACGCAGCCAAAATCGCCAGCAAGCTGGCTCCTACTAAGGTCTGCGCACGTCTCCAATAATTAGCTTTTTATAGACCTAAAGGCATTACATTGCGGTTAAACCACCATCCAGCGCCAGCGTTTGACCGGTGGTGAAGCCAGCGGCGTCGCAGCACAAGTAGAGCACCGCAGCGGCGACTTCTTCGACTTTGCCGATACGGCCAACCGGGTGCATGCCGGCGACGAACTCACCCTTCTTCGGGTCGGCCTCGTAGGCGCGGCGGAACATGTCGGTGTCGATTACCGCCGGGCAAATGGCATTCACGCGAACTTTCTTCTTGGCGAACTCGATGGCCGCCGACTTGGTTAAGCCAATCACCGCGTGCTTGGAGGCGCTGTAAATGCTCATCTTCGGCGCCGCGCCCAAGCCTGCCACCGAGGCAGTATTGACGATAGAACCGCCACCTTGAGCCAGTAGCAGCGGCAATTGGTACTTCATGCACAGCCACACGCCCTTGACGTTGACGCCCATGATGGCATCGAACTCGGCCTCGGTGCCCTCGTTGAGCTTGCCCTTCTCGATCTCGATGCCGGCGTTGTTAAAGGCATAGTCCAAGCGCCCGTAAGTGTCGATCACCGCCGTCATCAGCGCCTGCACCTCGGCCTCTTTACTGACATCGCAACGCACAAACACGGCCTCACCGCCCGCCTCGCGAATCAGGCCAACGGTGCTTTCGCCGCCCATGGCATCGACATCGGCAACCACCACCTTCAAGCCTTCAGCCGCGAAGGCTTGCGCGGTGGCGCGGCCAATACCGGCCGCGGCGCCGGTGACCACTGCCACCTGACCGGAGAATTGCATGCTCATTGATTTGCCCTCTATGCGTGTGATGAATTGCCGCCAGTCTAGCCACGCCGCAGCCACCTAGGCAGCACTATCAAAGCCCCGGTTAGCAGCCTATGCAATAGACTGATAAGCCTCGCCGGCCAGCTGCACGCGCACCCCGCAAGCATTGCTGCGCAGCGGATTTAGCCCTAAGGTGCTGGCCTTGCGCCTCTCACGGATGACCGCCATGCCCCGCCTGTTCTGCACCTTGCTGTTACTACTGGCCAGCCTTAACTGCCGAGCGGCCGAGCCGGCTGCATTAGCCTTGGTGTCACCAGAGCCGGCGCAATTGGCCTTGCTGTTATATCCAGAGTCCGCGCAATGGCGGCCCATCGCCACGCTGGCGGCGCCATCCCCGGCACGCTTCGAGGAGATTAAATGGCTGCTGCGCAAACACTACCTAGAGCAACTGCCAGCTGGCGCACCCGAGGAGTCTGCTGACTGTTCGTTTATCACCCGCGCCCTCTATGAGCAAAATTCCACCGAGCATTTCTACCAAGCAGATATCAATGCCGATGGCGCGCCAGATATTATCTACAGTGGCTCGGCGCAATGCCGAGAAGGCGCGCTAAGCCTGATTTGGTACGGCGCCAGCAATGGCTGGTTTTCCGGGCAAGTAAGCCGCAGCCCTAGCGAAATACTGTTTATTCAGCTGCAGCCGAAAGCAGAATTCCTCGATTATATGGGTGGCTGTTGCGACGACCCGATTAGTGTTTATACGACTGGAGAGCGACAACACGTCACCGCACGCGATGAAGTCTCAACCTACCTAAAGTTACCCAGCAATATGTCGCCAGCCTCCGGCGTGCAAACGGCTAAAGGCGGCGTCACCTTGCGGGACACCCCCGAGCGAATCGATCAGTACGAGGCCGGTGCTAGCGAGCGTTATGTTGCGGCGATGTTTGGCAATGTCACCCGCCGCTATCTGCCCGGCGCCAGCCTGCAACTGTTGCAGCGCTATCAAGACAGTCAGGGAGTGGAATGGCTGCTGGTGCGAATGCAAGAAGGCAGTGATTTCTTAGCGGTACACAGCCCCTTTGCAGTCAGCATCGGCTGGGTCGAAGCCAGTTGCCTGCAAGGCCCCTGCAGCGGACCGGACTTCAACTCGACAGGTCAGTAGCGCGGCGCGAACCCGGCAGAGCTGCCACTTAACCGGCGCTGTTCTGCTGATGTGCTCCCGCAAGCGTTATCAGCTAAATAAATCGGGGCCTATTCCTTTACTCGGCAAAACTTGCCTGCCGCTAGATTCAGGACTATCACAGTAGGCTAACTCTAACCTTGTCTGCCCGAGTGCCTGCCATGAGCGTCCATCACAACCGTCAATTCTTGCTCGCCCAACGCCCACAAGGTCTGCCCAGCCGAGAGACTTTCAGTTTTGTCGAAAGCGTGCTCGGTGAACCTGGGCCGGGACAAGTTCTGGTCAAGAATGCCTACCTGTCGCTCGACCCGGCCATGCGCGGTTGGATGAACGACGCCAAGTCGTATATCCCACCGGTGGGTTTGGGCGAAGTGATGCGCGCCCTCGGCGTCGGTCAGGTGATCGCCTCGCAGCATCCGGGCTTTGCCGTCGGTGACACCGTCAACGGTGCACTCGGCGTACAGGATTACTTTGTCGGCGAGCCGAAAGGTTTTTATAAAGTCGATCCAAGCCGTGCGCCTTTGCCGCTGTACCTGTCGGCGCTGGGCATGACCGGCATGACCGCCTACTTCGCCCTGCTGGATGTCGGCCAACCCAAGGCCGGTGAAACCGTGGTGATCTCCGGCGCGGCCGGCGCGGTCGGCAGCATCGCCGGGCAAATCGCCAAGCTCAAAGGTTGTCGGGTGATCGGCATTGCTGGCGGCGCCGACAAGTGCAAATGGCTAATCGACGAACTGGGCTTCGATGGTGTGATTGACTACAAAAATGAAGATGTGATTGCCGGCCTCAAGCGTGAATGTCCAAAAGGCGTGGATGTGTATTTCGATAACGTCGGCGGCGACATTCTCGATGCGGTGCTCACCCGCTTAGCCTTTAAAGCGCGGGTGATCATCTGCGGCGCCATCAGCCAATACAACAACAAACAAGCGGTCAAAGGCCCGGCCAACTACCTGAACTTACTGGTTAACAGCGCACGCATGGAAGGCATGGTGGTGATGACCTACGCCCCACGCTTCGCCGAGGCCGCGGCAGAGATGGCCGGCTGGCTGGCCAGCGGCAAGATCAAGAGCCGCGAAGATATAGTCGTCGGCCTCGAAACCTTCCCCGAGACCCTGCTGAAACTGTTCAGCGGCGAGAACGTCGGCAAGCTGGTGCTCAAGGTCGATTAAACCGTTGGCAGGCGGACGTGGGGTGGACGTAGGGCGGACTCAGGAGCGTAGCGAACAGTCCGCCGATGTGCGGCAAAAAGTCCGCCATTAGCAGCACCGCAACCCTTGGTGTACTGCCTGCGGCGAGTACACCCTACGCAAGTATCTATGCCGGCCTAGCCTGCCCGGCGTTAAGCCAACTCCGCCAGCACTGCCGCCAAGGCTTGCTGGGGGTTGCTTGCTTGGCTAATCGGCCGACCAATAACCAGATAATCGGAACCGGCTTGCAAGGCCTGCGCGGGGGTCAAGATGCGTCGCTGATCATCTTGCGCGCTGCCGGCCGGACGAATCCCTGGGGTGACTAGCTGCAACTGCGGATGCGCGGTTTTCAGCATGCTGGCCTCTTGCGCCGAGCAAACCAAACCGTCCAATCCGGCCTGCTGGGCTAAACCGGCCAAGCGCAGCACTTGCACCTGCGGCGCAACATCCAGACCTATGCCGGCCAAATCCTCTTGTTCCATGCTGGTCAGCACGGTCACACCGATCAACAAGGGTTTCGGCCCGCTGATTTGCTCCAAGGTTTCTCGGCAGGCGGCCATCATCCGCAAGCCGCCGCTGCAGTGCACATTAACCATCCACACGCCCAACTCGGCCGCTGCCTTAACGGCCATGGCAGTGGTGTTCGGGATATCGTGAAATTTAAGGTCGAGAAAAACCTCGAAACCCTTGGCCTGCAAGGCCTCGACAATCGCCGGGCCGCAGCGGGTGAACAGCTCTTTGCCGACTTTAAGCCGGCACTGACGTGGGTCGAGCTGCGCCGCCAACGCCAAGGCAGCAGCGGCAGTGGGGAAATCGAGGGCGACAATAATAGGGCTGGTGCTGGACATGGCGGATTCTCTGGCTAGTCAAAACGCCGCGCATTGTAACCCTTGTGCACACCTACAGCCCTATAACCAGACTGTGTGAAAACGTAGCGAGCGAAGGTTAGGCAAGGCGCAACGCAGCGAAGCGGAGTAACAACCGAAGGTTGGCCCGCAGGGCAAGCGAAGCGCAGTCAAAAAAGGCGAGTACGCGGACGACTGCATGGATGCAGGAGGTAGGGCGACGCAGGATGCCAAAGCCGAGTTTACGAGTTGTAAATGAGCATTTTGAGCCTGTTTTTAACGCCGCATAACCGAGCGCAGTAGTTTTCACGCAGTCTGTAGCGGAGCCGTTTTACAGCACATTACTCAGGGTAAAGGCGGTCATAAAGCCGGCCAAGGTGATTAAGCCAGTCAGGGCGTGAGTCTCGGCAAAGGCTTCGGGAATTAACGTATCGACCAACATGCACAGCACTGCACCGGCCGAAAACCCCAGCGCAAACGACAGCCACAGCGGCGACACATCGGCCATCAGCAGCGGGCCGAGCGCGGCGGCCACGCCGGAGAGCAACACAATCACACCCCAAATACCGAATACATAAGCACCGCTACGACCCTCAGCCTTAAGGCCGGCGGCGCTGGCCAAGCCTTCTGGGAGGTTCGACAGTGCAATCGCAATCATCATTACCAAACTCAAGTTGCCGCCTTCCAGCAAGCCCAGCCCTAAGCCCAGCGATTCGGGAATGCCATCCAAAAAGGCTCCAGCGGCGATCAGCAAACCGACCATCGAGCCTTTACCCGGCAACTGGCTGCGGTGTTTTTGCTCTTGCAGATCTAACCACTCATTGGCCAACACAAAGGCCACGCCACCGACCAGCAAACCGCCCAAGGTTGGCCAAATGCCACCAAGGCGTTGCGCCTCGGGAATTTGCTCAAAGCATAAGGCGGCAATTAATACGCCGCTGCCATAGGCCATTACCGTGGCCACTGCTTTGCGCGGCAAGCGCCAGTAAAAGCCAATTAACGCACCCACCAGCAAGGTGCTGGCGGCCAGCCAACCCCAAAGCCCAGCCTGCAACACAATCGGCAACGACATAGATAGCTCCGCAAAAAACCGTAAGGCTACCGACTCCAACGCCGCTCTGCTGAGTTATTGCCGCTAAGTGCGCTGGCGGCGATGGGTTAAGCTGCAGGCTGCGGTTTAACCAGCGCGGAGGAAGATGCAGATGGGCTCAGTGGTTGCGGCAGCGGTGTACGCCAAGGGCAAAAAGGTTTGCGACATTAGCTTGGACGAGGGCGCCGTATGGGCCGCCAAGCCTGAGCACTTTGTTTGGATTGGCCTGCAGCAACCGAATGGCGAGGAGCTGGCCAGCCTGCAAAAACAGTTCGGCCTGCATGACTTGGCGATTCGCGACGCCCTCGCCCAACACCGCCGGCCCAAGTTAGAAACCTTCGGCGATGCACTGTTTATGGTGCTCTACGCGCCGGTGCGCAACGCCGGCAAGTTGGCGTTTATCGAAACCCATCTGTTTGCCGGCACTGGCTACATTATCAGCGCCCGCTATGGAGACTCCTCGCCTTACTCGCAAGTACGCCAGAGCTGCGAAGCCAAGCCGCTGCTGTTGGCCAACGGTGAAGACTTTGTGCTCTACGCGCTGCTCAACTTCGTGCTGGAAACCTACCGCCCGGTCACCGAACTGATCCACAGTGAAATCGACGAACTGGAGCAAAGCGTGCTCAGCCAATCGCTCAGCCAAGGTGATATCGAACGCATCCACGGCCTGCGCCGCGACCTGCTGCGCTTGCACCGCAACGTCGCGCCGCTGGTGGAAATCTGCCAAGAGCTGCAAAGCTTGGCCTTCCCGTTTATCGACAAACACATGCGCCCGTACTTTCGCGATGTGGCGATTCACGTTAACCGCCTGCTCGAAGACTTAACCGGGCTGCGCGACATCGCCAGCCAAACCATCGAAATCGGCCTGTTGCTGGAGTCGTCACGCCAGAGTGTGGTGCAACGCAAGTTCGCTGCCTGGGCGGCGATTCTGGCCTTTCCCACCGCAGTGGCCGGCATCTACGGGATGAATTTTCAGAACATGCCCGAACTGACCTGGCAGTACGGCTACTTCGGCGTATTGGGGGTTATCGGTGTGGGTTGCTGCACGCTGTTTGCCAACTTTAAGCGGTTGGGCTGGCTTTAAAACAACTCAAAGCCTAGATCGTCATCGGCAATTTTATTGCGCTGGTTGCGCTCGGTTTTGACCAGTTCTTCGAGCAAGGCCAATTCAGCAGCAGCAAGCGCGGCAATATCAATACCGCGAAAAATGCGCTGCTGAAATTGAAAGTTCATAAAGCATTGAGTATGTGCAGGGCCTAACCCCGGCAGCATCAGCACATCACTGCGGCCAACCACGGCGGTGGCACAATATTCACAACGCATCACTAGCACTCCTAAAAATGGGTGCTATGAGTCAAAGCGCAAAACGAATGACCGATTGCTCGGGGTTATCCATTGCAGACAACATCATTCGGCGACCCCGCTGTCATAAGCTTGCGCTGTTAGACCGGAAGTTTTGCGTCGCTACCTTTCGGTAGGTTTGCCCATAGCTAAACGGCGCGCAGTCTCAACGCCACGCGGTGCGATGTCAAACTGCCATGACCGGTGGTAGCAGCTTGCTAGCCTATGAAGAGGCGCGGCTATTGCACGCCGCTAGCGCTTGCCCTGCGAAGCAAAACGCATCATCCACTCTGCGACCATCTGCCCTTGCTGCTCATGTTGCAGGCTGGTGATGCCGCGCTGATAGACCTGCTCGCCATACATGCCTTGACGGATTTCCAGCACCGAGCGCGAATAGTCGTGATCAAACTCCGGATGGCCCTGAAAGCACAGCACCTGATCGCCGATGTAATAGGCGCCAATCGGGCAAAACTCGCTGCTGGCCAAGATGGTGGCGTTATCGGGCGCTTGGGTCACTTGGTCTTGGTGGCTAATCAGCATGGCCAGTCGTTCGGTACGCGGCTGCATCCAATCGGGCTGCCCGGCAACCTCATAGTGGTGTACACCGACCCCCCAGCCTTGGCTGGCGCGCTCGGCTTTACCGCCCAGTAACGAGGCCAATAACTGATGGCCAAAACACACGCCCATCAATTTGTCGCCAAGCTGATAACGCTTAAGCAAAAACACCCGCAGGGTTTCGATCCAAGGGTCGCTGCCAAAAGAATCGGCCTTGCTGCCGGAGATCAAATAGGCGTCATAGCGCTGTTGATCATCCGGGTAATTGCCGGCCACCACATTGAACACGTCAAACTCGGCCGCGATTGGCTGGCGAGCGAATAATCGCTGAAACATCCGCCCATAACCCTGAAATTGACCAACCAAATCGGGGTGAATGTTATCGGTCTCAAGGATGCAGATTCGCAGGGTCATGCAGGTTTCCTGAAGCTATAAATGAAGGGGGCAGGTGTTTGTTTTTTTTAACACATATAGTCTTTTATGAAAACCTCTCGACGGGCAAAAGACGCAATTAGCCTGAGCTTTTATCGCCGCCAAAATGCACCGGCCTCTGCCGCTTTAGCCCAGGGCTCAGCGCCGAACTTGCCCATTTGCCCACCGCCATCTGCAACAGGGTCATAGCCCCGGCAGCGGCTTTTGTTCTAAATTCGCCACTGGCGCATTTTTTCCGAACAATAACCACAAGCGCGAGAGCCATGACCCAAGCCGACCTTATTTCCCCTGCCCGTTTCCTGGCCCGCTTGCCGGCCAACATCAGCCGCGTGCCGCGCATGTTGCGCGGTCTGTATTACACCGGCATCCGTAACCGTGAGAAGGCCTTGTCGTTGGCGTGGGCGCTGGAGCGCACCAGTCAACTGCACCCAGAACGCCCGGCACTGCTGGATGAAACCCGCACACTCAGTTACCGGCAGTTCAATGCCTGGGCTAACCGTTTGGCCTGGGGGCTAAAAGCCGATGGGGTTAAGCACGGCGCGGTGGTCGCGGTGATGCTGGAAAACCGTCTCGAACAACTGGCCTTGCTGGCGGCGCTGGCCAAGCTCGGCGCGGTTGGCGCGCTGATTAACAACAGCCAGCGCGGCAAGGTCCTGACCCATAGCTTGAACCTCGCCAAGCCAGCGTTCTTTGTAGTCGGCGAGGAGCTGCTGCAAGCCTTTGCCGAGGTTCGCCCCGAGGTACAAGGCGCCGAACAGCCCTGCTATTGGCTGGCCGACCGCGACACCCTGCAAGACGCCGGTAGCGCGCCGAGCGGCTGGGTTAATCTGGCCCTGCGCACGGTCGGCCAAAGTGACTCCAACCTGCCCGACAGCCTGCAGGTGAAGCTCAAAGACCCACTGTTTTACATCTATACCTCCGGCACCACCGGCCTGCCCAAGGCCTCGATCACCAGCCACGGCAAGTGGATCAAGGCCTACGGCGGCTTCGGTCACGCCGGCCTAGCGCTGGAAAACACCGACGTGCTGTACCTAACCCTGCCGCTCTATCACAGCAACGCTGTGACCGTGAGCTGGGGCTCGGCGCTGGCTGGCGGTGCAGCCATAGCGGTGCGGCGCAAGTTCTCCGCCAGCGCCTTTTGGAAGGACGTGGCTTTTTATCAAGCCACCTGTTTTGGCTATATCGGCGAACTCTGCCGCTACCTGCTCAATCAGCCGGTGTGCCCGGAAGAACAAAACAACAGCCTCACCTGCATGATCGGCAACGGCTTGCGCCCCTCGATTTGGAACGAGTTTAAAACCCGCTTCGAGGTGCAGCGCATCACCGAGTTTTACGCCTCCAGCGAGGGCAATATTGGTTTCACCAACGTGTTCAATTTTGACAACACCGTGGGCTATTCGCCGGCCACCTTTGCCATCGTCGACTACGATCTGGACAACGACCGGCCGCTGCGCAATGCCAAGGGCTTTTTAGCCAAAACCGAGCAAGGCCAGCCCGGTTTATTAATCAGCGAGATCAGTAAAAAATGGCCCTTCGATGGCTACACGGATCCTGCCAAGAGCGAAGCGGCAATCCTGCGTAACGTGTTTAAAAAGGGCGATGCTTGGTACAACACCGGCGACCTGATGCGCAATATCGGCTGCAAGCACGCGCAGTTTGTCGACCGTCTCGGCGACACCTTCCGCTGGAAGGGCGAGAACGTCTCCACCACCGAAGTCGAAAGCCTGCTCGGCGCGTTTCCCGGCGTTGAGGATGCTGTGGTCTATGGCGTAGAAATCCCGGAAACCAACGGCCGCTGCGGCATGGCCGCGCTGCGCTTGAGCAGCGGCGCCAAGCTAGACCCGCATGCCTTGGCCCAGTATTTGGATCAGGAGATGCCCGCCTACGCCGCGCCGCTGTTTATCCGCCTGCTGACCGAGGTGGAAACCACCGGCACCTTTAAATACAAGAAGACCGACCTCAAACAAGCAGCCTTTGACCCGGCGCAAACCGGCGATCCGCTGTTCGTCCGCCTGCCCGGCAGCGAGCGCTTCGAACCGCTGTGCGGCAAGCTCTACGGGAAAATCCAAGAAGCCAGCTATCGCTTTTGAGCGGCGAACTGGAGGCGTGCGCGGCCGCTGGCACCTTGGCCGGCGGCAGCCACCTGATCGAACTACTGAGACAGCTCGCCGACAAGCGCACCGCGTGGCAAGACCGAAATCGCCATGTGCTCGGCCAAGCTGTAAACGCGGCGCAATTTGTCGAGAATCTCGAACTGCACGCGATGCTTGAGCAGGCGCTCTGGATCGTCCATGGCCAGACGCGCGGACTGCAGCCGGTTCAACTCAGCCGCCAGATCCACAACCGCGCCGCGCTTCGCCAGCACGGCCTGCGCCGCTCGCTCGTCGCCCTGCACCAGAGCCAAGAGTGCAGAATGCGCGGCCTCCTGCACTGCCTCAAACAAACGCCCCAGCAGTGCTGAAGTCTCTTGCGAGGGGGTAATGTTCACCTCTTTGAGAGACTGCGCCAAGGGAGCTAGGTCGCAGCTGATCGCCGCACTCATGCTCGCAATCTCACCGGCGGCGGCGACCAAATTGGCGTGCTCGTCGGCATCTACATCGCTCAACTCGCCACGCCCAACGCGCTGCAGATAGACCATCACCGACTCACGCAGCACCACGACCTGATCATGCTGCTGCGACAGTTCGCTGAGATCGCGAGATTTGAAGGCCGCTTTAACCTTGGCCAACATCACCTCGGTCAACTCACTCATGTGCACCAGCTCCATGCGCGCCCGCTCCAAAGCCATCGCCGGCACCTGGATCAATTCATCGTCGAGGTATTTGGCGCGAATAATGGCCCGCTCCTCGACCGCCCGCTGCGGGAGTAACTTGATGGCCATCTTGGCAAAGAGCGTCGCGAACGGCAGGAAGATCAACACGTTGGCAGTCGCCCAGAGCGTTGCGGCATTGGCGATCTGCCGGGGCACCTCCTCCGCTAGACGCGCAACACCCTGCAGGTGCTCCGCCAGCGGCGAAACCGAGACAGCCAGCCCGGCTAACTGAGGGATAAAGGGCAGCCAGATCAGCGCGCCCAACACATTAAACAGCACGTGCACGGCCGCTGCCCGTTGGGCATCCAGCGGCTTGCCGATCGCCGCGAGTATTGCCGTGATACCGGTTCCGATCTTGGCGCCGAACAGAATGGCGATACCCGCGGGGAGCGAAAGCAGACCCTGGGTTGCCATCACCACGGCCAGCCCGATGGTTGCCGAGGACGATTGCACCAGCGCCGTAAAGAGCGCGCCAGCCAGCATCCCGAGGAACGGGTTCTGCAGGGTTTGCAGCAACTCGGCAAAGCCCTCATGGGTGCGCAACGGCGACATGGCCGCGCCCATAACAGCCATGCCGTAGAAGACCAGACCCAAGCCCATCAACATCGCACCGTAGTGGCGTGCGACGCCCGCTTTTATAAAGAAGGTCAGAAAAAAACCGATGGCGATCAGCGGGTAAGCGAGGGCCGTGGTGTTGAATGCAACAATCTGCGCCGTCATCGTGGTGCCCACATTGGCACCGAATATCACCCCAACAGACTGCACCAGCGTCATCAGACCGGCACTGACAAAACCCACCACAAGCACCGTGGTCACCGACGAGGATTGGATCACTGCGGTCACGATGGCCCCAGTTATCGCGCCCAGAACCCGATTACCGGTTAGCTTGGCCAACAGCATGTTCATCTGCTGGCCCGCCGCGGCCTTCAGCCCGTCGGTCATCTTGTCCATGCCATAGAGAAACAGCGCGAGCCCGCCGAACAGCTGGATCGTCATGGTCAGGGGATCAAGCTCAGTCATGGTCAATTTCTCGATTAGCCGGCGTGGCGGCAGAAAAATGCTACCGCCCTTGCCGCTGCGCGTCGGGCGATGCTTCAAGATAGATATTCAAGCGACACCCGTAACGACCCGCCAGCGAACAGGGCTGGGCCTTAGCGATGTCCGGCCGTGCCAGCTCAAACAGCGCGAGTATAGGCTTTATGAAGCACCGCTTCTATCGCCGCCGCCGGCTCCCCAGCGACTTTTGCCCTCGTCAGTGACGACCTCGATAACGACCGGTCGCTGCGCAACGGCAAGGGCTTTTTAGAAAAAACCGAGCAGGCGCTGCCCGGTTAATGGCGAAACTCAATCGACAACTCAGCGCCCTCAACCGAGTCGAGGTAATTATCGGATGTCTCTTTCTGCCGCTCATTGCTAATCAACTTGCCACTGAGTTGATAGGCCGAGGGGGCGGGCTTGGCTTCGCCAAACATCGGCGGCAATACCGGTACCTCTTCGACTGCCGCCAACGGCTTGCCGAACTCCATATTTTCGACCAGCTCTGGCGGCAAGCTGAGGTTAAGTTTGATCGGCGCCAGTTTGGTACGCGCAGCACTTGAGCGTGCCGGCTTTGCTTTAGTCGGTGGGGATTTAGCGGCGCGTGGCGCTTTAGTAGATTGGCTTGATTGAGCCGCACGAGTGGATTTTGCAGCCGGTTTTGCGGGGGCTTTACTCGATTTAGCCGCCGGTTTAGGCGCTGGTGTAGACACAGGTTTAACCGGGGCCTTAAGCGCTGGAATGATCAGCGGTTTAACCGCCCGAGCGTTGGCCGTCGACTGCGCCGCAGGTCGTTCCTGCGCCGCGACGTTGGCCGCCTCCGCGTAATAGGCTGGCAGCAACAACCAGCAGCAAAACCAGCCAATAGTACGATTCATACTAACCCGCGATATTTTCCAGCGCTAATGCTCGCCTGCGCCATCGGCGCTGGCAAGTGCGATTACTCTGGCGCTGTTTGCGGATGTAACAGCGCGATGCGTAACGCCCACAGCAACATGGCCCAACACAGGGCGTTCAAGCACTGAGCGACGATGCTGAGCAGCATAAAGATCTGCAGGCTATCGCCACCCAGTCCGAGCTGATTCATCACCTCCGGCAAGGTAGTGGTCAGCAGCCAGCGCATGCCGGCCCAACTGAGCTGAATCAGCAGCGCCAGCAACGCCCATAAACACGCCCGGTTATGCCGTGGCCAGAGCTGCACACAAAGCCCCACACCCAGCAACCAGACCACCCACAACGGCAGGCTGGCAAACACATTAAGCCAATGCAACCCGCTCAGGGCTTCGCTACTACTCATATAAACCTCCAGTTAGCTAACGTTTGCGTATCGAAGCTTGCCCACAGCTCTGCCGGTAGGCACTCCGTGGGCAAATGCCAGCGGCCTTCACGCGCCTCTAGGGCCTGCTCAGGCAAGCCGACTAAATCACTCAGCCTAACCTGCACCGAGTGCCCCGCATCCTCTGGGCGCGCCCAGGCTTGCTGATACACGCGCAGCGTCCAGACACCCGCCTTAGAGCCGGTAAAACGCGGCATATTGCCGATGGAGCAGGGCTGACGACGCAAGGTGCGCCGCTGCGTGTCGAGTAAGCACAGCTGCCATTGAGGCTGGTGTCCGGGGTCATCGTTAGCCGGATCGTCGCGCTGCAACAACCGCGTCAGGGCCAGATAACGACCATCCGGCGACCAGCAAAAAGACGGCGCCAGGCCACTCAGGGCTATGCCTGAGGCCGTCAACAGAAAGCCGTCCTGGCGGCCCTCCTGAACCCGCAACCAAGAGTCGGCATATTCGGTTTCACTGCCGCACAGCCAGGCGGCGTCGCGGCCATGGGGCGCTGGCAAAATAAAATCGCCATCGGCATTGGCCGCCTGCGGTACCTCGACCACTCGATAACCGGGTACCGGTAACAACTGCGTCGCGCCCAAGGTAAAGCCCTGCAGTCGATGGCACGCGCCATAGGCCGGCACCTGCTGCAGGCACTGCGCGGCCGTGGCCGCCGGCGGCGCAGGCAGATCGAAGCGGCGCAGTGGATGGTTGCTGAACTCGGAGCTGCACAGGCCCGCCAGCGTTATCACTTGCAGCCGACCGTGCTGAAAGTCATACAAACGTTGCACCAGCAGCGGCTCGCTACTGAGCAAACGCCGCTCACGGCTGTCGGCCACCACCACCCGCTCGGCCAAGGCCGCACCGGCGCAAGCCGGCAGCAGGGCCAGATAACGCCCGCAGTCGGAGCGGCGATGTTCCAATTGCCACTGACCCGGCAGTTGCCAGTCGCCAATCTGGCAGTGGTAGGCGCCCTGGCCGGCGCCGTTATCGCGGGTGAAAACGAAACTCAGCGCAGCACCGCCGACCGCTGCCGCGCCTGCCAGCAGTGGCTGCGAGCCTGCATCCAGCGCGAGGCCGATGCGCAAACGCGTGCGAGCAATGGCGCCGACTTGAATCTGCCCGTAGCGGTCGTGACCCAGACTGGTTTCGGTGTCGCTGTGAATGCTATGCAGCATCTGCCCGTATTCACCGCTGCTCGGCAGGGGTAAATTCAGTTTGGCCAGCAGCCAAACGTGCTGCGCATCCAGCGCGACAAATTGGCCGTAGCCGATCGACAGCCGCGCCTCTTCTAGCAGACTAGGCTGCGGCAACTGCCGCCAACCCACGCTGGCCTGCCAGTACCAATAGCCGCTCTGCTCACCCTGCGTCTGACAGACCAAGGCCAAGCCGTCGGCGCGCCATAACGGCGGATTATCGGGATTGATCAACACGCCGCTAGGCTCACCATCCAACAGCAGTTGGTAGCGCGGATAACGTATGGGCTCCAGCGGATCGTCCAGTTCACGCAAGCTTGCCGGCAAACATAACTGGCCCTGCAACCTATGCCCCGCCGACGAAGTTGGCCAATCGAGCACGGCCGCCGGCATCTCGGCGAGCCACTCGGGCGTTAGCCAAAGGTCCTGCACGGGTTGTAGATCGACCGCCTCGGCCTGTTCCAACAACTGCGCCAAACTCAAACTGATCGGCGCATTCGGCCCCAGCGGGCTATAGCGGCCGCTGATGGCTTGCGCACTAAAATCATCCAGCTCCCACAAACTGCCCTCGTCGGCGCAGCGATACAGGCGGCGGCTGTGCCGGTCAAAAATCACCAAGCCCCACTGATTACGCGACGGCACCGGGGCGGCAAAATAACGCCCATCGCTGGAGAAGCGACTGGAGCTGCCCAGCCCTTGCAGCAACACGCCATCGGCAAATAGATAATCGCAATAGGCCGGCCCGCCCATGCAAATTTCACCCCAATTGAAACGCCGAAGCGGCTGACCTTCTGGGGTTTCGCTGAGCTCATCACCGCCCCAAGCGCTACCGCCCGTGGCTGGCGACGTTCCTTGCGCCGCCGGCTTAAGTTTGACCAAACCCAGACGCCGCTCATAGGTGGCCACTAACGCCAGCCCACAGACAATCAGCACGCCACAGAGCAAAATGCTCCAATCACTGGCCATCCCGCGCACCAGCGCAAACGGCCAGCCGATCGCTGCCGCCGTCAGCACCAGGCTCAAACCTTGACCGGTACGGGTAAAGCCGGCCCACGCACTCACACCCATCAGCAGCACCAACAGGGCAATCAGCGCCAAACCCAGCAGCGGCGGCAAAATCGCCAGCAACAGAATCGGCAGCAGCAGGCGCACCAGCGACCATAACAAGCCCAGCAACAGCCCTAGCCAGCTTTCGCTGAATGCGCCGGGGGTTACCGATTGAGGCGATGTACTGGGCGGTTGTTCTGGCATGGCGCGGTTCCTTGCGGCTCTTGGGTGATTCGAGGCTTAAGTGTTGAGTGCAACATGTAGGGTGGGCTTTAGCCCACCAAGACCCTTATCCGGCGCTGATGGGCTAAAGCCCACCCTACAAAACAGCGTCTGCAACACATCACTGGGACATCGCCCAATTCAGCTGCGCAGTGTAAAGCCGCGCGCACCTCAAGGCCGTGACCCAGGCAAGCTTTAGGGCTGACTGGTCCGCAGTTTGGCCAGCTCCGTCGCCAGATCATGCTCGGGATAGAGCCGTTGCAAGCGCTCAAGCTCGGCCGCTGCCGCTTGCGCGGCGCCGCTGCGTTGCAACTGCAACAGCACGCGCAACTGCTGCTCAAGGCTCGGCGCTGCTTTGGCTTTGGCCAGTTCGGCGCTGTTGTCGGCCTTGGCCGCGCTATCGGCCAGACTGGCAGTGGGTGCATCGGCAGCCCGCTGTTTAGCCGCAACGCGGCTATTGGCCTTCAGTTCACCAAGTACTGGCGCAGACTCGGCGGCAGATTCGGCCTTGTTGTAGCTGCTGGCTTTATCCTGGGCCACCACCGGGCTCGGCGGCGCGGCGACTGCGGCAGGTTTGGCGGGCGCCGCTGATTTTTTCAGCTCCATGGCCTCGGCCATTGGCTCTGCCAGCTGTGCAGAGGCCGGCGTCGGTGCGGCGCTCATGGCCGGCAGCGGCTCGCCTAAATCATACGCCGGCGGCAACTCCTGCCAAGTGCGCAGGCTTAAGCCCAGGCCCAGACCGATGCTGGCCAGGCTGGCGAACGCCACCGACCAGCGCACCCGATGGCCTGGCCCAAACAACCAACCGTGCAGGCGTTGCGACCAGGGCAGCGCGGCCGGTTTGGCGCGGTTAAGTTCCGCCGCAGCGGCGGCCAGAATTAGCGCATCCATGGCGGCTGTCGGCTGCGCTTGGCTGTGTTGGCGATAGTGTTCAAGCAACGTTTGCTCATCGGCCAACGGCTGCTCTGGATGTGCTGGATTGAATGGCTGTCTCATGCGGATAACTCCTCGGCCGTGGCAGGGTCAGCCAACAGCCGACGTAACTTTTGCAGCGCATAACGCAGGCGGCTCTTGACCGTCTCCATGGGG
>JBILAR010000124.1:0-8958 GCA_044354115.1 Pseudomonas sp. | reverse complement strand
TTGAGCGTCCGGTTCTCATAGCCCAGCAGCCGGTACTCGCTGACTTCGGCCGGATTAAATTCGATTTGAATTTTCACATCGCTAGCCACTGTCGCCAGGGTCGAGGCCAACTGATCGACCAACACCTTGCGCGCCTCGCGCAGGTTGTCGATATAGGCATAGTTGCCGTCACCGGCATCGGCCAACTGCTCCATTAACTGCTCGTTATAGTTGTCGGTACCAAAGCCCAGGGTGGTCAGGGATACGCCGGTTTTACGCTTATCGGCGGCCAACTGTTTGAGGCTGTCGAAATCGCTGATACCCACATTAAAGTCGCCATCGGTGGCCAGCAAAATACGGTTAATGCCCTTACTGACAAAACCCAACTGCGCCTGTTGATAGGCCAACTGAATGCCCGACTCACCGGCCGTCGAACCGCCCGCCGCGAGCTGGTCGATGGCGGCGCGAATCTTAGTTTTCTCGCTGCCCGAGGTTGAGGCCAACACTACTTGCGACTCGCCGGCATAGGTCACCAGCGCCACCCGGTCTTGCGGACGCAGCTGCTCGACCAGCAATTTCAGGGTGCTCTGCACCAGCGGCAAGCCGTCGCGTCTGTCCATCGAACCAGACACATCGACCAGAAACACCAAGTTAGCCGGCGGCAACTCGGCTACCTGCAGGTCGCTGGCCTTGATTGCCACCCGCAGCAATTGACTGCCGGCGTGCCACGGCGATGGGGCTAATTCGGTACTCACACCAAAAGGACTGTCGTCCTGCGGCGGCGCGTAGGCGTAGGGGAAGTAATTAACCAATTCTTCCAGGCGCACCGCCTCCTTGGGCGGCAGGCTGCCACCGTTGAGGAAACGACGGACATTGGCGTAGCTGCCGGTGTCCACATCGATGCTAAAGGTCGACACCGGCTGCTCGGCCACCGCCAGCACCGGATTGCTGGCAAGCTTTTGATACTGCTCGCGATAGACGTCTTGATAACCTTGCACGCTATCGGCTGCTGCCTGCGCGATACTCAAGGGGGCCGACATCGGCTGCAGCGGCCTTTTCAGCTCGGCACTGGCGGCCATTTTGCCGACCACCGAACTCTCAGCTTTATCTTTACCAAGCCCGCTGGCACGGGCCGCCATATCGGCTTTTTCGCGCACCGCAGGCGCAACCTGCGGCTCATTCAATGGCTCATGCAACTCGGCATCGTTTAGCACAGCAGGCGGCGCAGGCTTGGCCGGCGCTTCAGAAGTAGCGGCGCTGCACGCCACCAAGCTAATCGCCAAACCGGCACTAAAACCAGCCAGCAGGGGTTGGCGTAACAGAACAATAAATCCAGACATGGCAGCGAACTCCGTAGGTGAATAAGCACTTCACCTAGGTAGACGCGGCTGCGGGTTGGATCGGGTTAAGCCTGGCGAAATAAATCACTCGGCACTATTAGCCGCCGCGCACAGCTGCGTGGCCAGTAAGCCTAAGGTCATCACCGCCTGTTCAATTTCACGGCTCCAGGGCATGCCGCAGCTCAGGCGTAGGCAGTGGTTGAACTGCTCGGTGTTACTGAAGATCTGCCCCGGCACTATGCTGATGCCGTGCTGCAAGGCGCGCATGTGCAGCTCTTTGCAGTTAACCGGCGCGGGCAGGCGCAGCCATAAGGTGTAACCGCCATTGGGCCGGGTCATCTGGGTGCCGGCCGGGAAATGCTGCTGCACCGCTAACTGCAGCGCGGTGAGGTTTTTGCGATATTCCTGGCGCAGATAACGCAGGTGGCGGTCATAGCCGCCGTTCTCCAGATAGGCCGCGACACTCATTTGGCTGACGCTGCAGGCCGAGTAAGAACTGAAGGTTTGCAAACGCTGAATCGCCGCTTGGTATTTGCCTGCCAGAATCCAACCGATACGCACCCCCGGCGAGATGGTTTTCGAGAAGCTTGAGCAATACACCACTCGCCCTTGGCTATCCAAGGCTTTCAGGGCGTGACTGACACCGGGCTCGGCCATCAGCTCGCCGTAGATGTCGTCTTCAATAATTTGCAGATCATGGCGTGCCGCCAGCTGCAGCAACTCACGCTGGCGCGCCTCAGGCATGGTGCCGCCGATGGGGTTGCTGCCACGCGCAGTAAACAGCAAGGCTTTGATTGGCCACTGATTAACCGCCAGCTGCAAGGCCTCTAGGCTGATGCCGGTGTTGGCGTCGCTGGGGATTTCTATCACTTTTAAGCCCAGCAAGTCGGCCACTTGCAAGAAGCCGTAGTAGGTTGGCGACTCGACGGCGATCAGGTCGCCCGGCTGAGTCATCACCCGTAAGGCCATGTGCACGGCGTCGGTACAGCTGTGGGTAATCACCACATCATCGGGGGCCACCAACACGCCGGCGTCGCGCATGCGAATGGTCACTTGCCGGCGCAGCGGCTCATACCCTGGGCTGAAGATATAGCCAAAGGCCTCGGCGGCATGAAAGCGGGTGACCTTGGCCACTTGCTGCTGCAACGCCCGCACCGGTAAATAACTGGCATGCGGCACCGCCGCGCCCAAGGGCAGCACGCCATCGCGGCGCGACTCCTGCAGAACCTGATTGATGATGCTGCTGCGCGTGACCAACGCCGGCCCTTCGGCCTGCGCGATGGTCGGTGTGGCCGCCGTTAGCGCCGCGCTTTGATGCACATAGAAACCCGACTGCGGACGGGCGCGAATCAACCCTTGGTCTTCTAAGTTGGCATAAGCCTGCAGCACCGTGGCATGGCTGACACTCAGCTGGGCACTGAGTTTGCGCACCGAAGGCACCCGCTCGCCGGGCCGATACACGCCGAGGCGAATGTCGTCGGCCAGTTGCTGAGCAACACGTTGATAGAGCAATACAGAGGTCATGCGGCAAGTCCTTGGCGGCCAACCATTACAGTAGCAAAGCCGCCAAGTATTGCACCGGCACAGTTTTTAACGATCTGACCATTACAGTACACATCCCCCTACAAGGCTTAATTCAGAACCAATAAAAAGGCTATGTACCCGTTATATGTTGCACACAGCTTTTGTAGGGTGGGTTAGTGGCGCAGGATAAGGTTTGAAAATCCACTGCTCAATGTGTGCGCCACGTAACCCACCATGGCGCTCGACCGGCGAACCGCATGGTGGGTTACGCGGCGCCCGACTTGCGCGGTGATGCAAGCAAGCACCGCCCGCGCCGCTAACCCACCCTACGAATTACCGTGCTCTAGGCATAAGCCGACCCGCACGCCTCAATACCTAACGGGTACAGAACCAATAAAAAGCCCCGGAGCCCATCAGCAACCGGGGCTTTCGGATGGACAATTAACGTGGGGCGCTTAGGTTGCCCTGCTCATCAGAGAATACGATTTCGACCCGGCGATTCTGCTCACGGCCGCGCCGCGAGGCGTTTTCAGCCACAGGATAGGCTTCGCCGAAACCTTGCACTTGGATACGCTTTTTATCCACACCGAGGTCTTCCATGACATTGGCGACCTCTTGGGCGCGGGCAATACTTAGCTGCAGATTTTGCTCTTGGGTGCCTTGGTTATCGGCGTAGCCCTCAACCCGCACGATGCGGCGTGGATTGAGCTGTAAAAACTGCACCAACTTCAGCAGCGTGCGATTAGCCGAGGCGTTTAAATTAGCTTGCCCCGGTTCAAACAACACATCGCTGAGGGTCATGACTAAGCCACGCTCGGCCTGATCGCGAGTCAAGCTGGCCATTTGCTCATCCTGCGCCTGTCCCTGCTGGGCAATGCTGAGTAACTTGGCGTCACGCAGGGCTTGCTGCAGGCGCAGGCGCTCTTGCTCAAGGCTGGCTAAGCGCTCTTGATTGGCGATCAGCACACTGTGTTCGCTGGCGATTTGGCTAAACCGCAGGCTCAGCAAGGCGTAATGGCTGACATCCGCGCTGCTGCCCCAATAGCCAGAAAACCCTTCGGCGCGGGCCAGCGACTCACTGGCGCGCACTACATCCAAGGGCGCACTGCGCAGCACTTGCGGGTCATTTTTAACTTTTTGCAAATGCACCCGCGCGGCGTCTAACTGCTGGGTTTGTTCGCTATGCCCGGCACCGGCGCAACCAACCAGCAAGGCACAGGCTAGCAACGTAGCTGGGCCGGTAACGGTAAGGCGCTTCATTGCAGCTCTCCCAACTGCTTACGCAGGCGCGTGATGCGCGCGTTCAAGGCCGTCAGTTGCACCTCACTCTTGGCCGTTAACACCTGTGCCTCGGCTAAACGGGCATCTAGTTCGGCTTGTTCGGCGAGCATCCGCGCGCGCTTGTAATCCTGCTCAGGCATGTTTTTTTGCGCACGGGCAAATTTTTGCTCGGCCGCGAGCATTTCTGGCAACTGCTCAGTGGCACCTACGGCGCGCGCTTGCAGCAGGGCTTTTTCGCTCAAGCGCATTTGCTCAATGGGCGCGGGATCACTGGCGCAACCGGCGAGTGCCAGCAATGCGAAAAAAATGCACAGATAACGAATATTCACACAATGCTTCCTACGGTTTCGGAACGTCGAGCACGGGCAGCACAACGTGCTGCTGGGTCTGCCAAAGACGCAGATTAGTCTGCAACAAGCTATCGAGCAGCCCTGAGGCGCGCAATTCTGCCAGCTTTTTGCTGAGCTGTCCGCGCAGCAAGGGCGTATTGCAAGCCGAATTGTGCCCCAAGGCCAGGTATTGCTCGGGACTTTGCACGCTAAGCGGCGAACTGTCTGACTGGCCTGCCGGCACCAATACGGCCAACGGGTCGGTACTCGCCGTGGTGAGTTGCTGCGGCCAAGTGGCGGGTTGCAGGTAGTCCAACTGTTGATTGCCGGGCAGGTCCAAAAAAGCCCCGAACAACAGGTCTACCCGCCCGCTTTGCACCTCTTGCTGGGCGGCAAACCAAGAGCCGCTATCGAGCAATTTAATCGGCAGTTGCAACTCACTGCTAAGTTGTTTGACCAGATCAACATGGGCGCCTAAAAACTTGCCGGGTCGCTGCGGATCAGGCCAAAGATATGGCGGCGAGTGTCCATCCGCCGTCGCCATTAATCGCTCGCAGGGCGCGGCGGCAAATGCCAGTGATGGCAGGCAGAGCAAACTCGACAAACAAACCAGGGTGCAAAAACCAGCGCGCATACATCCTCTCAACTAAACGTTTGACTGGGTAGGCGGCGCACCCGAGCTTTTACGCAAAGGTTCATGCTAGCGTAATCGCCCGATCAAACACCAATCGCCATAGGCCCGCCATGAAAAAGCTGCTCGTCGCCCTCACGCTGCTACTCACCACTGTCGGCGCGACCCTATATCTATCGCCCAGCGCCTTGCTGGCCAGTGTGCAATTTACCGAGCGGCAATTGGCCGGCTTAAGCCTCAAGCAAGCGCAGGTCGGCGACCTCAACCTAACGTATTACGAGGGCGGACCAAGCGATGCCCCGACCATTCTGATGATCCACGGCTTTGGCGCCGACAAAGACAACTGGCTGCGTTTCGCCAAGCCGTTCACCGGCGCATATCACGTGATCGCCGTCGATTTGCCGGGCTTTGGCGATAGCAGCAAACCCGATGCCAGCTACGACGTCGGCAGCCAAACCGAGCGCCTCGCTGCCTTCACCAAGCAACTTGGGCTGCACAAACTGCACCTTATCGGCAATTCGATGGGTGGCCATATCGCCGCGCTGTATGCCGCACGCCACCCAGAGCAGGTGCTCAGCGTGGCGCTGCTGGATAACGCGGGGGTTAGCGCGCCAAACAAAAGCGAAATGTTCCAGCGCATTGAACGGGGCGAACCCAACCCGTTATTAGTGAATAACGCCGCCGACTTCGGCAACATGCTCAGCTTTGTTTTCGTCGAGCAACCGATAATACCCGAAGCACTAAAACAACACTTTGCCGAGCAATCGATTGCCAACCGGCCACTCAACGAGAAAATCTTCAGTCATCTGCGCGAGCGCTATATTCCGTTAGAGCCTGAACTGGCGAAGATTCAAGCGCCGACCCTGCTGCTGTGGGGCGATCAAGATCGGGTGCTGGACATTTCCAGCATTGCGGTCATGCAACCACTGCTCAAACAGCCGACGGTGGTGATCATGAAAGACTGCGGCCATGTACCTATGATCGAACGCCCCAGCGAAACCGCCGCCCATTACCAAGCGTTTCTCGACAGCAGCAAAGGTTAAATTCAGCGATAAAAAAACCCGCTCAGTGAGCGGGTTTTTTCTGCCTGCAAGTAACTGGTTTAAACCAGCGACTCCAGCTCAGGGATTGCTTCGAACAGGTCTGCCACTAGGCCGTAATCAGCCACTTGGAAGATCGGCGCATCAGCGTCCTTGTTGATCGCAACGATCACCTTGGAGTCTTTCATGCCGGCCAAGTGCTGGATCGCGCCAGAAATACCAACCGCGATGTACAGCTGTGGAGCAACGATTTTGCCGGTTTGACCAACCTGCATATCGTTAGGTACGAAGCCTGCGTCAACTGCCGCGCGCGAAGCGCCTACTGCTGCGCCAAGTTTATCGGCCAACGAGTACAGGTGCTTGAAGTTGTCGCCGTTCTGCATGCCACGACCGCCAGAAATGACGATTTTGGCGGCAGTCAGCTCAGGGCGATCAGACTTAGCCAGCTCTTCAGCAACGAATGCCGACTTGCCGGCATCAGCCGAACCGCTCACCGCTTCAATGGCAGCAGAGCCGCCTTCGGCCGCAACTGGATCAAAACCGGTGCTACGCACGGTGATGACTTTTACCGAAGCAGTCGACTGCACGGTAGCAATGGCGTTACCGGCGTAGATCGGACGCTTGAAGGTATCAGCGCTGACCACAGCGATAATTTCCGAGATCTGATCAACGTCCAACTGCGCAGCAACGCGCGGCAGGATGTTTTTGCCGTTGGCAGTCGCGCAAGCCAGGATATGGCTGTAGCCCTTACCCAGTTCGGCAACCAGCGGAGCAACGTTCTCCGGCAGCTGATGGGCGTAAGCCGCATTGTCAGCTACCAGCACTTTGGCCACACCGGCAATTTTTGCCGCTGCTTCGGCGGCAGCGCCGCAAGCGCTACCGGCAACCAGTACGTGAATATCGCCACCGATGGCTTGCGCCGCAGCAACAGTGTTCAAGGTGGCGCCAGCGATGGCCGCGTTTGAGTGTTCAGCAATAACCAAGATAGTCATTTAGATTACCTTCGCCTCGTTCTTCAGTTTCTCAACCAGTTCAGCCACGGACTTAACCATGACGCCCGCGCTGCGAGTAGCCGGCGCTTCAACTTTCAGAGTCTTGACGGTGGAAGCAGTCGAAACACCCAATGCATCCGGGGTCAGAACTTCCAGCGGCTTCTTCTTAGCCTTCATGATGTTCGGCAGCGACGCATAGCGCGGCTCATTCAGGCGCAGGTCGGTGGTAACGATGGCCGGCAAGCTCAGGGCTACGGTCTGCAGACCGCCGTCCACTTCGCGGGTCACGTTAACTTTGTCGCCAGCCACTTCAACCTTGGAGGCGAAAGTACCTTGAGCGAAGCCAGTCAGAGCGCCGAGCATTTGGCCAGTCTGGTTGTTGTCGCTGTCGATGGACTGTTTGCCCATGATCACCAACTGTGGCTGCTCTTTGTCGACCACTGCTTTGAGCAATTTGGCCACGGCCAAAGAGTTCAGCTCGTCCGCACAGTCAACCAAGATGGCGCGGTCTGCGCCCAGCGCCAAAGCAGTGCGCAGCTGCTCTTGGGCAGTTGTTGGGCCAATAGAAACAACCACGATTTCGCTCGCAACGCCCTTTTCTTTCAGGCGGACTGCTTCTTCTACGGCGATTTCACAGAAAGGGTTCATCGACATTTTGACGTTGGCAAGATCAACGCCAGAGTTGTCCGCTTTGACACGGATTTTGACGTTGTAGTCGACCACTCGTTTGACAGCTACAAGAACCTTCATGGCTTACTCGTTACTCCCGGGGAATTAGAATGTCACCAACCCATAGTTGGCTAGCTCTGCGGGTCGGTCGCAACCGACATAAATGCCCAAGCAACGGGCGCAAAACGCTCGCATTTTGACCGCATCACCCTGCCCGGTCAATACGCACGGACGCCCGTTAATCAGCGGGCAGCCAAGGCGGCGCTAGGCTCGCAGCGAATTCAAACAAACGTTTGTATTGGACCCGCTGACAGGTGCGGATATACTGCCTCTGCTATAACTGTGCAAAGCCCAAAAAGCTTCACAGCATAACTAAAATATCGAAGAGCCCTGAGTAGGAGATAGTCTGTGGAACGCGAGTTTATGGAATTCGACGTCGTCATCGTCGGCGCCGGCCCTGCTGGTTTGTCCGCGGCCTGCCGTCTGAAACAAAAGGCCGCTGAGGCTGGCAAAGAAATCAGCGTCTGCGTGGTTGAGAAAGGCTCCGAAGTCGGCGCGCACATTCTCTCCGGCGCAGTCTTCGAGCCGCGCGCTCTAAACGAGTTGTTCCCAGACTGGAAAGAACTCGGTGCGCCGCTAAACACCCCCGTTAAGCGCGACGACATCTATATGCTTCGCGATGCCACTGCCGCGATCAAGGTGCCGGGCCTGTTTGTGCCTAAGACCATGCACAACGAAGGCAACTTCATCATCTCGCTGGGCAACCTGTGCCGTTGGTTGGCCCAGCAAGCGGAAAACCTCGGGGTTGAAATCTACCCAGGTTTCGCCGCCCAAGAAGTGCTGATCGACGAAAACAACGTGGTGCGCGGTATTCTTACCGGTGACTTGGGTGTTGACCGTGAAGGCCATCCAAAAGACGGTCTCTACACCCCAGGCATGGAACTGCGCGGCAAGTACACGTTGTTCGCCGAAGGTTGCCGTGGTCACCTGGGCAAGCAACTGATCAAAAAATTCAATCTCGACACCGAAGCCGATGCTCAGCATTACGGCATTGGCCTGAAAGAAATCTGGGACATCGACCCAGCTAAGCACGAGCAAGGCCTAGTGGTGCACACCGCAGGCTGGCCGCTCGATGTAGTCGGCAATCAGAACACCGGCGGCTCGTTCCTTTAT
>JBILAR010000005.1:0-94029 GCA_044354115.1 Pseudomonas sp. | reverse complement strand
ACTGACCGCGCACCACGCCATGCTGGACCTGCAGGTTACCGATGTGGAGAAGCACAACGACGAAATCCCGAAAATCGAAGACGTCACCAGTCTGCCAGAGACCGTGCGTTATCTGGTCGAGCTGCTCGGTCCCACCGACATCGAGATGGTCACCGAAACCTACTGGCGCGCCACTCACTATATGAGCGACGTGGCCAGCCAGTACGCCGACGGCAAACTCAGCCTGAGCGAAAAAGCCTTGGCTGAGCAGTGCTATTTCGCCGTTTGCCGGCGGCTGCACAACTCGCTAAAAGCCCGTCAGCGTTCCCATCGGCAAGTATTGGATGAGCTGAACGACAAGTTGGCCGACAAGTACATCTGCAACTTCTCGGTATTCCAGAGCCTGCCGGATACCTGGGCGATAGGCCAGGTGCTGCCGATTCTCCCGCTGCATCGTCTGGACGAAGAGCCGCTACGGCGCGCCGTGTTGCAGGATTTAACCTGCGACTCGGATGGCAAGATCAAGCAATACGTCGACGAGCAAAGCATCGAAACCAGCCTACCAGTACACGAAGTACGCGAGGGCGAGGACTACCTGCTGGGGATCTTCCTGGTCGGCGCCTATCAGGAAATCCTCGGTGACATGCACAACCTGTTCGGTGACACCGACTCGGTGAACATCTACCAAAACAGCGATGGCAGCGTGTACCACGGCGGTATCGAAACCCACGACACCATCGAAGACATGCTGCGCTACGTGCACCTGTCGCCAGAGGAACTGATGACCCACTACCGCGACAAAGTCGCCAGCGCCAAACTCAGTGCCCGCGAGCGCACCCAGTTTCTCGACGCCCTACGGCTGGGGCTGACGCGTTCGTCCTATCTGTCCAGCTAAGGTCGGCCCGGTTGCGCCAAGTTCAGCTACGGCGGGTTTGGCTGAGGCATGCAGGGCGACGTTAATCAGGGGCATAAAAAACCGCCTTAGCAGGCCGAGTGAAACCTCTGCTAAGGCGGTTTTTTTATGCGTTATCCACCGTCAGTGGCGCGGTTTATCTGTCTGGCTGTGTCTTCTGCGTCAGGCAGATTTAATCGATTAAATCGTTATTATTTTCCTGTAATACCTGAAACCTAGATAAGCCCCATCGAAATTATCTGTTTTTAAAATCACCGGCGTTCACCCAAGCTCAGTGCAGATTAACCAATGCGCTATGCAGGAGAACGTCATGAGCGAAAACAGATTTGCCGCGATAGCGCGGGGCGCAAAGCCTTTGACGGTTTTAACCAGCCCGCGTGAAGCGATTCGGCAATTCACCCCAAATTGGTTTGCCGCCACCATGGGCACCGGTATTTTGGCGTTGGCCTTAGCCCAGTTACCCTTTGCCATTCCCGGGATGCACCGCGTAGGGGAGGCGTTGTGGCTCTTCAATATTGGCCTGTTTATGCTGTTCAGCGTCATGTATGCGGGGCGCTGGATACTGTTTTTCGACGAGGCTAAACAGATTTTCGGGCACTCCATCGTCTCGATGTTTTTTGGCACCATTCCGATGGGGCTGGCGACCATCATTAACGGTTTTATCGTGTTTGGTCTGCCGCGCTGGGGCGTGGGGGTTATTCCTTTGGCCGAAGCGTTGTGGTGGCTCGATGTGGCCATGGCGCTGGGCTGCGGGGTACTCATCCCCTTTATGATGTTTACCCGGCAAAGCCACAGCATCGATCAAATGACCGCCGTGTGGTTGTTGCCCGTGGTGGCTGCCGAAGTGGCTGCCGCCAGCGGTGGCTTGTTGGCACCGCACCTGACCGATGCCAGCGCACAGTTCACGATGCTGATTACCAGCTATGTGTTGTGGGCCTACTCGGTGCCGGTGGCTCTCAGCGTGTTGGTGATTTTGCTGCTGCGCATGGCGTTGCACAAATTGCCGCACGAGAACATGGCTGCATCCAGCTGGTTGTCCCTCGGACCGATTAGCACTGGGGCGCTGGGGATGTTGCTGATGGGCGCGGATGCCCCAGCGATCTTTGCTGCTCAGGGCCTGGCCAGTATTGGCGAAGTGGCCCAAGGGATTGGCCTGATTAGCGGCATTCTGTTCTGGGGCTTGGGCTTGTGGTGGATGCTGCTGGCGATCGTCATCACCCTGCGTTATATCAAAGAAGGCATCCCATTCAACCTTGGCTGGTGGGGGTTTACCTTCCCGTTGGGGGTGTATGCCTTGGTCACGCTGGCGCTGGGCGCGACCTTGCATATGCAGTTCTTTGCCTGGTTCGGCAGCGGCTTAGTGCTAATCTTGGTGCTGCTGTGGTTAATCGTGGCAAGCAAGACCGTGGCTGGAGCCTATCGCGGCAACTTGTTTGTTTCCCCGTGCATTGCCTCGTTAGGGCGCTAACAGCGCGTGGTTAGCCACTGGTCTGGGCCAGCGGCGAACCACGCACCGCATCTTATCTTTAGTCATTGATCAGCCTGTTTTCCGCCAGTTAACTCGCGCAGGACTCATTAGATATGCATGATGACAGTCATAAAAGTAGCACTAGCCGCCGTCACTTTATGCGCATTGCCGGGCTGGCCACGCTAGCCGTATCGCCGCTGCGCGGACTCGCCGCAACTGATACTGGCGAGGGTATTACCTTTGCCGCCGGTCCTCGGCCGCTGGTTCGTTATCCTGGCAAGCGCGAGATGATTTTGGTGCATTCCCGGCCACCCCATCTGGAAACCCCCTTTGCCATCTTCAATGAAAGCCTGATAACGCCAAACGATGCTTTTTTTGTGCGCTATCACCTCGCTGATTTCCCCACCTCGATTGACCCAGCGACGTATCGTCTTACGGTCCAGGGGCGGGTCAATACGGTCTTAAGTTTGTCACTTGATGAGCTTAAAGCGCTGGCAGAGCCGGTTGAAATCGTCGCAGTGAACCAGTGTTCAGGTAATAGTCGAGGCTATTCATCTCCACGGGTTTTCGGTGCGCAACTTGGCAATGGCGCTATGGGCAATGCCCGCTGGACTGGCGTTGCGTTGAAAACCGTTTTGGCTAAGGCGGGGGTTCTCCCCGGTGCCAAACAAGTGACCTTTAACGGGCTAGATAAACCGGTCATGGACAGCACTCCCGATTTTCGCAAGGCGCTCGATATCGAGCATGCGCTAAGCCCTGAACCGATGCTGGCGTGGAGTATGAATGGGGACGACTTGCCGTTCCTCAATGGCTACCCGCTTAAGCTTATTGTGCCGGGTTATTTTGGAACCTACTGGGTAAAGCATCTGGCGCAGATAGAGGTTATCGATCATGAATTTAGCGGGCACGACGCCTACTTCATGAACAGCGCTTATCGCGTGCCAGACAACGACTGTGCCTGTGTGGCGGAGGGCGATTCGGCGCAAGCAACTCGTCCGATCGGCAAACTCGCTGTGCGCAGTTTTATCACCAGTGTTCGGCCTAACGAAACGCTACCAGCTGGGCGTGCAGTCGAGCTCAAGGGGCTGGCCTTTGACAGCGGTGCAGGAATTAAATTAGTTGAAGTGTCGGTTGATGGCGGACGGTCTTGGCGCGCCGCTACGCTGGGTGAGGATATCGGGCGTTTTTCATTTCGTGAGTGGCGTTTGCCTGTGATTTTTGCCGATAAAGGTAAAGTTTTGCTAATGGTGCGTGCAACCACTAACAGCGGCGAAGTTCAGCCCATTAAGGCGCGCTGGAATCCGTCGGGTTACCTGCGTAACTCGGTCGAATCCATTTCCGTTGTCATTGCCTGAGGCTCAATTTCATGCGCAGATCTGCAATCAAATCCTTGGGGTTTTCCTTGGTTCTGGCCGTGCTCTCGGTAAATGCGGCGTCAAGCGAAATCAAACTGCCGGCAGATGCCTCTGTTTTGCGCCCCTCGACGTTGCCCGGTTATACCGTGGCTCAACAGAAGTGTGGTATCTGCCACTCGGCGGACTACATTAGCTATCAGCCCCCAGGCAAAGATCTCGCGCAGTGGACGGCGGAGATGAACAAAATGCAACACTCTTACGGGGCGCCGCTGGACGAACGTGAGATCAAACTTGTGGGCGCATACCTTGCGGTTACCTATGGAGGCGCTAAGGCCACTGACCCAGAGGTGCTGGCGTTGTCTGCAGAGGCTGCCAAAGCTGCTGAAGTAACGGCGCCGATTGCTAGCGCGGTGAATATCGATGTGCCGGCACTGTTGAGCGCCAATGCGTGCACGGGCTGTCATTCAATCGACAAAAAAATAGTGGGGCCAGCGTTTAAAGAGGTGGCGGCCAAATACCGTGGCGAGGCAGATGCACAAGCCAAAGTGGTCACTTCAATTCGTCAGGGCGGGGTGGGTAAATGGGGACAAATGCCCATGCCTCCGATGTCTGTGCTGAGCGATGCACAACTCAATGCGCTGGCTGAGTTTGTATTAAAGCAGTGAGTTAATTGCTTATGGCCTAACAAAATTGGCGCGGGGCGTGCTCTCTACGGTCAGGAATCGTTTCACTGCCACACTGGTGTCAGTAAGTGGGGCATCTCAGTTACTGCCGTCAGCTGATTGCCCCGTCGCCGTGCGCCGCCGGCAAGCTGGCGCAATCGCTGTGTTCAGCTGGGCGGGTTGCAGCCGCCCTAGCGCTGGGTTTAAACCACCTTGAGCATGCCCATCATGCCCTGATTCTCATGCTCAAGAATATGGCAGTGGAACATGCGCAGGCCCTTGAAGGGTTGGGCCATTTTTACTCGGATGGTTTCTCGCGGCCGTAGGTTGACGGTGTCTTTCCACGCGCGATAGGCCGCCGGGGTTTTCACCCCGTTGAGTTCATGTTCGATGACCTGAAACTGGCAGCCATGGATATGGAAGGGGTGGTCCATGTGCGAGTCGTTGACCAACTCCCATAGTTCGACTTCGCCCAGCTTGCTGGTGAGGTCGACGCGCTGCATATCGAAGGCCTTGCCGTTGACCAGAAAATCCATCTGGTGCTGGCCGTTGTCCATGCGCATGTTCTCGCTGAAGAGCACGCGCTTGTCGGTCGTGCTCGGGCCGAGCGCGGGAATGCTGCGCAGGAGCGCGGGCAGCTTGGCGGGCGTGCCGCTGGCGAGGCTGACGTGCGCCAGGGTGATGACGCTTGCGGCGGCGACACTGCCCATTTTGTTACGGTCATACACCTCGGCGGTCAGCGCCACTTGGCCGCCTGTGGCGCTGGACTGGACTATCAGTTCGATGCGCTCGGCCGGGGCCAGAAGGATTTCTTGCAGCTCTTGCGCCTGCTCGATCAGGCCGCCGTCGGTGCCAACCAAGCTGACCTTATAGCCCGCCAGAGACAGCTTTAAGTAGCGCGCACTGCAGGCGTTCCAGATGCGCCAGCGCTCGGGGCCGTGCAGGGCAATAGTTGGCTGGTGCTGGCCGTTGATCAGCACAAACTGGCCTTCACGGCCGTTCATCCAGTCGTTGCTGTCGTTGTCCGGGATGCTGCCATCGGCATTCAACTTGAGGTCGGAGATCAGCAAATGCCGCTCGGCAATTGCGGCCAGCGGATCATCGGCGGCGCGCACGATAAAGGCTCCGGCCAAACCACGGAACACTTGCTCGGCCGTATGGCCGTGCGGATGCGGGTGATACCAGTAAGTGCCGGCGCTGCCTGTGGGCAGGCTAAAACTGTAGGTGCGTTCGCCACCGGGCGGCACTGGGTCGTGGGGGTTGCCGTCTTGCTCGGGCGGCACCGGCAGGCCGTGCCAGTGGATGGTGCTGGGCTGGCTGAGGCGGTTGATGAAGCGAATTTGCACCCGGTCGCCTTCGCGCACTTCAATCAGCGGGCCGGGCAGGCTTTCGTTGTAGGCCCAAAAGGTGCTTGGCTGGCCGGCCAGCAGTTCGACCTTAACCGGTGCGGCAATCAGCTCGGCGCTAAATACGCCGGGCTGGTTGCTGCGGTTGCTCAGTTTTGGCAGCTCGCGCAAGGCCATGCCACGGGGTAAGGCATCGGCGCTGGCCAGCGTCGATGCTGCGTGCAGGCTGTGGTCCATGCCCGGCATATCGCCCATCGCGGCCATGTCGTGCATGTCATGTTGGTTTGGCTCGGCGCGTAACCAGCCGGGCAGCAGGGCCAAACCACCGACGCCGAGGGCATGGCTGAGGAAGGTGCGACGGATCATCGATGTCTCCAAAGGCTGAGCAGCAGGTGGCTAGGGTCATGCTTGCCACTGTGGCAAGGTCAAGCCGATTTATCCGCCGAACAGGCCGTAGCCACGGGCCATCAACACCGCCAGCAGCGGCATGCACAGCAGCAGCAAGAGCTGGGCGCGGATGCAGTTAATCACCCGTTTGCCGCGCGCCGGGCTGATGTCTGGCAGTTGCCCGGCTTTTAGGCTTTTGCGCATCTGGATAAAGGTCAGGGTTGGCAGTATCGACAGCAAGGCGACCAGCACAAACACACCCACCTTGGCGTGGAACAGACCATTGTGCAGGTAGTAGTCCGGCCCTTTGGCGTACCACATGGCCCGCGCGGCACCTGTCACCAGTACCAAACCGGCGCAAATACCGTAGGCAATGTCGGTGATGACCAAGCTGCGGGCGCGGCTTAAATCCAACGGCAGTTTAAATTGAATGTGCTCGACGCTGAGCAGGGCAAACAGCACGAAGATCGACAGGTAATGCAGGTACGCGGCAATGGCCTGGGCCATGGGAACTCCTTGTGGCGGGGGCAATGATTAGCCAACTCTCAACCACGCCTTGGCACGCGTCAAGCGCCAGGCAAAACCGGCCAAGGTCAGGCTGCGCAGCAGCATAAAGGCCAGCAGTGCTAGCCACAGGCCGTGATTGCCCAAGTCTTTCAGTAGCCAGGCCAGCGGCAAACTCAAACCCACGGCCAAGAGCATGGCGTCGCGCATTTCGCGGGCGCGTGTGGCACCGATAAACAGACCGTCGAGCAGGTAGCTGGACACCGACAGCAACGGCAATGCCGCCAGATACGGCAGGTAGCTGTAGGCCACGGCGCGCACGCTGGCGATGTCGCTTTGCAGATTAATAAACTGCTGGCCGGCGAGTAACAGCAGCATGGCAAACAGCCCACTCAACAGCAGCGACCAGCCGCCAGCCACCACCAGTGTGCGTCGTAGCGCCACGCCATCGCGAGCGCCGATGGCGTGGCCGCAGAGTGCCTCGACGGCATTGGCCAAACCATCGAGGGCAAAGGCGCTGAGCATCAGCCCGTTGATCAGCAGGGCATTGGCGGCCACGGTGCTGTCGCCTAAACGGGTGCCTTGCATCGTGACTAAAAAGAACACCAGATGCAGCGCCAGGGTGCGGATTAAAATATCCCGATTCAGTGCCAGCAAGGGCCGCCAGTTCAACCAGTGACGCAACGCGCGCCAATTGATGCGGCCGGGAAAGCGCAGCAACGCGCGCCGGGTTAGCCATAAACCGAGCAGCATGCCGCTGTATTCGGCCACCACCGAGGCCTGCGCGGCACCGCTGATGCCCATGTCCAGGCCGAGGACAAAAACGATCGCCAGCACGGCATTGAGTAGGTTGGTGGCCAACATAATTGCCATAGGCGCGCGGGCGTTTTGGCTGCCGAGTAACCAGCCGATCAAGGCGTAATTGGCCAGCGCGGCGGGCAGGCCGAGCAGGCGGATATGAAAGTAGCTGCGGGTTAGCTCAGCCAGTTGCGCCGAGGGCTGCATCCAGCTCAGGGCGAGGTCGCTAAACGGCAGGCTCAGCAGGCCGATTAAGATTGCCCAGCCGAGTGCCAGCAGCAGGCCTTGCAGCAGGGTTTGCCGCAGTAGCGCGCCGTCGCCGCGCCCGCAGGCTTGGGCGCTAAAGCCGCTGGTGCCCATGCGTAAAAAGCCCATCAGCCCGACCAGCAGGCCATACAAACTGCCGCCAATGGCCACCGCCGCCAGTTGCTCGGCGTGCGGTAAATGGCCGACCACGGCGCTGTCGACCAGCGTCACCAGCGGCACCGAGAGGTTGCACAGCATCATAGGTGCAGCCAACCGCCAGACCCGTTGCTGGGTCGGGCGGTGCTGCCAAGCGTCACGAAACAGCGGCATGCGCAGGCTCCAAAGTGGATCGGCAGAATAACCAGCCGCTGACGGCCAGTCGGAGTGCCTCGGTGGCATTGTTAGCTGCGGCGAACTGCCCAACAGCAATGTGCTGGGTGTCCAAGCCGTTCGCCTAAGCAGCCAGCATCTATTGGGTCTATACCTTTAGACATTCCTGCCGTTATCCGGGCTGCGTGACGTGAGAGCGATGGCAAATGAGTTATTTGACTTTTTAGTCAGTTTATTTCTCTAATGCTTAAAGAATAAACTGGCGTCTGCCGATAGCGTGCTACCGACATCCTTGCGACGTGCTTGCGTCCTAATAATAAATACGAGGGGCCCTCAATGAATTTCTGGCAGCGCAGTATTCAGTGGCAGTTGATTATCAGCATGGGCGCGGCGATTTTGGTCAGCGTGCTGGTGGTGGTTGGCATCTACTCGCGGGTGGCTAATCAGCAGGCCGAGCAATATCTGCTCGGCCAAGCGCTGCCGGCACGGGTGGAGGCGGTGCGTAACGATTTGGAGCGGGTACTGACTGAACCGCTCACGGCCGCCGCAGCGCTGGCCAGCAATAGCTTGCTGATTGATTGGTTGGCCGGCGGTGAAGAGGCTGCCCAACAGGCGAGTTTCGTGCGCTATTTAGCCGCTGTACAGGCGCAAAACAACGCGCTGACGAGCTTTGTTGTGGCGCTGGATTCAGGCCACTACTTTACTGCCAAAGGCCTCGACCGCACGCTCACCCGCGGAGCCGATAGCGCTTGGTTTTACGACTTTATCGACAGTGGCGAGCAGCGCTCACTGAGCATTGATATCGATAAAAGCACCGGCGTGCCGACTTTGTTTATCAATCAGCGGATCCAGTCGGCCGGTAAAACCTTGGGTGTTGGCGGCATAGGCTTGGGCATCAGCGCTATGTCGGATTTGATTCGCAATACCCGCTTCGGTAAGGCTGGGTTGGTCTATCTGGTCAGCGCCGATGGCCAGGTAAAAGTTCACCCGCAAGCGCAACTCAGCAATAACAGCGATCTAACCCAGTTGCTCGGTCGTGAGGCCGCGCAGCAGTTGCTCAGTAACGATGGCAAGGTGCTGCACTTCGAGCGCCAAGGCGAAGCCTATTTGGCCATGGCCATGCCGCTAAAAACCCTCGGCTGGCAGTTAGTGGCGGAGGTGCCCGAGGCGGAAATTTACGCCGAGGCGCGCGCGGCGTTAGTCACCACCGCCTTGATTAGCTTGGCGGTGGCTCTCTGCTGTTTGGGTCTAGTGGTGGTTTTGGCCCGTGGTTTGGTGCAGCCACTGCGGCGGGTGACCGCAGCCTTGGTAGAGATTGGCGGTGGTGGTGGAGATTTAACCCGCCGGCTGGATGAGTCGCGGGCCGATGAGTTGGGCGATTTGGCCCGTGGCTTTAACCGTTTTCTGGAAAGCTTGCGTGGCATGATCGGCGGGGTGTTGAGCACCAGTGAGCAGTTGCGCGGCTCGGCCACCCAGGTGGCGCAGTTGGTGGAAAACACCGCTGGGCGCGCCGGTCAGCAGCAAGAAATGACCGATATGGTCGCTACCGCTGTGCACGAGATGGGCCTGACCGTGCAAGAGATTGCCCGCAACGCCAATGATGCCGCCGGAGCTTCGCAGCGGGCCTTGGATGAGGCGCATCAGGCGCGCACTGTGGTCAGCCAATCGATCGACAATGTTCAGCAGATGTCCGGTGACATCGGCCATGCTGCCGGTGCGGTGACCGAGCTCGCCGAGCAAGTGGCTTCCATCGACCAAGTGCTGGCAGTGATTCGCGGGATTTCTGAGCAGACCAATTTGCTCGCACTGAATGCTGCCATCGAAGCGGCGCGGGCTGGAGAGTTGGGCCGTGGCTTTGCCGTGGTGGCGGACGAGGTGCGTACTTTGGCCAGCCGCACCCAGTCCTCGACTGGCGAAATCCAGCAGATGATTTTGCGCCTCAAGCAGGGCGCAGGCACCGCCGTGACCTCCATGCAGGCCAGCCAATCGGCGACCAGTGCTGGGGTGGAATCGAGCCAGCGCACCGGCAGTTCGCTGGGGGCGATCACCGATCAGGTCGAACGCATCAGCGACATGAATCACCAAATTGCCACCGCCACCGAGGAGCAATCCTCGGTGACCGAGGAAATCAACCGCAACGTGCAAGGTATCGCCGATCTCGCCCACGCCACCGCCGATGAAGTCCATCGCGGCCGGCAGGACTGCCAAACCCTGCGCCAACTGGCCGAGGATTTAACTCGGCAGATGGGCAGTTTTCGTCTGTGATTTAAGGTGCAGGCGGTGGGCTTGCCGGCATGGTCACTGCACTTTGGCCGGCGTGTATTAGGGTAGGGCGCCAGCAACTGCCTGGCGCTTGCTTGGTAACGTTTTAGAGGCCGTTAGGCAGAAATTTAGTTGCGCCGCTGACGTCATCAATTTTCTTAATGCGGAAGGCCTTTTGGCAAGATTCTTCGCGGCTATTTTGGTCTTCGCAGTAGGTTTTGATGAAGTCAGCAAACTCCATCTCTTTGCCCTCGACGGTCAGTACGCGCTTCAAGTAATCGCCTTCTATACCTTGTGCTTTACGCTGTTCAGTCATCGCTTGATCCACCGCAAGGCGACCGTGCAAGTCAACTTTTGGGAAGGGGGCTTTTTGTTCTTCGCAGCCGACAAGGATGATGCCTGCGGCCAATAGCGCTAGATAACGGAGCATATTTTTCTCACAAAAAAACCGCTCGGGCCGCTGTGTTGAGCTGATTTTTATCAGCTGTAGGGCAGCCGGAGCGGTTGAGTTAGTTGGTTTCGATTAGCTTGTTCGAGCGATTAATCTCGGCGGTGCCTGCGTCTTCCATCAGCGCCTTTGCGCCTGTGGTGACGTTGCGCGAGGCGTCAGCATCTGACTGGATAACGTCAGTTTGTGCTGCTTTTGCACGCAATTCAGCGTCAATGTAGTCGTTGCTACGCGCCGCTTTGGCCTTCATTTCTTGCAGTTTTAGCTTGCGCTCTTCACGTGCAAACTCCCGCTCGAATTCGCGGTCTTCGTCTTCCATTTTTTCTTCGCGAGTGGTCAAACGCTTGTTTTCCGCGTCGCGAATTTTGCTCGCTTCTAGTGCTTGCTGGCGAGCGGACTGAGCCGATGCCTGCCGTGCACGTCGGGCCGACTCTTCGCGCGCTTCTTCACGCACTTGCGCTGCCTCGGCTTTGCGGGAGATCTCCGCTGTTGCCGCTGCTTCTTTCTTGGCCTGTTGCATTTCGATTTGTTGCAAGTACTCAAATTGGTCTTGAGCAAAGGCGGGTGCAGCCAAGATTGCGAGTAACGACGTTAGAATTATTGGTTTCATATCGACTATCAGCCTTTGTTGGTGGGTTCCGGGCAGCTGGCATTTGGCTGGATGCGGGTTTCGTTATTGATGGTTTTAACCATCAGTGCAACGCCACCAAGCTTGAACTCACAGGCTTTACCGACTTGAGCTGAAGTGAAGATTTTACCGTTTTCCGAATAGCCGATCAAAACCCCGGGAACTAAGGTGGTGTCATTCACCAGCGAGCCACCCAGTGCACCGGCAGCGCCGCCGCCCACCGCGCCGATGATGGCGGTATCCTTATTGTGGGTGTTGCCCAGCACGCCACCCGCTACTGCGCCGAGGAGTCCGCCGACTACAGTTGCGGCTTTCTTGTTGGCTTCGTTGCTAACTTTGATTTTGGTTGGCGAGACGGAAAGAATGTTTACCGTCTTGGCTTCTTGCTGGGTATTTACCTGGCTGGCATCGAAGACGTTAGCTTCGTATTCTTCGCCAGTGGATTGGCAGCCGGCAACGAGTGCGGCGAGTGAAAGTACGGCTAAATTACGTTTAAAAGTCATCTGAATTTCCCTAGTCCGTGATGGTTACAGCAAAAGCAGTGCGTCCCTGTGTCCTTTCGGTTTCATGTGCATGCCTATGAAAGCAAAAGGACATCATCTAGCTACCGGCTGGCAGTTTAACCAACTGATATCAGTCGCGTAAGTCCCTTGTGGTGGTAGTTTTCGTCGATAGCGGCAGATAAATAAGGTCGTATAAGTAGGCTGTAGGATCTTGCCGCCAGCCTTGCTGGCGCTCGTCAGGGATGATCTTCTGGCGCGGATGTACCGCCGTTGGGGGGGGGGCACTTAGGCTGGCTTAAGTTATGACTGCTTAGTCAGTGTTTTCGCGGTCGTTGAGCACGCTGTCATGATGCTCAAACGCCAGCGTAAATGGCCGCAGTGCTGATCCGGCAGGTTGTTAGCCGGTCATGGGTGCTTACTCCGCTTCGGCAGGCGCCCCCTGGCGAAAGTCGCGGGGGGTGATGCCTAGCCAGCGGCGGAAGGTGCGGCTGAAGTTGGAGCTGTCTTGGTAGCCCAACTGCTCGGCAATCGCCTCGATACTCAGCGGCGTTTGCAGCAGTAACCAGCAGGCCAGCTCGCTGCGTACATGGTCGAGCAATTGCTGATAGTTACCGCCTTCTTCGCGCAGGTGACGGATTAAGGTGCGTGGCGACATGTGCTCGCTGGCGGCCATTTGTTCGAGGCTCGGGTAGTTACCTTGGCAGGCCAGCAGACGTTGTTGCACGCGCAGGCTGAGGCTGCCCAGTTGTTGTTGTTTAAGTTGTTGCTCGCAGTCGCGCAGGGCCAAGCGGTAGGTCTCTGGGTCTGGCGCGAGCGTTGGCTGGGTGAGTAATGCGAGGGGCAATTCGATGCGCAGTTGCGTGGCCGCAAAACTCGATTGCGGGCAGAAGTCGCGGTACACCTGCGCCCATTCGGGCTCGGCAAACGGCCAGCTGATTTTCGCTTGCGCGCGTAGGTTTTGACCGCTGATGGTCTCGAGCACCCGCAGCAAGCCGCCCGCGAAGTGACCGAGCAGGTATTCACGCACTTCGGTGGCGGAAACTGTCTCGTGCAGCAGTAAAACTAAGCTGCTGTCGGTTTCGACTTCGATAAAGGCCACACGTTCGCGCAGGGTGGCGAGGCGCTGCATCAACAGCAGCGCCTGCGCGACTGTGCCGCACGCCATTACGGCCATACCCAGCGCGCCATGCACCGCCAAGTGGGTGCTGTCGCCGACGTTAAGACCCAGCCACGGGCACTGGCTTAACGCCTGCGCGCGCAGCACCAAACGGCGAAACTGGGCAAAGCTGAGGAACCGTTTATCGTTGTGCAGCGCCTCGCGTTCGAGGTGCGTGCCACTGAGCGTGTACTCCTCGCTAAAGCCGCGGCGGCCGAGCTCGGCGCAGACTAAACGGGCATACACCGGATGCAGTGAGGGCGTTAGCCAGGCCTGAGGGGTGGACATAGTGATGCATTCCGTGACGGTTCAGTTGGCACAATATGACGATTTATTGCCCGCGTAAACGCTATTGTCGGACAATCTGCAGGCGCATGCTCAGCTCTCGACACATAAGTCTGACTGTGAGGATTGTTGTATGAGCGCTGTGATCACCCCCATCGAGTCGACCGCCCCGGTCTATCGTGACCGTAAACGTTACGCTTGGCTGTTCTCGGTAATTGCTCCTGCAGCGGTGACTATCGGGCCCGTGGCGTATCTGTTGGGAGCCACCAGTCAGGCGTGGTTTTTTTTAGCTTTGGGGTTTTTCTATGTGGGCGTGCCGTTGCTTGACCAGTTGCTGGGCGAGGACTTAAGCAACCCGCCCGAGGAGGCTGTTGCTGGGCTAGAAAATGACCGTTATTACCGCTACATCAACTACGCGGTGGTGCCGGTGCTGTGGTTTGGCATGCTGTTTAACTGCATCTTTCTGGCCACCCATGAGCTGCCTTGGTACAGCTGGTTGGCCACGGTTATTACCACCGGCGCGATGCTGGGTTTTGGCCTGAACTTGAGCCATGAACTGGGCCACAAAAAAGACTGGCTGGGGCGCAAGGTGGGTTTGTTTAACACCGCTTTGGGCGGCTATGGGCATTTCTCGATTGAGCATAATCGCGGCCATCATCGCCACGTTGCCACCCCGGATGACCCAGCCTCCTCGCAGATGGGCGAGAGCATTTATCGCTTTATGTTCCGCGAGCTGCCCGGCTGCTTTTTTCGTGGCTGGGACTTGGAAGCCGAGCGCATGCAGCGCCAAGGTAAATCGGTGTGGAGTCTGGACAATGAAATCGTCCAGTCGGGGCTGGTTACCGTTGCTTTGTATGGCAGTTTGATCGCCCTGTTTGGCCCGCCGATGGTGCCAGTGTTATTGCTGGTGGCTTTCTGGGGTGCATTTCAGCTGACCTCGGCCAACTACATCGAGCACTACGGCTTGGTGCGTAAACAGCTGGCCAATGGTCGTTTCGAGAACTGCCAGCCGCAGCACTCGTGGAACAGCAATCACATCGCCTCGAACATGGTGCTGTTTCATTTGCAACGTCACTCCGACCACCACGCGCACCCCACGCGCAGTTATCAGTCGTTGCGTGATTTTGTTGAGTTGCCGCGTTTGCCTTCGGGGTATTTCGGCATGTTTATCGCGGCTTATATTCCGCCGCTGTGGTTTCTGATCATGAATCCGCGCTTGCTCAAGGCGGTCGGTGGCGATGTTAGTCGGATCAATTTCTTACCGGCCAAACGCCAACAATTGATCCGTCAATATGACCTGCAAGAGTTGCCCACAACACAGCGAGCCGCCGCATGAGCACTCAACATCAATGCCCGGAATGCGCGTTTATTTACGACGATGAAATCGGTGACAGTTTCAGTGGCTACCCTGCCGGCACGCCGTTTGCCGAGTTACCCGAGGACTACAACTGCCCGCACTGCTGCGTGCGCGATAAGCCGGATTTTATTGCGCTAACAGCGGACCACGCGGCGCCTAGTGAGTGACACCTAGCTGCGCTAACGGGCGGAATTGAGGCGAAAGCGGCCGGTCATGCTCAGCAGTTGCACGACAATTTGCGCCAGCGAGTGGCTGCTTTGATCGATGTGGCTAACGGCCTCTTGGGTGGTTACGGCAACGTCGTGGATGGCCACAAGATTGCGGTTAATCTCATGGGCGACCGCGGTTTGTTGTTCGGTGGCGCTGGCGATTTGGGTGTTCATGGCCATGATGGTGTCTACCGCGTGGCGGATATTGTGCAGCGCCTGATCGGCTTGGTTGGCTTCATCGACCGTTTGCCGGGCTTTGCTCTGGCCGTTTTGCATGGCTTGTACGGCTTCAAAGGAGCCACGTTGCAGGCGCAGGATCATGCTGTCGATTTCGGCGGTGGACTCTTGGGTGCGCTTGGCTAGGTTACGCACCTCATCCGCCACCACGGCAAAACCCCGGCCTTGATCACCGGCGCGAGCGGCTTCGATGGCCGCATTGAGGGCGAGTAAGTTGGTTTGCTCGGCAATGCTGCGGATCACCTCAAGCACAGTGCCGATCGAGTTGCTGGCGTTCTCGACCTCGTTGATCAGTACGGCTGTGTGCTCCAGTTCCCCGGATAATGCCGACACAGCTTGCAAGGTGTGGGTGACGATTTGCTCGCCGCTGGCGGCCTCGTGGTCGGCGCTTTGCGCGGCTTGCGCGGCACTGGAGGCATTGCGTGCGACCTCTTGAATGGTCTCGGCCATCTCGGTGGTGGCGGTGGCCACTTGGTCGGTTTCGTGCTGTTGACGCTCGACATCGCGGCTGGTTTGCAGGGTTACGGCGCTCATCTCTTCGCTCTGGCTGGCGATCTGGGCGGTCAAGTCTTGCAGCACCTCTATCACCTCGGCAAAGCGCTGCAACATACTGTTGTAGGCCGTGGCCACGCCGCTGATTTCATTGCGCCCGGGCAGCATGACCTGGGCGCTGAGGTCGGCGTCTTGATCGGCGCGGCGCAGCGCTTTGAGCAGCACATCCATCGGCCGACTGATGCTGCCCGCTACCCACCAACCACCAAGCAGACTGATAGCGGCAAAAAACAACACCACGCCAATCATCAGGTTGCGCACGTTGTGATACACCGCCGAGGCGTCGTCACGAAGGATTTTGCTTTCATCCAATTGCAGTTGAATCAGCTCGCCAATAGTGCCGCTGATCGGGTCGATGGTTTTATAGAGTGGGCCGTTGAAGGCGCTTAGCTGGCCTTTGAGGTCGCTGTTGGCCGACTGCAAAAAGTTAGTCAGGCGTTGCAGGTCTTGGTTGGCGGCGCTGAAGTTACCCCGCGCTTGCTCGGCCAGTTGGCTTTCTCGCGGGGTTAGCTGGGTGGCCATATAGGCCTGCCAGTTTTTATCGATCTCGGTTTGCGCGGTTTTAATGTTTTGCAGGGCTTGCTCGCGGCTGAAAATGCCGTGGTCGGCTTTGTTCACCGCATCGATGATATTCACCGCGTAGTAATCGCTGATCAGTTTCAACTGCTGCAAGGGCACCACACGGTCGCTGTATAAACTGCCGACACCGGCATCGATGCGGCTAAAGCCGCTGATGGCCAACAGTAAGATGCCGAGCAGCGCGAGCAACGGAATGACGATCAAAATAAACAACCGATGAACCACTTTTAAGTTGTTCACGAGCGGTACTCCCGGTAACGCCGTAGCGGCTAAGTCATAGATAGAGTGTGGCCGGTGTACGCGGGGGGTTAAGACTGTTTAGCGATGATCGATGTTTGCTCGGGGTCTATTGGCGGGCGCTGTTTAAGTGGCCGGCTGCGCAGCGGCGGGTGGCCGCTGCGCAGGGCTGAAACTAACGGCCGTACAGCGGGGTTAGGCTGGCGCTGGCGATACGGTTGCTGTTGATCAGGTAACCGAGCAGAGCTGCACTGGCACCCGGCGGCGCTTCGAGATGGGCAACCTTCAGGGCATGCAGGGTAAACACATAACGGTGCGGGGCGTTGCCAGCAGGTGGGCAGGCGCCGCCGAAACTTTCGCTGCCGTAGTCGTTACGCCCTTGCTGGCTGCCGGCCGGCAGGGTTTTGGCAGTCGCGCCGCGCGGTAACTGGCTAACATCGGTCGGGATGTCATACAGGGTCCAGTGCCACCAGCCGCTGCCGGTGGGCGCGTCTGGGTCATACACCGTGAGGGCAAAACTCTGGGTGCCGGCGGGGGCATTCTGCCAGTTGAGTTGCGGCGATAAATTACCACCGCTGCAGCCAAAGCCTGAGTACACCTGCGCGGCGCTTAAGGTGGCGCCGTCGCGGATATCGGTACTGCTGAGTTCAAAGGCATTGGCGCTGTTGGCCAGCGCGCAGGCCAGCAGACTGGCGCCGATGACCGGCGGTAGACGAGTAAGGAACATAGTGACTCTCCAAGTTGGGGTGGTGGCCAGTTTAAGCCGCAGGGCGTGGCCCGTTCGCTCAAACTGCAGCGCTAATCGCTCAGGCAGCAGATTTAATCCGCCGGCGGGACGCGCTGTTAATGCCGTGCAACCGCGCTCGGTTCGAGGCCGAAGCGTTGCGCGAAGGCGCGGCTAAAGCTCGCCAGTGAACTGTAGCCGCAAGCGGCCGCGGTGCTTTTCAGCGGTTGGCGGCGTGTCTGCAACAACTGCAAGCCATGGTGTAAGCGCGCCTCCTGTAAGAGTGCGCGAAAGTTACTTTGCTCCTCCTGCAAGCGCCGGCGCAGTGTCGCACTGCTGATCGCAAAGCGCGCCTCAAGGTCGGCCGACTTCCAGTCTCGCGCCGGGTCGGCGGCGATCAGCAGGCGCGCTCGCGCCGCTAGGGAGGGGTCGTGGGCGCTGATAAAACCGTTATGACCGGCGCGGGCCAATCCCAGTAAGAGGCCGAGGCTGGCGTGATCGATGGCCAAAGGGTCGTCTGCGGCGCAGGTCAGATAGGCCGCCAATGCAGGCTCTAAGGGGGTTAGTGGGCCCTGCGAAATACTCACTGCGGGGCTGCTGGCCGCTGCCGGGTGCATGGCCAATAAGCTGCGAGCCACCTCCAGCAGGCGCCAACTAAAGCTAATGGTCAGGGCGCGGTAAGGGCCGTCGCTGGCCGGCAGGTTTTCGATATCGACCTGTTGCGCGTGGTGCAGCATGAGGAACTCACCGGGATCGCAGTCGAGCCACTGCTCACCACTGCGCAGACGCTTATGCCCCTGCAAGGGGATTATCAGCAACGGCAGGTCGCAGCTGACCGCGTGCAGGCGATAGTGTTGCTGCGCCACTACAGTGGCGTGCTCGGGGAGCGTCGCAAGGCAGGTAAAGGATTTAAGCAAACTCATGGGCGACACTTCTAAGGACGCGGATAGCGCCCTAAGTTACGCCATGCGCCCGGCTGATTAGAAGTGGCCAAGGCGTTACCGGTCAGCATCCAATGCGCTGACCCGTTTACGCTCGAACTCATCAAAGCTGCTGGCTTGCAGGTTATTAATGGCGGTTTGTTGGTCGATGGCGCTCAGGCCGGATTGGCGCACGCTGTCACGGGCTTTGCCGTAGGCGTCCAAGCGGGCTTGCCAGTCGCGGCGCTGGGCGTCGAGCTGTTGCAGGGCGCTGGCGGCTTGTGGGTCGAGGGTTTTCGCGCGCAGTTGGTAGATGGCTTCTTCGCTGGCCCCGGCTTGACGCATGGCTTCGGTGGCGGCGTAGAGTTCGCCATCGCGACTGACTTGCTGGCGCACGGCGCGCTGCTCAGGTGGCAGTTGCGCCTCTAGCAACGCCAACTGTTTAAGGTGCTCTTCGGGGCTTAAGCCGCGTTCATTGAGGCTAAGTTGCGCCAGCATAAATTGATCTTGGCTCAGGTCACTGCTGAAAAACGCTTGGTTTTCGGCCGCGCTAAAAAAACGCTCGCGCAGTTGCGTTAGCGTTTGCAGATGCTGGCTAAAAGCGGCAGCGGTGGGTTCTTGGCGCTCCTTGGGCAGGTCCATCATGGCCAGTCGGTAGTCGAGGTAGCGCTTGAGTAGGTCGCGCGCTTGCGCCAGTGCCGGGCCTTGCAGTTGATTGGCGAGGTCGTGGTGAATGCGTAGCAAAATTTTTGCCACCGGCTCTTCGTCGATGGCATTGAAGTAGAAGTCGAACAGTTGCAGTAATTGCGGCTCCAGCAATAACTGGCCGTTGCGGTCGGTTTGCAGGCGAATACCGTGGCTAGCGCCTTGTAATGAGGGTGGCAGCGCGCCGGGCGTGGTCAGCTGAGCGGCGGGTTGTTGACTGAGTTGACGATTCAGCACGCGTACTTGTTCGGCCTTCTCGGCGTTGGCATTGACGCTGGCGGGCGGGGTAATGCCGCTGGGTAAGAAATACCCGACGCCAACGGCGATTAGAGCCAGGCTACAGGTTGCGGCGGCCAGTCGTGGAAAACTCATGGACATCGAAGTGCTCCAACAAATAACCGCCACCTGCTGCGCGCGGTGAGCTTCGCAGCAGGTAGCGGGTGGTGTTACAGGCTAAGGCTTTTCAAACGGCTGGCGTGGCTTTGGAACAGGGTTTTTGGGTTGGTTTCAAACAGCGAAACGGCACCGAAAATCTGGTTGGTCACGTCCAGGTGGTTCATGAAATAGTTGTCTTTAAGCACCTTGCCGAAGTGGCTGGAGCACTTGCCGGTGACCCCGTCATTGGCTTCTTTGAAGGCAAAGTAGGTAATGCCAAATAGAGCGTCGGAGATGTCCAGTACGTTGGTTAACGGCGCGGTGCCGCTCCACGAGTACATGCGAATAGTGTTGCCACCAATGCTGGCGGTTTCCGGGCCGGAACCGCACGCGGTGGTGGGGATACCTACAGGGTAACGTTGGTTGTTGGCGGCCGCGCCGGGGGCGTTAAATTCGGCGAGCATGGCGCGAATATCTGCCGGGCTCTTCTTGTTGTTTGACAATAGGTTTACCAAGTTGCCGACGGCGTTGCCAAAGGCGGTAAAGGCCACACCTTGCAGGCTGCTGGCCGGTGCTACGCCGGTCACCAAATCGGCGATTGGCGTGCCCTTGTGTGGCGTGTGCATGGTGGTGACAGAGGCCACCAGATCTGGCCGGGTATTCATCACGTAGCGTACGGTGATGCCGCCTTGACTGTGGCCCATCAAGTTGAACTTGCTAATTTTGCCGCCGGAGCTGGCGCGGATATTATCCAGCTGGGCGATCAACGCTTCGCCACGTTTCACCGAGCTATCGAAGGCGTTGATTTTCGGCACATACACCGTTGCGCCTTGGCTTTGCAGGGCGGCAGGGATTTTGTACCAGTAGTCGATACTGGCAATGCTGTCGAAGGCAAAAATGCCCGGCACCAGCACGATCGGATTTTTGGTTTGTGCCTCGGTGGTGGCGGCCTGGCTGGTTTGGCTGAAGCTCAGGCCAATGCTCAAGGTCAACAGCGAAACAGCGAGAAGCTTTTTCATTGTGGCATTCCTGTGATGTTCTTATATTTATTAGAGAACCTCGAACTGCCGACGCGAGGCTGGCGACATAAAACCATGAAGCCTGCGGGCTGACTTGTACGAACCGATGATGTTTAGGCTTTGTATCGGGTTATGAGTGGCACTGCGCAACGTGCTTTACTGGGCGCGCAATAGTGCTTGAGCACAGGTTTACTACAACAAAAATAAGGCCTGCACCTTGCGGTGATGGGCCATGTCGGACGGATTACCATGCCCCCAACTAACGACGCTGCGCTGCTTTATCTATGGGACAGGCGCACGCTGTTTCTCGGCTGTTTAAGCGAGTTTATGCAGCTCTCACAGGCCGCCGCGACCCTGGTGATTGGCCTCGATCAAGCCTTTGTGCTGGAGTCGGCCGGCCAGCAGCTGAGCTGTCGCAGCGCCTTGTTGCCGGTGGGCAGTCGGGTCGGCTTGCAGGCCGGCAGCAATCGGTTGGCGGTCTGGTATCTCGATCCCTTTGGTCACGACTTTGCCCTGTTGCGCGGGCGTATGGCGCAGCAGCAGGCCGGGCTGTTTATGCAGCTTGAGCAAGACTCGCTGTGGATCGAACAGCATCTGGAGTTGCTGGCAGCAGACTCGACACCCGCGCAGGCCTATCGCCTGATTGAACAACTGATCGGACCGGACGATGGCGTCGCTCCGGTATTCAAGGCGGATGCGCGGATCATGACGGTGGTGGAGCTGATCAAACGTGATGTGGCGGATAACCTCAGCGCGCAGTATTTGGCCGCCCAAGTCGGTTTGTCGGAGCCGCGCTTGTTGCAGTTATTTAAAGAAACGCTGGGGGTGCCGATTCGCCGATATCGGCAATGGCATCGTTTGTTTGTCACGGCGGTGGGTGTAACCCGTGGCCTGTCGCTGACCGATGCGGCGCTGGAGGCGGGTTTCACCGATTCAGCACATTTCAGCCATACCTTTCGCAGCATTTTGGGCACCACGCCCTCGGCGATGTTCTCGCCGCGCGGCAATATACGTTTGCATGCGGGCTAGCGCCGAGTTCGTCGTGCAGTTAGGCCGTTACTGTTGGGGGGCGTTTTTCAACCAGCTGCGCCGGACATCAAGGTAATACCGGCCTAGGCCGTGGCGTTGCCAAATCTCTTGGGTAGAGGGTGCAAACAGTCCTTGTTTGATCGCCTTTTTAAGCCGACGTTGTTGCTCAGCGGATAAATCACTTTGGCAGACTAGCCAGCGATCGGCGCTGATCGGTAGCTGCAGTTGCTGGAGTTCGATGCCGTCGTGTGTGGCCTGCAGTTGGATGCCAACGTCGCCGAACAGTATTTGAAAGCGCCGGTGCTGCAGCATTTCATAGCCTGAATTGGCTTCCGGTAGGCGTTGATAGTTCAGGCCATATTGTTCGGTTATTTGACGTAATTCGGGTATCTCGCTGCCGGCGATGCTGCGTTCTTTAAGCTGCGTGAGGTTGCTCATTGGCCATTCGTCGCTCTTCAGGCTGTACGCCCAAAAAAGCAACGGGGCAACTTTGCCCAGATAGAGCGCTGATTCACTCAAGTCTTGTGTGTAATGTGCGGCCAGCAGGCAGCTACTTGGAGTCTGCTCGAAGTTGTGTAGGGCGCGTCGTGGCGGATACAGCTTGAACTGCGCGCTAATGCCCTGCTCGTGCAGTAGTGCAGCGAAAGCTTCGGGATAGGGCCCAGAGACGTCAGCCCCGCGGCCGAGTACAAACGGCGTGCTGGGTTGCAGGAAAATGGTTAACGGTTCGCCATATGCCGTTGTGGAGCAAAGCAAGCAGAGCTGTAGTACGCATGATCTGAGCCTAGGCATGGGCATGGGCAATCTAACTTATCGGCTGATGAGCTTGGTTGGCGTTTGCTGCATGGGCTCGAGTTGATCTTGCGGGATGTTGTCGCGCAGAGCTTGCAGCGCTAACTCGATAGCAAAAACCGCCTGCTGCTCACCAAACTGGTCGACCGTGGCAAGTAATTGACCTGACTGCAGTAAAGGTTTAATCGCGGGGATGTTGTCATAGCCAATAATGAGTACGCGACCTTCGAGCCCTTCTTTGCTGACGGCTTGAATGGCGCCAATGGCCATATTGTCATTGCCGCATAGCAGGGCTTTTAACTGCGGGTGCTCTTTTAATAAGGCGTGCGCGACTGTGGCCGCGTCCTCAGTTTCCCACTGTCCAGAACGCACTGCGACCACCTGGATTCCGGCCTGCTCCATGGCTTGGGTGAAACCTTGGGTGCGAGATTTGGCATTGGTGGCGCTGCTGATCCCTTCAATGATGGCGACCTGGTCGCCGCTTTTAAGTTGTTTGGCGAGAAAGTCGCCGGCTAATTTCGCCCCCGCTTTATTGCTTGGGCCGAGGAAAGGGATGTTTAGCTCGGCGGCAATCAGGAGGCGGTCATCAAGTTTGTTGTCGATGTTGATGACGACTATTCCGGACTGTATTGCCGTCTGCAAATAGGGCATCAGCGCCTCGCTGTCCACCGGGGCAATCACGATGGCGTCGACGCGTTCGCTCGTCTCCGTTTTAATTAGGGCAATCTGTCCGGAGCGGTCGGTCTCATCGGTGATTCCGCTGACGTTCAGTTGATAGTCTGCGCGGTGCTGCAGTTGGTGCGTTTTGGCGCCGGCGGCCATGCCCTGAAAAAATTCATTGCCCATGTCTTTCATGATTAGGGCAATTTTTACCGGCTCGGCGGCGTGGCAACTGGCGCCGTAAAGACATAAAAAAGCACTGAGGATTGTAGCGGTTGATCTAATCAGCTTGATCATGGCCGGTTACTCAGATGAGGTGTCGTCAGTGTAGTTCTAACTCACATGCGCCGCTATGTGCCGGCCATTGTGAGCAAATACCAAGGTGTTACAGCGCCGTGTGGGTTTAGCTTGCTTGGGTTTGGCGTTGTAGCGCTGGCACTGTCCACTGCTCGCCCGATTGCGGCGTGCGAAATTGCCCGGTCGGCACTTGCCGCTCAATCGGCGCCTGAGCAAACGATAGGCGGCGGTCGGTGTTGTGGCGGGCGCGGGCACCGCATGCAGGGTCACGCATGTAGGGTCAGAGTCTCGTTCAGCGGTTAGCTTTGCCACCAATCTAGCTCGGTGCTTAGCGGGCGGCGATAAGGTCGGCCATGCAGGCCGAGTAAATTGAGTAGGGTGCTCAGCCAAGTGGGGCGCAGTACGCGTGACAGCTTATGGCGCTCTTGCAGTGTGGATAGCGCTCAACCTAGCATGTCGCTCCTGCTGCTTACTTTGTCAAAGTCGTTGCCACCTATGTTGCGTCCACCTCGCTTTAATCCATCGAATTCAACGCCCGCACGCTCGAGCAAACCGCGCGTGGCCAAGCCGCCCCCAGCCGAGCCGCAGTTGATTGTGTTTAACAAGCCCTTCGATGTGCTGACCCAATTTAGCGATGAGGGCGGCCGCGCCACACTCAAAGACTATCTGCAGATTCCTGGCGTTTACCCGGCCGGGCGGCTGGATCGCGACAGCGAAGGCTTGTTGCTGCTGACCAACGACGGCGGCCTACAGGCGCGCATTAGCGACCCTAAGCACAAGCTGGCGAAAACCTACTGGGTGCAGGTCGATGGCGTGGCCAGCGAGCAACAGTTGCAGCAGTTGCGCACAGGGGTGCAGCTCAATGATGGCCTGACCTTGCCCGCCGAGGCTTGCCGCTTGGACGAGCCCGAGCTGTGGCCGCGCACGCCGCCGGTACGTTTTCGTAAAAACTTGCCGACCAGTTGGCTGCAATTGGTGATTCGCGAGGGGCGTAATCGACAGGTACGGCGGATGACTGCGGCGGTGGGTTTGCCGACCTTGCGTTTAGTGCGCGTGCGTATCGGCCCTTGGAGTTTGGATGGGCTGGCGCCGGGTGAGTGGCGCGAGGTGCCGGCGCAGTTGTAAGGCGTGGCTAAGCGGTTGGGCTACAGACCGTCGCGGGCGGCGATAACCACGGTTTTAATCACAAAACCGAGTACGCCCAAGCCTAATGCCAGAAACAAAACCATGGTGCCGTAGCGCCCGGCTTTGGATTTTTTGGCCAGATCCCAGACGATAAACGCCATAAACAAGATCAGCCCAGTGACCAGGATGTACATCATCCAGTCTTCGAATACTTGCGGGTCCATCGTTTGCTCCCGATGCTGCCGCTGCCGGAGCCGGCCGCGGGGTGGTGATTATACCCGTGGCCGGCTGCTAGCTGCGCAGGTGGTTGAGCGGCAACTCCGTGCTGCTCAAAACCTGATTGAGCACGAAGCTGGAGCGCACGCTGGTGACGCCCTCGATGCGGGTCAGTTGGCCGAGCAAAAACTTCTGGTAGTGGTCCATGTCGGCGACCACCACTTTCAGTTGATAGTCGGCGTCCATGCCCGTCACTAGGCTGCACTCGAGCACTTCCGGGCATTGGCGGATGGCCGCCTCGAAGCGCTCGAAACGCTCGGGTGTGTGCCGGTCCATGCCGACCATCACATAGGCGGTCAGGCTTAAACCGAGCTTCTTGCGATCGAGCAGGGCCACCTGACGCAGGATAAAACCGTCGTCTTCCAGTTGCTTAACCCGTCGTGAACAGGGCGAGGGCGACAGGCCGATACGCTCGGCGAGGTCTTGGTTGGAAATGCGCGCGTCGCGTTGCAGTTCGCTGAGGATATTTAGGTCGTAACGATCGAGTCTGTTCATCTTGGCGCTGATCTTGTGATTGAATTGCGCTTGATGATGCATTGTTGATTGCTTGTTGCGCAACTAGCGCTTTAATGCGCAATTTTCGCAATCTTTGGTCGCGCTCGTAGGGTTAAGCTTTGTTCCAGTTGCAAACCCGTCTACAGATGTCCACGCGCAAGGCCCAATCAGGCGTTGCGCCGCCAGAGGTCTTACCCGACTCACTGGCCAGCGGGTCGTCAGCCCAATCAGGCCGGCGCTAACAGCGGCGACACAATCGCCAGTAATGGACGAATGCCAAAAGGGCGATCAACTGATCGCCCTTTTGGCATTTTACGCGGGGTAATTCTGTGCGCGCTTTAGCGTGCCACTACGCCCTGTGGGTCGGGGTGTACCAGCACTTCGGCTTGCGGGAATTCGGCATGAATAGCCTCTTCAACCTGATCGCAAAGCGTATGCACCTGTGCCAGTTGCATCTCATCCGGCAGTTCTACATGTAACTGCACAAACCAGCGGGTGCCTGAGATGCGTGTGCGCAGGTCATGCGCCCCCAGTACCCCAGGTACGGCGCAGGCGAGCAGGTGCATGCGTTCGGTGATCTCCACCGACAGTTCGGTGTCCATCAGCACGGCCACTGCCTCGCGGGCAATGCTCCAAGCGCTCCAGAGGATGTAAAAGGCGATGCCGATGCCGAACAGCGGGTCCAGTTGATGCCAGCCAAAGCTCGATAACAGCAGTGCCAGCAAGATGCTGCTGTTGAGCAGCAAGTCCGAGCGGTAGTGCAGGGAGTCGGCACGAATCGCGGTGGAGCCGGTGACCTTGACCACGTGATTCTGAAACACCAGCAAACCGGCCGTCAGCACCAGCGACATCAGCATCACCAAAATGCCTAAGCCTTGCGCGCCCAAAGGCTCAGGGTGCAGTAGGCGGTTCACGCCCTGCACGCCAACCAGCACCGCACTCACGCCGATAAACAACGATTGTCCAAGGCCTGCCAGTGCCTCGGCTTTGCCGTGCCCGTAGCGGTGATCGTCATCGGCTGGGCGTAAGGCGTAGTGCACCGCCAGCAAGTTCAGCAGTGAGGCGGCGCTGTCCAGCAGCGAATCGGTTAGGCCTGCCAACAGGCTCACCGAACCACTCATCCACCAGGCAATTGCCTTGGCCACTGCCAGGCCTAGAGCAATGCTCAGGGCGGCGGCACTGGCTAAGCGCATCAAGCGGGCGTGCTGCAAACTGACGTTCATACGGGCATTCCGATTAACACTAAATAAACGCTGAGATTTAGGCAGCGGGCAACAAGGCTAAGCCGGCCAATTGCTCTAACTCGCCGCGCTGCTGGCGCAGGTTTGGGTTGTCGAGAGGCAGGCTGTGGCCGGTTTCGCGCTCGATAATGGCCTTGAGCTTAGCGTTATCGACTCTGCCATCTGCACCTATGGCGTCTTGCAAATGCTCGGGGGCCAGTGCGTATTTGCCGTCGGGCAGATAGATGGCCCCGGTGGTGAAGTCGATGGCAAAGGCGATCAAACCCGGAATCACAAAAAACAGGATGCCGATGGCGTTCATGGCCGCCACCGCAGGGTCGATTTTACCGTCGATCTGGCCGCGCCGATCCGGGTAGAACAAGGTGCCGCAGGCGGCCAATTGACTCAGCAGGGTGGCGGCCAAAACGCCGGCGATAACGCGTGACTGTAAACGCATAAATACCTCCAAAAATACGGTCGCCACTATACCAAGAGCGCTACGACAATGCCGCAGGCCGCGTGGAAACTACTGCGCTTGGTTATGCGGCGTTAAAAACAGGCTCGGACAGCGGGCTCGCCCGCTGAACGCACTTCAGTGCGGCCCGTAGGGCGAGCGCAGCGAGTACTGCTCAAGTGCGTAAACTCGGCTCTGGCATCCTGCTTCGCCCTACCTCCTGCATCCATGCAGTCGTCCGCCTCCTCGCCTGTTTGGCCTTGTGACCCACATGGATGTGGGAAATGCAGCTAGCCCGCAGGAGCGGGCGTCGCACTAACCTGCGCTCGCTACGTTTCCACACAGCCTGGTTGTGTGGTTGGGCCAGCCGCGTTAGCCGCAAGGGTATAATCGCCGGCTTGCCGTAAGCCTTGTGACGTATTGATGACGCCGTTACCTATAGATGCCGTATTGCCCGCCCTGCGCGCCGCTCTGCTTGCACGCCATGAGGCGGTGCTGGAAGCGCCGCCCGGCGCGGGTAAAACCACCCGCGTGCCCTTGGCCTTGCTGGATGAGCCGTGGCTGGCCGGGCGGCGCATCCTGATGCTCGAACCGCGCCGTTTGGCCGCGCGGGCGGCGGCTGAGCGGTTGGCCAGTGAGCTGGGCGAGGCGGTGGGCGAGACGGTCGGTTATCGGATTCGGCTGGAGTCTAAGGTCGGCCCGCGCACCCGCATCGAGGTGGTCACCGAGGGCATTCTCGCCCGCCGCTTGCAGGACGATCCGGCGCTGGAAGGCGTCGGTCTGGTGATTTTTGATGAGTTCCACGAGCGAAGTTTAGATGCCGATCTGGCCCTAGCGCTGTGCCTGAATGGCCGTGAGTTGTTTGCCGGCGACGACGCGCCAGTGAAAATCCTGTTGATGTCGGCGACCCTTGAGGGGCCGCGCTTGTCGGCCTTGCTCGGCAATGCGCCGGTGGTCAGCAGCGCCGGACGGATGTTCGAGGTGCAGATGCACTGGAGCCGCCCCTTGTTGCCCGGCGACTTTATCGAGCCGCGCGCCGTGACCACGGTGTTGCAGGCGCTCAGCGACGAGCCCGGCAGCGTGCTGGTGTTTCTCCCCGGCCAAGCAGAAATTCGCCGGGTACACGAGCAATTGCAGCAGGCGTTGAGTGAGCGCACGGACATCTTGCTCTGCCCGTTGCACGGCGAATTGGACTTGGCCGCCCAGCGCGCCGCCATCGAACCGGCACCCGCCGGCAAGCGCAAGGTGGTGCTGGCGACCAATATTGCCGAAACCAGCCTGACCATCGACGGCGTGCGAGTGGTGGTGGATGCTGGGCTTGAGCGGGTGCCGCGCTTCGATCCGGCCAGTGCCATGACCCGCCTCGACACCCAGCGCATCTCCCGGGCCTCGGCCACCCAGCGCGCCGGCCGGGCCGGGCGCTTAGAACCGGGGGTGTGTTACCGGCTGTGGTCCGAGGCCCAGCACCAGCAAGCGGCAGCCTATGGCGCGGCGGAAATTCTGCAAGCCGATCTGGCCGGATTAGCCTTGCAGTTGGCCCGTTGGGGCGTGCAGCCCGACGAGTTGGCCTGGCTCGATCCACCGCCGGCCGCGGCCTTCGCCCAGGCCCGCGACCTGCTCGGGCGGCTCGGTGCGCTGAACGCAGCGGGCGGCTTGACGCCTCATGGCCAGGCCATGAGCGAATTGCCGGCGCATCCACGGATCGCCCATTTGCTGCTGCGCGGTCAGGCCTTGGGCTTGGCCTCGCTGGCCTGTGATCTGGCCGCGTTACTCGGGGAACGGGATATTTTGCGCGGTGGCGGTGCCGACCTGCACAGCCGGATTGGCCTGCTCAGCGGCGAGCTGGGTGCCGCACGCGGCAACAAAGGCTCGGTACAACGGGCCAAACAACTGGCCCGGCAGTTTCGTGGCTATCTAACCGGCCGGGCCGCAGGCGCAGAGGCGGTGACTGATCCGCAGCATGAGCGCTGGCTCGGCTGTTTGCTGGCCTTTGCCTACCCGGATCGGATCGCCCGGCAACGCCGCAGCGGTGGCGCGGAATATCGTTTGGCCAATGGCCGCGCCGCGCTGTTTAGCGAAAGCGATGCCTTGATGAAGCACGAATGGCTGGTGATTGCCGATCTCGGCAGTCGTCAGGGCCAGCGCGAGGAGCGGATTTATCTGGCCGCCGAGCTCGATCCGGAGTTGTTTGCCGGGCCTTTAGCTGAGCAGGTCAGCAGTATTGAAGTGCTCGATTGGGATGAGCGTGAAGGCGTGCTGCGCGCCGAGCGGCAGCGCAAGGTCGGCGAATTACTGCTCGACAGCCAACCGCTGCATAACCTCGATGAGCACGCCCGCAGCCGCGCCTTGCTGACCTTGGTGCGGCGTAAAGGCTTGGAGCTGCTGGCTTGGACGCCCGAGTTGCGCCAATGGCAGGCGCGGGTGGCCTTGCTGCGCCGGCTGGAACTGGAGTCGGCCGAGGTCAGCCAATGGCCGGATGTCAGCGATGCCGCCTTACTGCTCGGTCTGGAGGACTGGCTGTTGCCGTATCTGGGCAAGGTCAGTCGCCTGAGTCATTTCAGCGCGCTGGATTTACCCAGCATGCTCGCCAGCTTATTGCCCTGGCCGCTGCCGCAACGTCTCGATGAACTGGCGCCGAGAAGCCTCGAAGTACCCTCGGGTTCGCGCATCAGCATCGACTACCACGAACAGCCGCCAGTGCTGGCGGTGCGCTTGCAAGAGCTGTTTGGCCTCGCCGCCACCCCACGCATCGCTGGCGGCCGGCAGGTGCTTAAACTGCACTTGCTGTCGCCGGGGCGCCGTCCGGTGCAGGTCACCCAAGACCTCGCGAGCTTTTGGGCCAACACCTACGCCGAGGTGAAGAAAGACTTAAAGGGCAGGTACCCCAAACATTATTGGCCCGAAGACCCTTTGATCGCCGAACCCACCGCCCGGGCCAAACCTCGGCGTTAAGTGACTGCTCGACCGTAACTGTCGCCTTTGCGTCAGTTGCGCGCCGCCGCGCTGGGTATCTCTCGGCTATGCTGAATGCCTGCGGGCAAGCGGCCCGCGCAGACATCTTGGAGCCGGCCATGACTGAACCTGTGATCGCGCAAAAAAGTCCCTATGTCGTCGAGGTCGTCGCCGGCCAAGACTATTTCTGGTGCAGTTGTGGCCGCAGTGCTAAACAGCCGTTTTGCGACGGTTCGCATAAAGACACCGGCCTGCGTCCGCTTAAATTCAGCGCCGAGAAAACCGAAACCTTATGGCTGTGTGGCTGCAAACATACGCAAACGCCGCCGCGTTGCGATGGCAGTCATCAGCGTTTGTAAGCTTCACTAAGAGAGGCGCGCATGCAACGCAAGATTTTCACCAGTAAGGTCTACGAGGGCAAAGTGGTGCTGGTTACCGGCGGTTGCGCAGGTATCGGCCGGGCCTTGGTGCTGCGTTTCGCCCAAGCCGGGGCGCGTATCGCCATTCTCGATGTGCAGCAAGCTGAGTTGGATAGCCTGCTGCAACTGCTGCGCGAGCAGCACCGTATCGAAGCCATCGGGTTGTGCTGCGACGTGGCCGATGCAGGCGCGGTGCAGGCGGCGGTGACGCAGGTATTAGCGCAGTTTGGTGGCATCGATGTGCTGGTCAATAACGCCGGCATTAGCCATCGCAGCAGCTTTGCGCAAACCGAGCTGGCGGTGTTTGAGCGGGTCATGGCAGTTAATTACTTCGGCGCGCTGCACTGTACGAAAGCCGCCCTGGACAGCCTGATTACCCGGCGTGGGCAGATCATCGTGCTGAGCTCTTTGTCGGTGTATGCGCCGCTGCTGTATCGCAGCGCCTACAACGCCAGTAAACATGCGCTGCATGGCTTGTTTGAAACCCTGCGCTATGAGATCGACGGTTCCGGGGTCAATGTGATGCTGGTATGCCCGGGCTTTACCGCCACCGATTTGCGTAAAAATGCCTTGGTGGGCGGCACCGATGTGGCCAATCAACCACCCTTGGCGATGCGTAAATTGGCCTCGGCACAGGATGTCGCGGAGTCGATTTTCCGTGGCGCGCTGAAACGTAAATCCTTGCTGGTGCTGGACAACGTCGATTGGCGTGCGCGCTTGCTGGCGCGCTACTTCCCGCGCTTATTTGAACGTGCGCTACTGCCGCGCACCGCTCGTATGAAGGCGCGCCGGCCTTAACTCGATGGCCCGCAATGGCTAGTTGGGCGCGTTCGCTGCGCCCTGATCGAGCAGCATAAACAGGCGAAACAGCAGCAGGGTCGCGAACAGTTGCGCAAAGCCCAAGGCGCTGTCGAACAGCAGCGACAGCCATGCATCGGGTTGCTCGCCGAACTGCTGATACACCCACCAATCCAATAGCCACAGTGGTGCCATGACGCTAAACAAACACGCGCTAATCAGCCAGAAGTAACCCTTGGTCAGCTGCATGCTGGCGCGCATCGCTGCCAGGGGCGTCAGACCGCGCAACACCAGCAGGTACTCGGCAAATGCCAGCTTGACCATCACCCACAGCGCCGGCAGCACAAAGAGAGAGGCGCCGAGCATTATCAGCAGGGCGCTTAGCCCGGCCAGTAAGGCAAAGCTGGGCCACAGGCGCAGCGCCGCCGCCAGCAAATCACGAATTCTCGGCTGCAGACCCTGGCTGCGGGCGTCGACCAGTAAAATCAGCGCGGCGCTGTACAGCGGGTAAAACACCAGCGCCGCGAGCACGCCATAGGTGCTGCCATTCGGCTCGGCAAACCAGCCCTTGAGCGCGTGCTGGGCGAGGTTTTCCAGCAGCACCCAAGGCAGGCACAGCACGACAATCACCAACAGATTGCGGCTAAAGAAAAACCAAGTGTCGCGCAGCAGATTAAGTGGGTTCATCGAGGGCGCATCAGCGGTAAAGGAAGCCGCACTTTAGCGGCTGCCGGGAGTGGCTCCAAGCCCTTACAGCGTAAGTGTGCTGGGTGGGCTAAACCGCTGCCGTTTTTTCCGCGCAGGGCTTAGCATTGCTTGCCCTTCATGGGGGCCATCACTCTTATAGGAGCCAGTTCTTGAGTATTCATATTCGTGCCGCGACGGCGGCCGACGCCGGACAAATTTTGGCCTTCATCACCGAGCTGGCGATTTACGAGAAGGCCGAGCACGAGGTCGTGGCCTCGGTCGCTGATATCGAGCAGAGCCTGTTTGCCGCCGACTCGCCGGCGCGCGGGTTGATTTGCAGTCGCGATGGTCAGCCGATTGGCTATGCGGTGTATTTTTTCAGCTACTCGACCTGGCTGGGCCGCAAAGGCCTGTATCTAGAAGATTTGTATATTTCCCCTGAGCAGCGCGGCAGTGGTGCCGGCAAACAATTGCTGCGGCATTTGGCCAATATTGCCTGCGCCAGTGGCTGTGGCCGCTTGGAGTGGAGCGTATTGGATTGGAACGAGCCGGCCATCAAGTTCTATCAAACGCTGGGCGCCGCACCGCAGGATGAGTGGGTTCGCTATCGCATGGACGGCGACACCTTGCAGGCGTTCGCGGCGGGCGAGCCTTGATGGGCAGCTAAAGGGGCCGCCGGCAGCGCGGGCGTGGATCGGGGGTGCGTCGGCTGGCGGCTTCGCCCATACTGCGGCGCAGCTTTTGCCCCTAGGAGTTACCGGTGAAAAAGATCGCGTTGTTTGCCGATGTGCAGAACCTCTATTACACCGTGCGCCAAGCCCATGGCTGCCACTTTAACTATGCCGCCTTGTGGGCCGAACTCAGCCAGCGCGGGCAGATAGTCACGGCCTACGCCTATGCCATCGACCGTGGCGATGCCAAGCAGCAGCAGTTTCAGCAGATTTTGCGTAACTTGGGTTTTGTGGTGAAGCTCAAACCCTATATCCAGCGCAGCGATGGCTCGGCCAAAGGCGATTGGGATGTGGGCATTTGCATCGATATTCTCGAGGTAGCACCGCAGGTCGATGAGGTGGTGCTGGCCTCCGGCGATGGCGATTTTGACTTGCTGCTGGATAAAATTCGCAGTCGTGACGGCGTCGAAGCCACCGCCTACGGCGTGCCGGGCCTGACCGCGCAATCGTTAATCCGCGCCGCCAGCCGCTACGTGCCGATTGAAGGCGCGCTGCTGCTTAAATCGTAGGGTGGTCAACGCGAAGCTTGGCCACCTAATGGCTGGCGATTTGACCTCGGCACCTGTCCTAGGCATTTATTGGCAGAAACATAGATTGACCGGCAACCCCTACGCTGGCCAACGCCTCGCGGTTGTCTAGCCCACACCCCATTCCCCCATTGATTGGATTTACCGTGGAACGCATTGCAGTTATCGACTTTGAAACCACCGGCATGTCGCCGGCGCAAAATTGCCGGGCCACCGAAATTGCCGTGGTGATTGTGGAGGGCGGGCGCATCGTCGAGCGCTATCAAAACCTGATGAACAGTGGTGCCTATGTGCCGGCCTTTATCGAGAGCCTGACCGGCATCAGCAACGCCATGCTGCGCACTGCGCCGCCGGCCGCCCAGGTGATGGCCGAGGTGGCTGAGTTCGTCGGGCGCACGCCGTTGGTGGCGCACAATGCCTCGTTCGACCAAAAGTTTTGGGATGCCGAATTGGCCCTGATTAACCGTCAGCGAACCCAGAGCTTTGCCTGTTCAATGTTGCTGGCCCGGCGCTTGTTGCCCCAAGCGCCGAATCATAAGCTCGGTACGCTTAATAGTTGGGCCAAGTTGCCCAACACCGGCAAGGCCCACAGAGCCATGGCCGACGCCGAGATGGCGGCTAACCTGATGCTGTTTATGCACGAAGTGCTGCGCGAGCATCACGGCTTGCAGGAGATTTCCCATGAGCTGTTATGCCGTCTGCAAAAAGTCCCGGCGGCGAAGATGGCCGAAGCCTTGAGCCGGGCCCGTCAGACTGTTTGACGTAGGGTGGATGACGCTTCATCCATCCACCATCCACTCGGAAACCGCTGGTAGATAAAGAAGCGTCATCCACACTTTGGTGGGCAAGCAGGGTGTTGACCACACATTGGTGGCCAAACAGAGCGTTGACCACCCTACGCGTCGGCAGACAATCGCTTGCCGTATCGGCGGACAGGGTAAACTGCGCGCATTCTTGTATCTCTTTTGGTTATCCCTATGACTTTCGCCGCCCTTGGCCTGATCGAACCCCTGCAGCGCACCCTCGACGAGCTCGACTACAAAACTCCGACGCCCGTGCAGGCAGCGGCTATTCCGGCGGTGCTGGAAGGTCGTGACCTGATGGCCGCCGCGCAAACCGGCACCGGCAAGACCGCCGGTTTTGCCTTGCCGGTGTTGCAGCGCTTGATGCTCGAAGGGCCGGTAGTGGCCAGTAACTCGGTGCGCGCGCTGGTGCTGGTGCCGACCCGCGAGCTGGCCGAGCAGGTGCATGAGAGTTTTCGCGTTTACGGTCAGCACCTGCCGCTGCGCACCTATGCCGCCTACGGTGGGGTCAGCATCAACCCGCAGATGATGAAGCTGCGCAAGGGCGTCGATGTACTGGTGGCCACTCCGGGGCGTTTGCTGGATTTGTTTCGCCAGAAAGCCCTGAAGTTTTCCCAGTTGCAAACCCTAATCCTCGACGAAGCCGACCGCATGCTCGACTTAGGTTTTGCCGACGAGTTGCGCTCGATCTACGCCGCCTTGCCGAAAAAACGTCAGACCTTGCTGTTTTCCGCGACCTTCTCCGATGCCATCCGGGTGTTGGCCGAGCAGATGCTGGACAACCCGCTGACCATCGAAGTCAGCCCGCGTAACGTCACCGCCAGCAACGTTAAGCAGTGCGTGATCACCGTGGATAAAAAGCGCAAAACCGAGCTGTTCTGTCACCTGCTGAAAAAACACAGCTGGCAGCATGCGCTGGTGTTTGTGAAAACCCGCAAGGGCGTCGATGAGTTGACCGAATTGCTGCAAAAGCAAGGCCTCAACGTCGACGGCATTCACGGCGACAAGCCGCAAGCCACCCGCCAGCGGGCGCTGGATCGCTTCAAGGCCCGCGAAGTGCAGATTCTGTTTGCCACCGACGTGGCGGCGCGCGGCTTGGATATCGACGACCTGCCGTTGGTGGTCAACTTCGATCTGCCGATAGTGGCCGAAGATTACGTGCATCGCATCGGTCGCACCGGCCGCGCCGGCAACAGCGGGCAGGCGATTTCCTTGGTATGCGCCGATGAGGTCAACTTGCTGGCGGCCATCGAAATTCTTAGCGGTCAGAGCCTGAAACGCGTCGAAGAAGCCGATTTTATTCCTGAGCATCGGGTGCCGCTGATCGATGCCACGGGTCAGGTGTTGAAAAAATCCAAGAAACCGAAGAAGCCGAAAGTGGTCGGCGGTGGCGGCAAGAAGAACCTCGGCAAATGGCTGGAAAGCAACGAACCGGCCGAGCCGCAAGTGAAGATAGTGCGCAAGATTCCCGTGTTTAACACCGGGCCGAAAAAGAAGAAGTAACCGGTGCTGGGCTGGGTTTAATCTGCGGTTTGTCTGTTGTCTGTTGTCTGTTGTCTGCCGAGCCGGAGCCGTGTTCGCCTGCAGTGGCGCTGTTTTGGTTCGCTTGTTCAGGTGTGGTTCAGCGCTGCTGGTTTAGTCTGCTGACTCATTCCAATCCCCACCCCGCAGGGTGTGACGAGAACAGACGATGAACAGAATTATTTTGCTCGGTTGTGCGTTGGGCCTACTCAGTGGCTGCGCTGAATTCCAACAAATGCATAACGAGCAGGTGGCGCGCGATTGCCAAGCAGGCTTTGCGCAGCAGCGCGGGCAGCGTGATGGTGCCTTGGGTAATCAGCAGGACAGTAACTGGTTTAATTTTTATTGCCCTGCTGAGCTGCGCAAAGTAGCGGTACAGGGTTATCTGCAGGGCTATCAGGCAGGACTTGCCAGTCAAGGGCGCAGGGTCGTTCCAGCGGTCCCGCCGGTGGCTCCTCGTCCGCAGGTGCTGCCACCTCGAGCCATTGTCGTGCCGGATTACAACGAGATCGCCGGTCGGCAGATAGCGCCACCGCAGGTGGGCATCGTGGTGCCGGATTACAACGAGATCGCTGGTCGGCAGATAGCACCGCCGCAGGTGGGCATTGTGGTGCCGGATTACAACGAGATCGCTGGTCGGCAGATAGCTCCGCCAGAGGTGGGCATTGTGGTGCCGGATTACAACGAGAACGCTGGCCGGCAGATAGCGCCGCCGCAGGTGGGCATTGTAGTGCCGGATTACAACGAGAACGCTGGCCGGCAGATAGCTCCGCCGGAGGTGGGCATTGTGGTGCCGGATTACAACGAGATCGCCGGTCAGCAGATAGCGCCGCCAGAGGTGGGCATTGTGGTCCCAGACTATAACGAGTGGGCGGTCAGCCCGCCGGCAGCCGCTGAGGTACCCGTCCCAGTGCTGCTGCCAGAGGTGCAGGAGCAGCCGCTAATGCCGGAAATGCCAGCAGCAGTTACCTTTGATGAGTGGAGTTGATGGTCGGCTGGAGAGTCGCGCTAGGCCATCTGCTATTGGATGCGTGAGGCGTCTAATTGGCGCTTGTGCATGGCCGCTTGAGTGGCGTCGTAGATCACCACGCAAATGTGCTCGATCGAGCCGGTGGCGCCCGCCAACGGCAGCAGCGTGACGTTTTGGTACATGTAGTCGGCTTGGCCGGTAATCGGCTGGTAGTTCTTAAAGTGCACTAGATATGGATGCTGTTCCCACAGGCTAAAGGCGCGGGTGCCCAGTTGCAGCACAGTGTCGACTTTACGCCGAAACCACGGCTCGTCGATTTCGCTAAATAAGCTAAACAGCGATTTGCCATACACCTGATCCGGGCCCATGCCGGAATGGTTTTCCATGAAACTGTTCCACACCTCGATCTGATAATGGCGATCGAGCACTATCACGCCGACATCGATGCACTGGACGATATCCAGCAGCCAGTGAACTTCATTGATGTCGATTTGGGCGGCCATGGTGGCTTCTCGCGGCTAGTTGAGCAGGTAATTGATCTTGTGGCTGAGGCGCTGAATCGAGTCTTCGGTGAATAACAGCAAAAGGTCGAAATGCACGTTATGGCCCTCGAGGCTGTAGCTAATCTCCACCGCCAGGGTTTTGCGCCAGCGGGTCTGGTTGACGTGAATCAGGTTGTCGATGGAACTGTGTAGCCCCAGCAGTTGCGGGTGCCCTTGCGAGAAGCGCACGTCGATCTGTTCGGAGATACCGCTCAGGCAGGCGCCGATCAGGATGCTGGCGAGGTCTAAGAGCATCTCCGAGACTTCTACGTCGTTACGCGGCTGCCAGTTGAACAGTTTGCTGATGTCGGAGATTTCCGAGTCGTGAAACAACAGCAGCGCCTCGCCGGCAATCCCATCGCCAATAAAGCCTTGGCATAGCGCGCTGCAACGTTCGCCACGCTGGGCGTCGGCGAGGGTCATGTGCAGTTCGCTGACTTCGAACAGGTTAACTGCCGGCACCGGCAGCTCGACAAATACTCCCAGCACCTTGGCCAGCAAGGCGGCGGCGCGGCCCATGGCAACGTTGCTGATCTCGCGCAGGGCATCGCGGAAATTGATTTTCAGCTCAAAGCTTGGTCGTGCCGGCACCGGCTCGGGGCTGGCGACGGCTTCAGTGCCGGGCGGGCTCAGCAAGCCGAGGCGTTCGAGGGTCTGGCGCAGCTCTTCGGGGTTGGCCGGTTTCTTGATAAAAGCCAGCGCGCCCAGCTCCGTCACCCGACGAATCGCCTCCTCTTGCACGTCGCCCGAGACCACTATGACCTTAGGGTTTAAGCCTTCGCTGCGCACCGCCGCGAGCACCTCAAAACCGTCCATCACCGGCATGGTCAGGTCGAGCAGCATTACCTCGGCCAGCCCTTGGCGAATCATCTCCATGGCTTCTTCGCCATGACAGGCTTGGCTAATGCTTACCGGCCACTCAGGCGGCAGCGCGCGAATCAGCTGCTTGCGCGCCATCATTGAGTCATCGCAGACGACTAAGGGAATTACCATGCTGCTCGCTCTCTGGGCAAAAAACTGCCGGTTCTACTGCCGGCACTGCTTGTAAGCATAGCCTTCAAGTCACCCGCGCGCGAGAGCGGCCGGTGCGGGTGTTTTCAGTCGGCTGGGCAGATGCTTGCGCGGTTTAATCGGTGCCGTTTTGGCCGAGCCAGTCCAGCATTCCCAAGCCCGCTGCACGGCCGCTGGCAAAGCAGGCGGTGAGCAGGTAACCGCCGGTGGGCGCTTCCCAGTCGAGCATTTCGCCGGCGCAAAACACCCCCGGTAATTGCTTAAACATCAGTTCGCTAGTCAGCGCCTCGAATGGCACGCCGCCAGCGGTGCTGATGGCTTCGTCCAGTGGCCGTGCTTGCACCAAGGTGAGTGGCAGTGCCTTGATCGCTTGGGCCAGCAGCACCGGGTCGGCAAAGCTGGCGGCGTCGGTGAGTTCCCGGAGTAAACCGGCGCGCACGCCCTCAAGGCCCAACTGGCTGCGCAGGTGATTGCTGAGCGATTTGCTGCCGCGTGGTTTGTTCAGCAGCGCCTGCACTTGCGCTAGGGTTTTCTGCGGCAACAGGTCGAGGTACAGCGTCGCCGCGCCGTGCTGGTTGATCTGCTCGCGGATCGACGCTGACAGCGCATAAATCAAACTGCCCTCGACGCCGCTGGCGGTAATCACAAACTCGCCGAGCCGGGCGCTTTGCTGTGCCAACGCGATCGCCGTGGACTTGACCGGCGCGCCGGCAAACTTATCGGCAAACCACGGGCTCCAACCGGCCACGCTAAAACCGCAATTGCTCGGTTGCAGGGGCGCGCACTGCACGCCGCGCGCCGCCAGTAAGGGCAACCAGGCGCCGTCCGAACCGAGCCGGGCCCAGCTACCGCCGCCGAGCGCCAGCAGCACGGCGTCAGCCGTTATTGAGTGCTCGCCCTCGACGCCGCTCATACGCAGGCTGCCGTCGCTATTCCAACCCAGCCAGCGGCGGCGGGTGTGCAGGCTCACGCCATGCTCACGTAAGCGTTTAAGCCAAGCGCGCAGCAAGGGCGCGGCTTTCATGTCGGTGGGGAACACCCGTCCGGAGCTGCCAACAAAGGTGTCGATGCCCAAACCGTGAATCCATGCGCGCAGTTGTTCGGCGCCAAAGTCCTGCAGTAACGCTTGCAGTTCGGCGCGGTGTGCGCCGTAACGGCTGAGAAAGGCCTCGGTGGGTTCGGCGTGGGTGATATTCATGCCGCCGACCCCAGCCAGCAAAAATTTACGCCCGACCGAGGGCATGGCATCGAATAGATCGACCTTAACCCCGGCCAGCGCCAAGACTTCGGCCGCCATTAAGCCCGCAGGGCCGCCACCAATAATGGCAACGTGCTGGGCGAGGCGTTGGGCTGGTTCGGTCATGGTGGCGGCTGCTGAGTGCGAGGGCGGTCATTCTACCCGAGGCCGGCGGCTGAGGCCTGTGTTGCGATTTCGCTGGGGGTGCGCGAGGCGTTGGCTGGGCTGCAAGCCGCTATGACTGTTGCTCTCGGGCATCGATCACCGCGCGGTTACGCCCGGCAGCCTTGGCTTGATACAGGCAACTGTCGGCGCGCTGCAGCATGGCTTCCCAGTGTTCGCCGCGCTGCAAAATGGCCCCGCCGCTGGACATGCTCACCGGCCCACCGGGGCCATGTAAATGTTCGGCAACTTGGCTTTGCAGGTGCTCGGCAGCAATGCGTAAGCTGGCCAGATCGGTGTTGGGCAGCAGCAGCAAAAATTCTTCGCCGCCAAAGCGAAACAGCCGGTCTTCTTTGCGCGAGCTGCGTTTAATCAACTCGACAAAATCCATCAGCACTTGGTCGCCGGCGAGGTGGCCGTGCTGATCGTTGATCTGCTTAAAGTGGTCGAGGTCCATCACCAGCACGGCATAGTTGTCGCCATGCCGGCGTTGCACTGAGGCGGCAATTTTTAACTCTTCGTTCATCGCCCGGCGATTGCGTGCGCCGGTTAGCGGGTCGAGCACCGCCAGCAGTTGCAACTGGTCGCGCTGGTTGTACGAGCGGTAAGCGAAGATAAAACTCATGATGCTGGCCATCAGGCTGGTGACCAGAAAAGACACCATTTGATAGTGGCTCTCAAACACCGTGCCTGGCACGCTCAGCGCGTAAGTGCAGAGGGTGCCAACCACCAGCAGCATGGCCAGTAAGGCTTTGCCCGGTGAGACCATGAAGAAGTTGAAGATGATCAGCGGGTAAATCCAGAACAGCCCGTTAATCCCTAGTTTGATGGTGATTAACGTGGAGGCCACCGAGAATACAATCGACACCGCGATACCCGGTTTAACCGTGTCGCCGGTGCGCCACGCATACAACACCGCGCCTATGGTCGAGCTGACGATCACCACGTCGGCGATGCCCACCAGATAGTTGCCCTCAAGCAGCCGATACACCGCATAGGGGCTGATGCCGATCACGCCGATGGCGCCCATCAAGGTCAAGATCGACAGCTGAAAATCGGTGCGCAGACGCCTGAGCATTCGCGAGTTGAGCATGGTGTTGGCACTTCTTATGATTATTATGGGCTTAGCATGCAGAGCATAACCTAGCGCTGGCAAGCATAAGCTGTGCGGCATGTGGATGGCGCGCGAATATCTGGCGGAAACATTTTTTTGCGCTTATTCGGCCGGCCATGGTGATACGCGTGAATGGCGTCGCGCCCCTCTGGTCGGCGAGCTGTTATTCTGCGCCTCGCGTAGCCCGCACGACCGCCTAGGTTGGCGCTGCAGCTCATTTCTTTTCTCAATATTCGAGTGTAACGATGAAAAAATCAGTACGGATTGCTGTTGGTTTGGCCGTGGTTGCCGGCGTTGCCAGTACCGCAGGCGCTTGGTACACCGGTCAGCAATTGCCTGCGCGGCTAGCCAGCGGCATAGCCGACGCGAATGCCGAGTTTAAAACCGTGACTCCAGGTTTGGGTGTGGACGTTGAGCTTGAGTTGCTGTCGCTGGAAACCGGCCTGTTCAGCAGCACCGCGCACTACCGGATCAAAGCCAAGGGCGATTTGACCACCACGGGCGACGAAACCAAGGCCATCGATGACGAGTTGCTGTTGGTCGACCGCATTGAGCACGGGCCTTTCCCGTTGTCGCGGTTGATGCGCTTGCAACTGCTGCCGGTGATGCTGAAAAACAATATCGAACTGGAAAGTAGCCCGCTGGTAGCACCCTGGTTCGAGGTTACGAAAGGCCTGTCACCGTTTACCGCTCAAGCCAGTATCGGCTACACCGGCAGCGTCAACAGCACGCTGAAGTTGCAAGCGGTGGATTTCAACAAAGACGGCGCGAGCTTGAAGTTCTCAGGGCTAGACATCAATGCACGGGTTGGCGCGGGTCAGCAAAGCTTCAAAGTTGACGGCAACATGGATAGCCTGGTGCTGGTTGGCAACGACCAAACCCAGATTGCATTACACGGCCTGAACCTGCGCAACGACTCGGTCATGGGTGTTTCTGGCCTGTATCTGGGCAGCAGTGAAAGCCAACTTAAACAAGTACAGCTGCTATTTCCTTCGCAGCCACCCCTGCTGATCAATAATCTGAGCCAAACCGGTCAGCTTGCTGAGGGCAAAACCGGCGTGTTTGGTAGTTTTACCTCCGCTATCGGCATGCTTAACGTCGCCGGCAAAGACCTCGGCTCGCTGGAGTTGGCAGGCAGCGTGAAGGACCTCGACACCCAGTCGATTAAACAGTTGTCAGACCTGTACAAAGAGCTGGTCAGCCATTTAGACGCAGCTGATTACGATGCCAGCAACCCCGACCTCAACCTCAGTGCCGAGCAAAAGGCCAAGCTTGAGGCGATTATCGGCACCTTGTTGGCCGGCAAACCGGTGTTTGCGCTGGACAAATTAGCCCTGAAAACCGCCAATGGCGAAAGCCGCTTTAACCTGAGTCTTGGCCTGAATAAGCCGAGCGCTTTTGACTTGCCGCCCGACGTCTTGGCCATGCAAACCATCGCTAGCTTGGATGCGCATCTGCAGGTGTCCAAATCGATGATTAAAGATGTGGTCATGAGCCAAGCGGCGCTCGATCCAAGTGCCGATCCGGCGATGGCCAAGCAACAGGCCGAGCAAATGTCCGAGATGGCCGGGATGATGGCCGTGGGCACGCAGATGGCGGCCGTGGCTGGCGACAATATAGTCGCCAGCTTCAAGTACGCCGAAGGCCAAGTGGAATTGAACGGTCGGAAAATGCCGCTGGACGAGTTTATGGCCATGGGTATGGGCATGGCGGGCGGCATGGGTGGCGGTATGCCACAAGCCAGCGGCATGGATGACAGCGCCGCAGACTACAGCGCAGAGTCGGCAGACGAAGCGGCTAGCGAAGAGCAAGGCGAAACCCCTGCCGAGTAAAGATGTGGAGTAACACCTAGCGTGGCGACTAAGGCTCAGCGTGGATCTCCCGCTGGGCCTTAGTGGTTTCTGCGCCGAGCGTTTGTGGTCAAACTGGCGCGTCTGCCGCACCGAGTCGCCGCCATGAGCCTGCTTGAACTCCACACCGAACGCTTGTTGTTGCGCACCTGGCAGCCGGCCGATTTGCCTGGCTTTGCCGCATTAAATGCCGACCCGCAGGTGATGCGGCATTTCCCTGGCGTGATGAGTCGGGCCCAGAGCGATGCCATGGCGCGGCGCATGCAAGCGCATTTCGTCACCCATGGCTTTGGCTATTGGGTGCTGGAGCGTCGCGATCAGCCGCGCCTGCTCGGCGTGCTGGGCTTGCAGCAGGTGGCGTTTGCCGCTGCCTTTACCCCGGCGGTGGAGATCGGCTGGCGCATCCAACGCCAGCACTGGCGCCAGGGTTACGCCTTGGAGGCCGCTACGGCGGTGCTGGCCTTCGCCTTTGCGCAGTTACAGTTGGAACAGGTGTTGGCCTTCACCGTGCCGGCCAATTTGCCCTCGCAAGCCCTGATGCAGCGCTTGGGTATGCAGCGCGACCCGGCTGAGGATTTTGCCCATCCACTGCTGCCCGCCGGCCATCCGTTGCGCGCGCATCTGCTGTACCGAATAGGTCGTGAGCAATGGCGCACGCCGCAGCCCTAAATCGCGAGCGGTCGCCGATGATTAACAGGTACAGGCCGACAGCGGCGGCGAAAGTCTTTACCATTTAGCCATTGCGGGCTGCCGCTGAGTGCGTGCGCTCGCGAGCCTTTCACGCCGTGTTATCGACGCCGGCAGCTATTGTTGAGGAAACCCCTATGACCCAAGTGTTGGATGATTTGGTTGCGCTGCTGAGCCTCGAAGCGATCGAAGAGGATCTCTATCGCGGCAACAGCCAAGACCTTGGTTTTCGCCAGTTGTTCGGCGGCCAGGTGCTCGGCCAGTGCGTGTCGGCGGCCAGCCGCACGGTGGAAGAGAGCCGCCATGTGCACTCCATGCACGGCTACTTTTTGCGCCCCGGCGATGTCAGTTTGCCGGTGGTTTATCAGGTTGACCGGGTTCGTGATGGCGGCAGTTTCAGCACCCGGCGGGTGACGGCGATCCAGAAGGGCAAGCCGATCTTCACCTGCGCCGCTTCGTTCCAGTTCGACGAGCAAAGCGCCAGCCACCAGTTGCCGATGCCCGATGTGCCGGGGCCGGAAAACTTCAAATCGGAAACCGAGTTGGCCCGGCTGATTGCGCCGATGATTCCCGAGCGTATGCGCGAGCGGGCGATCAGCGCCAAGCCGATCGAAATTCGCCCCGTGACCTTGATTAACCCGTTCGCCCCCAAGCCTTGCGAGCCGATCAAACATGTGTGGTTTCGCGCAGACGGCAACTTGCCGGACGACCCGCAGTTGCACAAATACCTGCTGGCCTACGCCTCGGACTTCAACCTGCTGACCACCTCGATGCAGCCCCATGGCGTATCGGTGTTTCAAAAGTTTATGCAGGTCGCCAGCCTCGACCATTCGCTGTGGTTTCACGCCGACCTGCGCATGGACGACTGGCTGCTGTACGCCATGGACAGCCCATGGTCGGGTAATGCACGGGGCTTTTCGCGCGGCAGTATTTTCAATCGCAGCGGCCAGTTAGTCGCCTCGGTGGCGCAAGAAGGCCTGACCCGTTTGCGTGAGGACTGGAAGTAATGTGGCAACAGAGCCGCCACTGGGTGTTCGACATGGACGGCACCCTGACGGTGGCCGTACACGATTTCGAGGCGATCAAACGGGCGCTGGATATTCCGCTGCAGCACGACATTCTGCATCATCTCGCAGCACTGCCTGCGGCCGAGGCGGTCAGTAAACATGCTTGGTTACTGGCCCATGAGCGCGAGCTAGCCACAGCGGCGCAAGCCGCACCGGGCGCGCTTGAGTTGGTGCGTGAACTGCAGGCACGCGGTTATCGACTGGGGATTTTGACCCGCAACGCCCATGCACTGGCTTTACTGACCCTAGAGGCGATTGGTTTGGCCGACTGCTTTAGCAGCATCGACGTGATTGGCCGCGATGAAGCGCCGCCCAAGCCAGATCCCGGCGGTTTGCTGCATTTGGCCGAGCAATGGCAGGTGGCCCCGAGCGCCTTGGTGATGGTCGGTGATTACCGCTTCGATCTCGAATGCGCCCGCGCCGCCGGGGCGCAGGCGCTGTTGGTTAATCTGCCAGAAAACCCCTGGCCGCAGCTGTGCGATGGCTATGCGCAAAACTGTCATGGCTTGCTCGCCGAGTTGCGCGCCGCTTAGTAGCGATAGGCGCCGGCCTCGATAGCCGCCTGCAGCTCGGCGTGCAACGGCACATAACGGTCGCTGCCGGGCAGCCAGGCATAGATCGGGTCGTTGCAGCGGCTGAGGTCGTAGCCCTGCTCCTTCAACGGCGCCTTCTTATGCTTGAAGGTGCTGGTGGTTTCCAGCCGCTGGCTCAAACGCAGAAATAGCGGCACCGCATAGGCCGGTAACTCGGCCTGCAACTGCGTCAGCAAGGCTTGAAAGTCGAAGTCCTGGGGCGGGCAATCCAGGCGAATGCAGGCCATGCCGGCGCGGCCGTTGGTCTTGGCGATCTCCACGCCATAGACTGCGGTTTCACTGACCTGCGCGGTGCCGTCGAGGATCGCCTCGACCTCGGAGGCCGAGACGTTCTCGCCCTTCCAGCGAAAGGTATCGCCCAGGCGGTCGACAAATTGGGCGTGCTTGAAACCAATGTCGCGCATCAGGTCGCCACTGTTGAACCAAGCGTCCCCCAGCTCAAACACATCGCGCAGGATGCAGCTCTCGGTCTTCTGGGTGTCGGTGTAACCGTGAAACGGGGTGTTGGCGGTGATCTGGCCGATCAGTAATCCGGCCTCGCCCTTGGCTACCCGTTGCAGGTAACCCTGGCTGTCGCGCACGGGCGCCTCGTGCTCTAGGTTGTAGCGAACTATGGCGTAGGGATAGGGCGAGAAGCCCACGGTGTTGTCGAAATTGAGCAGGTTGCTGAAACCGATATTGCCTTCGCTGGAGGCGTACAGCTCCATCACCAGCTCGACTTGGAAGCGTTGTTTGAAGGCTTGCCAGATGCCCGGCCGCAGGCCGTTGCCGACCATTACGCGGATCGGGTTGTGCCCGTCGCTGGTGCGCGGCGCTTGCTCCAGCAGGTAGCGGCACAGCTCGCCGACATAGCCGAAAGCCGTGGCCTGGTGGCGGTGCACCTCATCCCAGAAGCGGCTGGCGCTGAACTTGCGCACCATGATCAGCGTCGCCTGGCCGGCCAGCACCGAGCCCCAACACACGGCCATGGCCGTGGCGTGATAGAAGGGCAAACTGACGTACATGCGGTCGCTCGGCGTGAGCCGCACCGCGCCGAAACCAAACACCCCATAGGCCTTCATAAAGCGTCCGTGATTGAACACCACCGCCTTGGGCAGGCCGGTGGTGCCGGAGGTGTAGATATAGAAACAAGCATCGTCGGCGCGGATCGGCTGCGCCGGCGTTGGATTGTGGTTCGGAAAAGTCTGTAGATCGGCCGCCGGATGCTGCCAGCCGAGCGGTGCATGGCCTGGGTCGCGCCAGGTCGGCTGGTCGGCGAGAAAATAATGGGCGTCGGCCGGCAGTTCGAGGCGGCCCTGGACTTCCTCAAAGGCAGCCAGCAGCTCCGCGCCCACCAGGGCGAGCTTGGGTTTTACCAGGTTGATGCTGTGGGCCAGCACCTGGCCGCGCTGGCTGCTGTTGAGCAGCGCGCTGATCGCGCCGAGCTTGGCGCAGGCGGTCACACAAGCCAGCAACTCCAAGCGGTTTTCCAACAGCAGCGCCACGCAGTCGCCTTGACGTAGACCTTGGCTGTGCAGGTAGTGAGCCAGGCGGTTGGCCCACTGGTTGAACTTGGCATAGCTCAGCTGCTCGTCGCCCTGGATCAGCGCCACGCCGTTTGGGTTGTGCCGCGCCGCCTGCTCGACGCAGAGCGCCAGACTCACGGGCGTAGCGCCGCGACTGCGATTGCTGATGTGCAGGCCTTTGAGAATACCGGGCAGGTCGCGCAGCAAACGTGGCAGGCGGGCGAGTAAACGTGGCAGGGTAATCAGATCGCTGTGGTGCATGGCTGGGCTCCAAGTGGCCGCTAGGCTCGCTGTTGTTGGTCAGCCAATCTACGGTGCCCCTTTGGGCCTGTTAATAGCCTAGGGTTGCATGACTATGGCAATTGGTCGCAGCGACGTAGCACAATGGCCCGCTTCCCGGAGTGCAAAGGAGTTGCCGATGACCAGGGCACTGACACCCAGCGCGAGCGCCTCACTGCTGCTCGACCTCTATCAAGCGCTGCAACGCTTCGGCTTGGTTGGCCCGGCTGATCTGCAGGAGTTGGGCATGACCCCGGCGCAGCTGCTGGATCTGGAACGGCGGGTACCGGTCGAGTTGTTGCTGCGCCTGTGGCACAAGGCCGCGAGCCGCGGCGCGCCCGCTGACCTGGGGTTGCGGGTCGGGCAGCAGCTCGATCTGAACGTCCGTGGACCGGTGGCCAATTTGGTGGCGCTGAGTGCCACCTTGGGCGAGGCGCTGGGGCTGTTTTGCCGCTATATCGCGGTGATGAGCGAGTGCGAAAGCCTGCGGGTTGAACCCCGTGGCACGGCGGTGCGGATTAGCTATCTGTTCAGCGAACCCTTGGCCAGCCATGCCATGGCCAGTGAACGCAGCCTGAGTGCGGGGTTGAGTTGGGCGCGGCAGATGACCGGGGTCAATATTGTGCCCTTGGCGGTGGGCTTTCGGCATACCGCATTAGCGGCTCCCAGCGCCTATCGGCAGGTGTTTGGTCGTGCGGTACGTTTTGGCGAGGTGCTCGACTACCTGGACCTCAGCCATGCCGATCTGGCATTGCCGCTGCTCAGTGGCAATGCCTATTTGAAAACCTTGTTGCAGCAGCGGGTCAGCAGCATGCACGAGCAGTTGCCGGCGCAACACAGCCGCCGCGCCCAAGTGGTGCGTTTACTGGAGCAAGGGCTGGTGACCGGTGAGTTGTCGGTGGCGGCGGTGTCGCGACAATTAGGCGTCAGCCGGCAGACCCTGCACCGGCATCTGCGTGACGAGCAGTGCAGTTTTTCCGAGTTGCTGGCCGAGCTGCGCCGCCGGCGGGCCTTGCAGCGCTTATCGCAGGCGGACTGCCGAGTCGAAGCACTCAGTCGGGAGCTGGGTTTCAATGAGCCGAGTGCTTTTTACAAGGCCTTTAAAACCTGGTTTGGACTGTCGCCCAAGGTTTATCAGGCTCAGTCGGTAGCGCGCGCGGCGCCAAGCCGCAGTTTGAGTGCTTAGAGACGTGCGGCCTTGAAGGTGTCGCACTGGCCGACCTTGCCCTGTTCGAAGCCGGTTTTGAACCAGCGCACCCGCTGCGCCGAGGTGCCGTGGGTGAAGGCGTCGGGCATCACCTGACCGCGCGCCTGTTGCTGCAATCGGTCGTCGCCGATGGCGTTGGCGGCGTTTAGCGCCTCTTCTAAATCGCCGGCTTCCAGCCATTGCAGGCGTTGTTGCGCATGGTGTGCCCAGACTCCGGCCAGGCAGTCGGCCTGCAACTCTTGGCGTACCAGTAAGCCATTGTCACCCTCCATGGGTTCACCCCGTTGGCGTGCCGCCTGCACCTTGGCCGACACGCCGAGCAAGGTCTGCACGTGGTGGCCGACCTCGTGGGCAATCACATAGGCTTGGGCGAAGTCACCGGCCGCGCCGAAGCGTTGCTCAAGTTCGCGAAAGAAACTCAGGTCCAGATACACCTGCCGATCGGCCGGGCAATAAAACGGCCCGCTGGCGGCACTGGCCATGCCACAGGCCGAGCGCACGCTGCCGTTAAACAGCACCAGGGTTGGGTCTTGGTACTGCCGGCCGGCTTGCTGAAAGAGTTGCTGCCAAGTGTCTTCGGTGTCGCCCAGTACGGCGCGCACGAACTCGGTTTGCGGGTTATTGGCCGGGCTCTTGCCGCTTGGCTGTTGCACGCTTGGGTCGCTAATTCCGGCTTGCCCGGCGAGTTGGCCAAGGATCTGTAGCGGGTCTTGGCCGGTGAGTAAGCCGAAGCCCACGATCAGCACCACGGCACCGAGACTCAGGCCTTTGCCGCCGGGGCGAAAACCACCACCGCCACTGCCGCCATCCACCACGTTGTCGCTGCGCCGCGCACGTTTCCACTGCATATAAGGCTCCTGATTAATTGCGATTGGGCCTCTGAGTGCCGGTTAGCCCAGCAGCGCCGGCTCGATCAGCAGTTCGGCGCGGGCCACCAGCTGCACATGGCCGCCCACGCGCACTTGGCCGTCGCTGCCGACGCACACATCCAAGCGGCTCGGGCGCTGCAAAAAGCGCCCTTGGTTGAGGCTAAAGGCTTGCTCTGCGGCGCGCAGGCCGTGGCGCACTAAGTAGGCCGCGACCGGCCCGGCGGCGCTGCCGGTGGCGATGTCTTCGACCTGCCCGGCCGGGTCCCAGGTGCGGCCCTCAAGGCTGTCGATGTCGAGTAAAAACACGAAGGCGGCGCCGCACTCGAGCAGCTCCAGATCCAGCAGTCGAGTCTGCTTGGCCTTGGCCAGCCCAGCGGCAGTGACTGGCAGCAATACATAGGGCAGGCCGGTGCTGACCACCGTGGCCGGGTAGCGCGAGTCCAGCTCGGCATCGCTCAGGCTAAAGGCGCTGGCAAACTCGCGGGCTGCATCTGCGGATAATTCTTGGCCAAACTCGGCGATGCCCTGATCCATCTCGGCGTAAAAACCTTGGGCCGTGCGCCGGCTGCGGACCTGCACGCTTTTACTCTGCAAGTGCAGCGTCCACTGCGCGTGTTCGGCCGGTTGGTGCAGATGATGCAGCAAGGCCGCCGCGCCAATAATCGGGTGGCCGGCAAAGGGCAGCTCTTCTTCTAGAGTGAAAATCCGCGCGCTAAATTGCTCCGCTGTCGCGCCGGGCATGAGGAAGATCGACTCGAACTGGCGCAGTTCGATGGTCAGCGCCTGCATCGCGGCGCTCGACAGGCCACGGGCATCGGCAAAGGCGCTGAGGCCATTGCCGTTGAGTGGTTGTTGGGCAAATACATCCAGCTGCCAATAGTGCATGGGCTTCTCCTTGGTTGGCTGCGAGCAGCTTAACCTGAGACGCCGGTTCTGACAGCGGGGTAGCGTTGCCCGGTAGCAGACGTAGGTTGTTCAGTTGCCGGGGTAGTCGCTGATTACCAGCTCGCGACCTTGGCGATCGAGGCCCAGCACCTGATAGGCGTCTTTCTGGTCGCCCCGTTCCATGCCCGGCGAGCCGGTTGGCATACCGGGTGCGGCGACGCCCAGCAGGTCAGGGCGCTGGCGCAGTTTGAGAATGTCGCTGGCCGGCACATGACCTTCGACGAAGCGCCCGTCGATCACCCCAGTGTGACAAGAGGCCATGCTCGGCGGTACGCCCAGCCGGGTTTTGACTGCGCTCATGTTGTCCTCAACATGGTCGGTGACGGTGAAGCCGTTGCCTTCTAAATGCTTGATCCAGTCCTTGCAGCAGCCGCAATGGGCGTCGCGGTAAACGTCGATATTCAGGCTGTCGGCTGCTTGGGCGGCGCTGCTCAGTAACAGGCTGGCAAATAAGAGGGCGGTCTTGCGCATGATTAATCTCTCGCGAATTGATGCGCGGCAGTTTAACCGGCGTGGCGGTTGGCCTAGGCGTTGGGCTGTTTCAGGATGTAAGGCATGCGCCTGCGTCGGGCTTAGGCGTGGTTGCATTAGCAATGCCTAAGCCCAGCGGGTGGTTAGGGTTTGCTGGGAAAGTCCGCGAGCAATCTGGCCACCGCCTGATTGACCATTTCTTGGCTGGCGTTGGGGTCGCGAATGGTTTTATTGATCACCGCTTGGAATAACAGGCGATCGTGGTTGTGATTGTCGAGGATGCGCAGTGCTAAGCGTGCGCGTTGCTCTGGGGTGATAGTGACGTCGCTGACTGTGGTGCCAGCCATAGTCACCGGTCGGATATCGAGCGCAGTGCCACTCTCCAGCCCAAGCAGGTAAATAACCCGCAGGTCGGCATTTTGCGCCTGCTCGGTATAGCCCTTGGCCGTCAGGGCGGCGCGCAGGGCGGTATTAAAACGCTGTTCGAGATCTGCGCGATGACCGGGGGCACTGATAGGTTTAATCACAAAGCTGCTGAAACTGCCCTCGCGGGCGGCATCCGTGACTTCGATGTCTTGATTGACCGGCGGGCTGGCGCAGGCGCTGAGCAGGGCGAAAATGACCGGCAACAATAGGCGTGAGTAAGGCATGGGAACTCCAATTTTTATTGTGTTTCGAGCCTAAAGGTCGCCGCCGCGCTTGTCGCCAATCATTGGTTGGGGCCGTGCGTAGCGGGTCGATTTTGTCGGGTGGGCTTCAGCCCACCGCCGCGTTATAAGGGCTTCGTTGGTCTAAGCCTTTCCTCGGTTTGCTGGCCAATACTTAGCGGCTACATCTGCATAAAAACCCTTAACGCCGCTCCAGCAACACGCCGCTTTCCATGTGGTGGGTAAAGGGGAACTGGTCGAACAGCGCGCAACGGACGATTTTATGGGTGTCGTGCAGTTGCGCGATATTTTCCGCCAAGGTTTCCGGGTTGCAGGAGATGTATAAAATCCGCTCGAAGCGTCGGGTCAACTCGCAGGTGTCCGGGTCCATGCCGGCGCGCGGCGGGTCGACGAATACGGTGCCGAAGTTGTAGCTGGGCAGGTCGATGCCCTGCAGGCGGCGGAACGGGCGCACCTCATTCAGCGCCTGGGTCAGCTCTTCGGCCGACAGCCGCACCAGCGTGACGTTATCCACGCCGTTGTCGGCCAAGTTGGCCAGCGCGGCATTCACCGAGGATTTGCTGATCTCGGTGGCCAGCACTTTGCGCACCCGGGTGGCCAGCGGCAGGGTGAAGTTGCCGTTGCCGCAATACAGCTCTAACAAGTCGTCGTCACGCGCACCTATGGCCTCGTAGGCCCAGCTGAGCATCTTCTGGTTGACCGTGCCATTGGGTTGGGTGAAGGCGCCCTCGGGCTGGCGATAACTGAATTCGCGGCCGGCCACGGTTAAACGCTCGACTACATGGCTTTGGCCAATCACCAAACGCTGGCCGCGCGAGCGGCCGATGATGCTCACGCCTAAGTCGGCCGCCAGTTGCTCGGCGGCGGCTCGCCAGTGCTCGTCTAACGGTCGGTGGTAGCACAGGGTAATCAGCGCATCGCCGGCCAAGGTGGTGAGGAACTCCACTTGAAACAGCTTAAACGACAGCGCCGAGCTGGCTTGCCAAGCGGCTTTCAGGCGCGGCATCAGGGTATTGATGGACTCGCTGGCAATCGGCAGTTGCTCGAGCAGAATCGGCGTGTGCTTGTCGCCGGCGGCAAACATCGCATAGAAGCGCTCTTCGTTCTCGCGCCACAGGCGAAACTCCGCGCGCAGCCGGTAATGCTCAGGCGGCGAGTCGAAGACGCTCGGTGCTGGCGCGTCAAACGGCGCTAATAACGCCGTCAGGCGTGCTTGTTTCTCGGCCAGTTGGGCGGCGTAGGCGGCGGGGTCGAACGAAGTGGCGGTCATGGGGCGGCTCTTTTGGGCGGCTGGGCTGTGAGTCCAGCGCAAGCGAGGTAAAGCTCGGCGTGATTAGGCAGGGCGAGGCATGCCGACATAATAACAGCTCAACTATTGGCTGCGAATTTGCCTGTCGGCGGCGGCGCGCTCAGCTACCCTTAGGCACTGTAAATTGCCCAGTTAAAGAGGATGTCAACATGTCTAAACGAGCCCTGATCACTGTCGCCGATGGCGTTGAAGACCTCGAAGTGGTGACCCTGATCGACGTGCTCAGGCGCGCCGATATCGAGGTGCTGGTGGCCAGTATCGAGACCCGGCGGATGGTCAGCTGCGCCCATGGCACCCGCTTAACCGCCGACGCCATGTTGCTCGATGTGCTGGCGCAAGACTTCGATCTGATCGTGTTGCCCGGCGGCATGCCCGGCGCGCAGCGCTTGGCCGACTATCAACCGCTGGCCGAGCGGGTGCGTGAGCAAGCAGCGGCGGGTAAGTTGTTTGCCGCCATTTGCGCCGCCCCGGCTTTGGCGTTGCTGGCCTATGGGGTGCTCAAGCAGCGGCGCATGACCTGTTACCCAGCGTTCAGCGAGCAGCTGTCGGGTTGCACCTTTGTCGATCAGCCGGTGGTGGTCGATGGCAACTGCATCACCAGCCAAGGCCCAGGTACGGCCTTGGCGTTTGCCTTAACGCTGGTCGAACAGCTGGCGGGCAAGGCGGTGCGCAGCTCGGTGGCGGCGGGGATGTTGCTGCAATAGCCGGGGGGTGGATTAAGGCGGCGCAACTAAGGCTCAAGTTTCTATTGCGTACGGACGATATAGGCTCACTTGCGTTGCTTCGCAGGGGCAAATTCAGTAGTCAGCCCATAGGGTTTGGAGATAGTTATGCAGTTATCCATTAGTCGTTTGATCGCCCTGTGCGCGGCGGGGTTGTTAGTGGCAGCCATCGCCTTGACCACCTGGATGCAACTGCAGATTGATCGGCTCGATGAGCAAGGCCACCAACTGAAACAGCTCAGTGATGCCTTGGCGGCGGCGCAGGAGCTGCGTTACAACAGTGCGCAGATTCAGCAGTTTTATACCGATGCCAGTCTCACCCAAGAGCGCGAACCACAACTGGAGGCGCAGCAGCACTATGCGGCGGCCATCAGTTTGCTGAGTAAGCTCAGCCCGTTGCTGCCAACCCTGAGCGCTCGTTTGGAGGCACTCCGCACCCCGCTGACTGAACTCAACCGTGCTGGCGAACAGATGGTCCGCGCCTATGCCAAAGGTAAAGAGGCAGGCGATTTGGCCATGGCTGATTTTGATCGGCGCTCCAGTGCGGTGATTAGCGCCTTTGCCGCACTCAGTGAGCCGCTTAATCAGAGTTATCAGCAGCAATTGAGCGACACCGAAGCCTTGCGTGAGTCAATCAAGAGCAGCAACTTGCTAGCGTGGGGCTTAGTGCTGGTGTTTATGCTCGGCGCGCTCTGGTTGATTGCCGCGCGGGTGTTGCCGCCAGTGCGGCATTTGACCCATGCCTTGCGCGCCCTGAATGACGGTACCGGCGATCTGCGTCGCAGCGTTAAACAAGACCACGATGATGAAGTGGGCGAGGTGGTGGCCCAGTTCAATTTGTTCGTTGGCAACCTGCGCAGCCAAATGGCCACAGTCGCCGAAGTTTCCAGCGCCCTTGAACGCTCCGCTGAGCAGTTAGTCAGCGATGCCGGCGCTTCTGAGCAAAGCGCCTGCGATCTGCAAGTAGAGGTTGAGCAGGTGGCCGCTGCGGTCAATCAAATGGCCAGCACCGTGCAAGATGTCGCCAGCAACGCCCAAGCCAGCTCTGAGCGTACCCGTGACGCCGACACCCAGGCGCAAGCCGCCATTGGCGTGGTGGATAAAACCATCGTCGATATTCGCGCTCTGGCTGAAGAAGTCGGTCGCGCCGCGCAAGTCATTGCTGACCTCGAAGGCCATTCACGGGAAATTGGTGGGGTGCTGGAAGTGATTCGCACCATCGCCGAGCAAACCAATTTACTGGCCCTTAACGCGGCGATTGAAGCCGCGCGTGCCGGTGAGCAGGGCCGAGGTTTCGCCGTGGTGGCCGATGAAGTACGGACCTTGGCCAGTCGCACGCAAAAATCCACCCAAGAAATTAACGGCATGATCGAGCGCCTACAAAACGCCTCGCAGCAAGCGGTTAAGGTCATGGACGACAGCCGCGACTTTGCCGAGCGTGGGGTGTTGCAAGCCTTGAGCGCCGGTGAAGCGTTAAAAAGCATTAGCAGCTTGGTGTCTTCGGTGTCGGGCATGAGCTTGCACATTGCCGAGGCGGCTAACGAGCAGGCGGCGGTTACCGATGAGATTAACCGGCGGATCAGCACCGTCTCGGTGGTCGCCCACACCACTGTGGCGCTGGCCGAAAGCACCCTCAGCCGTGGCCGTGCCAGCGGTGAAGATGCTGAGCGCCTGCTGCAGATCGTTGCGCAGTTTAAGTTTTAACGCAGCGCCAAATAGGCACCGTCGGCGCTTTGTGTTGCAAGCGCCGATGCGGCCTATTTAATCGCTTTAAGAATGACAAACTTCGGCGTGGCGGCCACTTGCTCGACGCCGCGAAAGAGTTTTTTCAGCTTGGCGTGATAGCCCAAATGGCGGTTGCCGACTATCCACAGTTCGCCGCCGCGCACCAATGCGGCCTTGGCCTGGACGAACATGCGCCAGGCGAGAAAGTCGCCGACCACTTGCTGCTGGTGAAACGGCGGATTGCACAGGACTAAGTCCAGCGAATCTTCGGCCTGCTCGGCTAAACCGTCGCCGGCACGAATGGTTACCGGCCGCGCACCGAGCGCCGCCTGCCAGTTTTCTGCGGCCGATTGCACCGCCATAAACGACTCATCCACCAGCGTCAGCTCGGCATCCGGGTTGGCCAGTGCATAACTGATGCCGAGTACGCCATTGCCGCAGCCAAGGTCGGCCACCCGCAGCGGGCTGAGGCTGCGCGGTAAGTGTGGGAGAAAGGCGCGGGTGCCTATGTCCAGACCTTCGCGGCAAAACAGGTTGGCGTGGTTGCTCAGGGTGATGGCCGGCTGTTCCAGCTGATAACGGCTCGGGTAGGGTGAAGCGACCGGGGCTTTAGTCACCGCTATGGCGCACAGCAGGCGGGCTTTTTTCACTGCCAGCAAGGCTTGCATCGGACCAATGTACTGTTCGAGTAACTCGCCGGCTGCGCGTGGCAGATGTTTAAGCATGGCGGCGGCCAGCACCCGCGTACCGGGGGCAATTTGCCCCTGCAGGCGAATCAGTTGCTCTTCGAGCAAGGCTAGGGTCTTGGGTACGCGCAGCAGCACGCAGTCAAACGGGCCGCTGGTTAATTGGCTGGCGGGGACAAAACTCAGGCTGTCGGCCGCCAGCCCATTGCGGGCCAGATTTTGCTGCAAGGCTTGCCAGCCCAAGTACGAGTCGCCTGAACTGGTGACGTCAAAGTGCCCGGCCAAACTGGCTGCCAATGCGCCGAAGCTGTCATTCAGAATCAGCACGCGGGTGCTGCTGGGCATCCCTAAACGGTGTACGTACTGCAACAGGTACTCGTCGGCGGCATCGAAGGCTTGCAACGGCTCATCGAGTTGCTCGGGTTGGCGAGTCAGTTCGAGGGCGGCAAAGGGCGTAGTGAATATAGGCATATGAACCGCCGGTGTTTGTGCAGTGAGCTTTGCGCGACACTGCACAGATGAAGAGAAAGTATTTAACAATAAGGGCCGCAGTATGACCGCCAGCCACGAGAAATTCACCCGCCAGCGCTTGCTCAGCGTGCAGGCGTGGTCGCCCACTTTGTTTAGTTTGCGTTGTACGCGCGACCCCGGCTTTCGTTTTAGCGCCGGGCAGTTTGCCCGCTTGGGCGTGCGCAAGGCCGATGGCTCGACGGTGTGGCGCGCCTATTCGATGGCCTCGGCGGCCCATGATGAGTTTTTGGAGTTCTTCTCTATCGTGGTGCCGGGCGGCGAATTTACCAGCGAGTTGAGCCGCCTGGCGGTTGGCGATGAGTTGCTGGTGGAGCGCCAGCCCTTTGGTTTTTTAACCCTAGATAGGTTTGTCGATGGTGAGGATCTTTGGCTGCTGGCCAGTGGCACGGGCTTGGCACCCTTCTTGGCGATTTTGCAGGGCCAGGAGGTGTGGCAGCGTTTTCGCCGGATCGTCTTGGTCTACTGCGCGCGCAGCGCCAGTGAGTTGGCCTATCAGCCACTGATTAAGCAGCTGATGCAGCGTGATTATCTGCAACAACATGCGCAGCAATTAACCTACCTGCCGTTACTCACCCGCGAGCAGCAGCCCGGCTGTCTAAACGGTCGCATCACCACGTTGCTGGATACTGGTGAGTTGGAGCGGGCGGCGGGCTTTGCCCTTGAGCCACAAAATAGCCGGGTGATGATTTGCGGTAATCCGCAGATGATCGACGATTGCCGCACGCGACTTAAACTGCGCGACATGCAACTTAGCCTAACTCGGCGGCCGGGGCAGGTGGCGGTGGAGAATTATTGGTAAGCGCCGGCAGTGGCAGGTCATTGGTTTGGCTGCTGGACGCCGGCGCCTTGAGCGGCAGAGACAAGGTAAAACAGGTGCCCCAGTTCACCTGACTGACCACCTCCAGCCGGCCGCCGAGAATTCCGCTGGCCAAGTTATGCGCGATATTCAGCCCCAAGCCGCTGCCGCCTTGACCGAGCTTGGTGGTGAAGAAGGGGTCGAAGATTTTTGGCAGGTGCGCCTCGCTGATCCCGACACCATTGTCGGTCAGGGTCAGCTGTATCCAGTCGGGCTGAGAGTGGAAGGCGCGCAGGCTGATGAGACCTTGGTTGCGGCCTTCGAAGGCGTGCAGCACGGCATTGTTAATCAAGTTGACTAGAATTTGCCCCAGCGCGCCGGGGTAACTGTCGAGCCACAAACTGTCGTCGATGTTGTTTTCCAGCACAAAGGGGGTTTTCTTCAGGCTTGGACCTAGGGTGATGATAATTTCGTTGACCACTTCACTGAGCTGAAAGTTACGTCGCTGGGCGCCGGTTTGATCGACCGCCACCTGTTTGAAACTGCTGATTAACTCACTGGCGCGGCGCAGGTTTCGGTTGAGAATGTCGCAGGCGGTATGGCTGTCGGCGACAAACTGGTCGAGCATCGAGCGGCGCAGCGAACCCGCCTCGACTGCCGTCTGCATCGCGCGGGTGTGATCGTGCAGGGTGGTGGCGGCCATCACGCTGTTGCCAATCGGGGTGCTGAGTTCATGGGCGATACCGGCTACCAGCGAGCCAAGGGCCGCCAGTTTTTCACTTTGCACCAGTCCATTTTGCGCCTGCTGTAAATTCTGCATCGCGCTGCTGAGTTCCTGATTACTTTGGCTTAGTGCTTCAGTGCGTTGGCTAATGCGCTGTTCAAGGTTGTTGTTGAGCTCGCGGTAGGCCTGCTCGGCTTTTTTCTGCTCGCTAATATCAATGCTCATGCAGACAAACTGCTGACCACCGCCGGGCGCGGGAATGCTAAAGGTGGTGCTCAGCAGGCACAGGTGGCGGCCACTCGGTGTGGTCAGAGTACTTAGGTATGGCCCCAGCGGAATGCCGCGCGCCGCCTCGCGCAGGGTGGCCATAAAAAGCTGGGTTTGGGCACGATTAAACAGTAATTGATCGAGGCTTTTGCCCAAGGCGTTTTGCCGTTCGATGTCGTACAGGGTTTCGCTGGCGCGGTTCCACAGCAGCACATGGCCTTGCGCATCGAACCATTGCACAGCCACGTTGGGGGTGTTTTCTAAGGTGGCGAGTAAGCGGTCTTCGCTGTCACGTAATCGTTGTTCACTGTTGAGCATGGCCTGTTCGCGCTCGCAAATAGCCCCAATCATTAGCTGTAGGCTGTTTTGCAGCGTGCTCAACTCGGTTATCCCGCTGTGAATCGGTGGCAGGTCGTAACTGCCTTGGGCAATGGCGCCGACATGGGTGGTGAATTGAGAGATTTTATTCGCCAGCGCCCAGCTGGTGAAACCGGCGATCAGCAGTGCCACGACCAGCGCTAAGCCTAAGGTTGAGCTGATTCGTTGCCAAATTCTGCCAATCTCGGCGTAAGCCTGGCCCTCGGGTTGCGCCACCAGTACCTGCCAGTCGGGGCCGGGAATTTTCAAGGCGACGCCGACCAGCGCTTCACCGTCGAGGTCAAAGTGAGTTGAGGTGCCTTGATTTTGTTGCACCACGGCCAGATTGCCCAAATTTGGCTGTTGTCCGTTGGGGTTGCTGTTGGCGGAGTTAGCTATTAGTTGGTTTTGCCGGTCGAGCAGGCGAATCTGCAAATTGCCGCCTTGGCTGAGTTGGCGTGCCAATTCCGGTAACGGCTCGAGCGCCACCTCGCCCACTAGGGTGCGTTTGCCCACCGGTTGCGCCAAGGCCACGGTTAAGCGCGCACTGACGGTGGAGAGGTAACTGTTGGACCAATAACCTTGGCCGAGACGATGGGCCTGCAAAACAAAGTCGCTCGAGGAAATATCTAACCCCAGCAGGTTCTGCCGCAGGTGACGCTTGCTGGCCGGCAGACCTAGGGCGCTGATGCGGCCGAATTCGTCGGAGAGGTACAGGGCTTCATAAAAACTTGATGAGTCCGCGTAAGCGTCCAGCAAGGTTTCAATCTCGCTGTGGGTGAGCAGTGGTGCGCTCAGAAATAACTGTGCCAAGGCATCCAGTTCGCGATTGGCGACATTAAAATGATGTTCGATTTGCTGTGCGGTGGCCTGCGCCGAAATTAATTGTTTGGCCTCAACATCGCTGCGTATCAAGGGTTCGTAGTACAGGCGAAACAACAGGGCGACCGCCAACACTGGGATGGCCGCCACGAGCAGGAAGCGGCTGGCGAGGATCGCCAATAGTGGCCATGAGCGTGCTTGGCCGGTGGCTTGCTGGGGGGGCATATTACTGAGCATCGATAAACTGCCCAGCATGGATAATTTTCAGCGTGGCCGGGCTGTCGACATCGCCAAACGCATCGAAACTGATCACTTGTTGCACGCCTTGGAAGCTGCGGATGCGTAGCAAAGCTTGCTTGAGCGATTCATCTGCTTGGCGTTGCCGCAGTGCCTGCACCAGTACATTGCTGGCGTTGTAGTTAAGGATGGCAATGGTGTTGAGCGGTGCTTTGAAGCGCTGCACATAGGCGTTTTGCAAGGCCATAAACGCCTGCGAGGTGTCTTGCAGGTCAAATACTTGGGCGGTGATTAAACCCTCAACCGCTTGGCCGCCGAGCTCGGGCAGCGAGGCCGTCGCCCAGGACGCGGCCGCCAAGGTTAAATCGGGCTGAAGTTGGCGCAATTGGGTGGCCAGCAATGCGGCGTCGCTGCCGTTGCTGATCAGCACCACAGCCTGTGGTTGTTCGGCCAACAGCTGTTGCGCCAGGGCAACGTAGTTAGTATTGCCGTCGCGGGTGAAGCGCAGGACGGTTGCCGCGGTGCCACCCGCGGCTTGCAGGTAACGGTTAAAATCGCTCAACCACGCTTCGGTATAGGCCGAGTTACTTGCCTCGACAATCGCGTTAACCCGCACTAAGCCTAACGTGTTGTGCAGGTGCTGGGCGAGCCGCTGGGCATCCGAGTTTTTGTGACTCAGGGTGCGAAAAAACTGATCATCCTGCCCCGCCAGTAGCGGGCTGATGGCCGTTGAGCTGATTAATAACAGTCCGGCCTGGCTGGCTTGCGGTGCCAGTTGCAGGGCTAGCATGCTGTTGCTTGGGCCGATAGCCGCCTCGACCTTGCGGTTGATTAGTTCGCCCAACGCCTGCTGCGCCGCCGCTAGGCTGGACGCGTCGTCCTTAAACAGCAACTCGATCGGCTGACCGTTGATGCCGCCGTTGGCATTGGCTTGTTCGATGGCCAGTTGTGCGCCGTTGCGTGACGCAATCCCTTGCTGGCTATTGGCTCCCGTGGCGTCTACGAGTAAGCCAATCTGCACCGGCGTGGGCGGTTGACCGCAGCCCAACAGCAGGCTGGCAGCTAACGTGATTAGCCCAGTTTGGAGGTGCGTCCTGATTCGGGCGCGGGCGGCGAGTGACAGGCGGCTAAGGCACGTCAATGAACTGACCATTGCGCACCACCTTGAGGAAAATGTTGCTGTCGGAGTCGATGTCGCCAAAGCCGTCGAGGCTGATCAGTTGCTGCACGCCCTGAAATTTGCGCACCCGCAGCAGCGCTTGTTTCACCGTCTCGCTTGGTTTGCGCTCGCGCAAGGCTTGCAACACCACGTTGGTGGCGTCGTAACCGACGATCGCTGGGCTGTCGATGGGCGCTTTAAAACGCCGCTCATAGTCGCTGCGAAAGCGGCTAAAGAGCGGGGAGGGGTCGCGCAGTTGATAGGGTTGAATCGACACTAAACCCTCCACCGCCTTGCCGCCCAGTTGCAGGAGCGCGTCTTCGGCGGCCCATATGGAGCCCGCTAACGGTAGTTGTGGCTCGAGTAGACGCAGTTGGTTGGCCAGCATCGCTGCATCCAGCGCGCTGCTCACCAGCACCACTGCTTGCGGTTGTTGGGCGATTAACTGCTTGGCCAAGGCGGCGTAGTCGGTCTGCTCGTTACGGCTAAAGTGCAGCGCTGGCGCCATTTCACCGGCCTCGTTAGCCATGTAGCGCTTAAAATCGAGCATCCAAGGTTCGCTGTAAGGCGGGTTGCTGTCTTCGACAATCACGCTGATGCGGGTTAGGCCTAGGCGCTTGCGAAAATACTGGGCAATCCCTTTGGCGTCCGGGTTGTCGTGGCGGATGGTGCGAAAAAACTGATCATCATGGCCGGCCAATAAGCGACTTAGGGTGGTGCCGCCCATCAGCACAATCCCAGCATCGTTGGCGGCGGGAATCAGTTGCATGGCGGTTTTGCTGGTCATGGGGCCGAGAATTACCTCGACGTTGGCGGCAATTAGGTCGCGCATGCCTTGCTGCATGGCCTCTGCGCTGGAGACATCGTTGCGGTACAGCAACTCAACCTGTCGACCGTTAATTCCGCCATTGGCATTGGCCTGCTCCACCGCCAGTTGCATGCCGTTGCGTCCGGCCACCCCTAAGCTGGCATAGGGGCCGGTGGCTTCCACGATGACGCCCAAGCGCAGCGGTTGCTTGCTTGGGTCGGGTTCGCCCTCGCAGCCCGTGAGCAATAACGCCAGCAGTGCCAGCGCGACAGCGGCAGCTTTTAGTTGCGTCGGGTTCGAAGTCATGGCGCCACCGTTAACAAAGGTTATGTCCCAGTTATGTGTTGCAAGTAGTCGATCGGCTGGCGCTTATGCGCGCGGGGTTTGCATAAAGGCGAGCAGCGCCGGCAACTCCAACGGTTTGGAAAACAAATAACCTTGGCCTTCGTGGCAACCCAGGCTGGTGAGTAAGTCGGCTTGGCTGGTTTGTTCGATACCTTCGGCGATCAGCTCCAGTTGCAAGCTTTTGCCCAGCTGAATGATGGTCTCGACAATCCGCCGGCTGCCGTCGCTTTGCTCCATTTGCCGGACAAAGCTGATGTCGATTTTTAACCGGTCGACGTTCAGTTGTTCGAGGTAGCTGAGCGATGAGAAACCGGTGCCGAAGTCGTCGATAGCAATGCAGATGCCGCGCGCTTTAATGTCATTGAGCAGCTTGATCATAAAACCGGGTTCTAGCACCGCCACCGATTCGGTGATCTCCAGTTCGAGCAGTTGTGGGTCTATGCCGCTCTCGGCCAGTGCGCGGTCGAGTGTTTCGAGGTAGTTGGGTTGACGAAACTGCATGACCGAGACGTTCACCGCCATGCGCAGTGGTTGGCCGCTGCTCTTCATGAGTTTTTTCAGGTCGTGACAGGCGCTGCGCAGCACCCATTCGCCAAGGCTGATAATCAATCCGGAGCTTTCGGCCAGCGGAATAAAGTCGCAGGGCGGCACAAAGCTGCCGTCATCATTGCGCCAGCGTAGCAACGCCTCGACGCCGATTAGCTGCCGGGTGGCCAGTGACATTTGCGGTTGATACACCACAAACAGCCGCTCGCGGTCGAAAGCGCTGCGCAAATTTTGCAGCAGGCGCACCCGCGCCCGGGTCTCAAACTCCATGTCGCGAGTGAAGTGACAGATCTCCCCGCGCTGGTGTTGCTTACCATGCTTAAGGGCGATATTGGCGGCCTTAAGCGCGTCGTTACCGTTGCCGTCAATTTGATCGAGGCAGGTTAAACCGATGGTGGCGGAGAGGTTTTGATTGATTTGTTCCAGCGCTAAGGGCTGGCGAAATAGCTCGATTAAGTTGGCTTGGTCGAGCACTTGGGTGGTGGCCAGAATGCCAAATACATCGCCGGCCACTCGGGCTAGAAAAGTGCCAGTGGGGAGCAGTTTTTGCAGCCGTTCGACCACTGCGCGCAGTAACGCATCGCCATGTTGATGGCCGAGCGCATCGTTAAGCTCAGAGAAACCGTCGATGTCGATCAGCGCTAGGGTGGTGGCGCTGCGGTTGTCTTCCCGCAGCGAGCGGTCGAGGGCGTGGACAAAGGCCAAGCGGTTGGGAATGTGCAGCAGTTGGTCGTTATAGGCGTGGTCTTTGAGTTGAGTGAGTAACTGCACGTTGTCGAGGGTGATGGTGATATTGGTGCAAAACACTTCGAGCAATTGTTTGTCGAGCTCGTTCAGGGGTTTCTCGGTTTGCAGGTAGGCGGCCATGTCGTTGTGCGCTTGGCCGGGGAAAAACAGTGTGGTGAAGTGCGCGCCGTAGTTATTTGCCCGCTCGCGCAAGCACTGGCTCAGTGCGTGGGCGATGGCGTGGTCTGGCAGCGCATCGAGGTATTGGTTGATGCAGTTGGTTAGGCTGCCGGCAGCGGCAATCACTAAGGCTTGATCGGGCCTGTTGCCTTGGTCGTACGCACAGACCACACCTTCGGGCGGCAGGCCAAACAGGCCGCATATCTGGGTGATGATGCCGGCGGCAAACTCACTCACGCCTTGGCGCGCCATTAACTGGCTGCTGGCGCGAATCACCATGCTTAAGCCGCGACGGCTGGCATTGAGTGCGCTGATTTGGTCGTAGGAGCGCACGGCGGCGGTGAGTGCGGTGTATAGGCGGTTGCGCGACAGTTCGGATTTGGTTTTGTAGTCGTTAATGTCGTAGTCGCGGATCGCTTCCATCTCGGGGGCGTAACCCGGTTGACCGGTACGCAGAATGATCCGCGCTTCGCTGTTGCCCAGATCTTTGCGGATGATGCGCACCAGTTGCAGGCCGGAATCATCGGCCTCCATCACCACGTCGAGCAAGATCACTGCGATATGTTTTTGCTCGCGCAACACCGCTACTGCTTCGGCGGCGGAGTAGGCGTGTAAAAACTCCAGTTGGCGACCGAAGACTTCGGTATTGGCCAAGGCAAAGCCGGTGGACTGATGCACGTCAACGTCGTCATCGACGATCAGGATGCGCCAAGTATTGGCCTCGCCCGAGTCATGGTTCGGGTGCGCTTCGTCGTCAAAGGAGAACAGCTCGTCTTGGTTTTCAGCGCTCATGGGTAACCCTTGTCTTCAGCAACAACTAGGGCCATGGCCTAGTTGTCAGTGGGCCTTTGCGGGCGTAAACGCTACGCGGTAGCGTTACAGCAAGCCGCAACTGTGTTTATCAGTCTAGGCACAAATAGCAAAAGCGACAGGGCGATTGAGAAAGTTAAGCGGTGCGTTGCGGGTTGTTGCGCATGGCCATTGCAGGCCCGTACATAAGGGCCTGCAGCCATTTTGCAGAGGCGTTACAGCGCCTGTTACAGCTGGTTTTTTTGCGCTTTGAGCAGGTCACGAATCTCGCTGAGCAGTTCTTGTTCTTTGCTCGGTGGCACGACTACGGCGGCTTCCACGGTTTTCAGTTTATTAATGGCTTTAACCCCCATGAAAATGGCGAAGGCGACGATCAGGAAATCCAGCACGGTTTGCAGAAACTTGCCGTAGCCGAGTGTCACGGCGGGGGCGCTGCCCTCTGCGTCCTTGAGGATGATGGCCAGTTGACTGAAGTCGACGCCGCCGATCAGTAGGCCGATCGGCGGCATGATCATGTCGCCGACAAAGGAGGAGACGATCTTACCGAAGGCGGCGCCAATAATAATGCCGACGGCCATGTCGACCACGTTGCCCTTGACGGCAAAGGCCTTGAATTCGCTGAGTACGCTCATAGGTGCTGTCCTTAATGAATAAATGTGTCGGCAGTGTAAAACGCCGTTAGCGCTCTCGCCAGCAGCGGCGCTGGCCAGCCTAGGTTTTTCGGCTAAGGGCGGTGGTGTTGATCTTGATCAACAGTTTTTACCGTGCCAAAGGCTAGCCTGAGGTCAGTCATCACAGGAGCTGTCCCATGCATGTAGAACACCATCCATTGATCACCGACTTTCCCGAGTTGCGCGAACAACTGCACAGCTTGCGTCAGGAAGATAACCACTTTGCGCGCTTGGCCGATGAGTACGAAGCGCTGGATAAACGCGTCTGCCGGGTTGAAGAGGGCATTGAAATGCTCGATGAAAACGCCCTTTCGACCCTTAAAGTCGAGCGCGTGGCACTTAAAGATGAGCTGGCCAGACAACTGCGCAAGGCAGCGGAGCCGGAAGGTTGCTGTGGTAAGTGCAGCTGATAAAGGCGCTGGGATGATCTGAGGCGCGGCGTATGTCGCGCCTTTTTTTTGTGCAAAAACTGAGGCTCCGGCGGTCCGGCGGATTGTAGGCTGTGCTCGCCAAAGGCGGTACGGCACGGATTGACGGATTCTCGCGCCCTCCAGGGTGTCCACCAACTGGAGGGCAAACTAGAGGGTTGTTCGCTGCGAATGGCGGACTGTTCGCTGCGCTCCTAAGTCCGCCCTACGCCCACATACGTTCGGCTTACAACAGCCCGCCAAAACGAAAGCTCACGCCAACCCAGGCCAACGCGAGGGCGGTGAGGGTGATGGCGTAGATATGCACGCCCAAAGCACCCAAGGTGGCGCTGCTCAGGTGCGGGATTAGCCGCAAGCGGGCGTGGGCGCCGAGCGCTAGGCTCAAGCCCAATAAGGCCAACTTGACGCGGATCAGGCTGGCCACAGGGTTGTCGCTCAGCCACGCGCTGGCGGGCAGCCACAATGTTGCCAGCCAGATGCCGGTGATTACTTGCAGCAGCAAGGCGGGCAGGCCGAGGGCTTCGTAGCGTTCTTCGAAGGCGCGAATCGGCGCCGGATCGCGGGCGCGCCAGGCGGGCGGGAGAATCTTCAGGGCTAAAATTAAATGCCCGCCGAGCCAAATGCTGGCGCCGATTAGGTGTAAGAACAGCAAGATCCGCATACTTGTCTCCTCAATTTGCCGCAGCTTGGCCGATTCGCCCGGTAAAGAGGCTGATCCGCGTCAAGCCAAAGGCTATCATCGGCGCCTGTTTTTATTCCCGGAGTTCTCATGGCCAAGGCCAAGCGCATGTATGGCTGCACCGAGTGCGGCGCGACCTTCCCCAAGTGGGCCGGCCAGTGCGGTGAGTGCGGCACTTGGAACACCCTGACGGAAACCATGATCGAAGCCCATACGGCAGCGCCGAGTACGCGTGCCAGTTGGGCGGGTGAACAGGCCAATATCAAAACCTTGGCCGAGGTGAGTATTTCCGAGGTGCCGCGTTTTTCCACCGGCTCGGCCGAGTTGGATCGGGTGCTCGGCGGCGGCTTGGTGGATGGTTCGGTGGTGTTGATTGGTGGCGATCCGGGCATTGGCAAATCCACCATCCTGCTGCAGACCCTGTGCAACATCGCCGCGCGCATGCCAGCGTTGTATGTCACTGGCGAGGAGTCACAGCAACAGGTGGCGATGCGTGCGCGGCGTTTGGATTTGCCGCAGGATCAGTTGAAGGTGATGACCGAAACCTGCATCGAGCTGATTATCGAAACCGCCAAGCGCGAAAAACCCAAGGTGATGGTGATCGACTCGATCCAGACCATCTTCACCGAACAATTGCAGTCGGCCCCCGGTGGCGTCTCGCAGGTGCGCGAGAGCGCAGCCTTGCTGGTGCGCTATGCCAAACAAAGTGGTACGGCGATTTTTTTGGTCGGCCACGTCACCAAAGAGGGCGCACTGGCCGGGCCACGTGTGCTCGAGCATATGGTCGATACCGTGCTGTATTTCGAGGGCGAGTCGGATGGTCGCCTGCGCTTGCTGCGCGCGGTGAAAAACCGTTTCGGTGCGATTAACGAGTTGGGTGTGTTCGGCATGACCGACAAGGGCTTGAAAGAAGTCTCCAACCCCTCGGCGATTTTCCTAACCCGCGCTCAAGAGGAAGTCCCTGGCAGCGTGGTGATGGCTACTTGGGAAGGCACTCGGCCGATGTTGGTTGAGGTACAGGCACTGGTCGATACCAGTCATATGGCCAACCCACGGCGGGTGACTGTGGGCTTGGATCAAAACCGCCTGGCCATGCTGCTGGCGGTGTTGCATCGGCATGGCACTATCCCGACCTACGATCAGGATGTATTTCTCAACGTGGTCGGCGGGGTCAAGGTGCTGGAGACCGCCTCGGATTTGGCCTTGCTCGCGGCGGTGATGTCGAGCCTGCGCAACAAGCCGCTGCCCCATGATTTGCTGGTGTTTGGTGAGGTGGGGTTGTCTGGCGAAATTCGTCCGGTGCCCAGCGGTCAGGAGCGCCTGAAAGAGGCGGCCAAGCACGGTTTTAAGCGCGCCATAGTGCCTAAGGGTAACGCCCCGAAAGAGTCGCCACCGGGGCTGACGGTGATTGCCGTGACGCGGCTCGAACAAGCCTTGGACGCCTTGTTCGAGTAAGACGATTGCACGGCTTCGGATGCTGCGGTGGAACATGCTGCGTAGGACCGTAGGCCGGGTTAGCGGCGCTTATCGGGGGTGTTGAAGCCGCTACCGTTACAGGGCACCGCGTAACCCGGCAGTGGCGTAGGGTGCAACCCGCGCGTAAGGGCAGGCCAAGATGCGGGTTTCACCCGCCCTAGGTTTCTTCGCCGAGTGCTGCCAACTCACGCTCCAGCAAACTGCCGTCGCCCAGGTTCAGTTCGACCAAGCGGCGCAGGTGGCTGATTGAGTCCAGGTCAATGTACTGGCAAACAAAGCCGAGCAGGTCGTGGTCGTCGCGCATGAGCAGGATTTCCATCTGCACTAACGTGTCTGCGGCCAAACTGATGGTGGCCAAAAAAGGCCGTTCGGCGTCGCCATGCCAGCCTTCCGGGCGCTTGATCAGCAAGCCTTTGAGCGACAGGTCATGCAGCTCGACGTCCCAATGCTGGGCGCCTTGCACCAGTTCAGTGGCGGCGTCGAAGGCAAAGCGCTGAAAGCGCCGACGGTTGTTGGCGGTATCACTCATAACAACTCTCCTCTGTAGTACGTATCACTATAGCTAAGGCTTGGGCTCAGGCTGGGTGAAAACTACTGCGCTCGGTTAGGCGGCGTTAAAAACCGGCTCGGACTGCTCATTTACAACCCGTAAACTCGGCTTTGGCATCCTGCGTCGCCCTACCTCCTGAATCCATGCAGTCGTCCGCGTCCTCACCTGTTCGGCCTTGTGACCCACATGGATGTGGGAAATGCAGCTAGCCCGCAGGAGCGGGCGTCGCACTAACCGTCGCTCGCTACGTTTTCACGCAACCTGATGTCTGTCGTGTTACGGCGATAAATTCTTCGATATAGCCCCGCCGCCAGCACACTCAAGGCCGCCAAGAATGCCCAGCGGTAATCCGTAAAGGCTTCGCGCAGGGCGGTGGCGCGGTACTGCCAGAGGTGTTCGCGGGCGCCAGCGAAGTCCGGTTCGGGGCAATTACGGGCAAAGTTGGCCGCCCACGGCACGAGCGCGCCTTGCGCCGTGTAGCGCAGGTAATAACGGCGGGCACCGGCAGAGTCGGTGTCGATTAACCAACCGCTGGCCTGACACAAACTGGCGGCGAAGGCTTGGCTGCGCGCCGGTAATAGGTCGGCCGCTTGGTTGGCCAGCTCGGCCGCCACTGCTCGGTAGTGAAAACGCTGGTTAGGCTGCGCCTGGCTGGCGTCTTGGCGCTGCGCTTCGCTGGCGCTGGGGAAGTTGGCGGCGGGCGGCGGGCCGAATGGCGCGTAGTAATTGTCGCCGTCGAGCGTGTAGTTGCCGTCGACGAAGGCAAAATCCGGCGACATTTCATAGCCGAGCAACTCCATGCCCTGTTGTCGGGCCAGTACGGCGGCGGCATACAAGGCTTGCGCCCGGCTAATTTGGTCCCAGCCCTGAGTGGCGGCGCGGCGGGCGGCGCCATAGTCGCGAGCGGCTTGTTGCAGTTGTGGGCTGTCGAAATAGGCGGGTGCTTCGTCGTAACGCTCGGCGCGTAGCAGGCGTCGGCCGAGTAACTCGCGCAGGCGTGCGGCTACAGGGCGTGGCTGGTAGTTGTCGATTTCTGCTTGGCTGAGCGCTGGCGGTGCGGCCACTTCGGCGTCCACGTAGGCTTTTAGCTCATCGAGGCTGAGCACACGCTCGGCCACCACGGCGCTGTCCAGCCAATAGATTTCGCCGCTGCTATACAGCTGGGTAAAGGCGGCGAGGTAGTCGCCACTGTTCAGCGCCAACAACGCGCTTTCGCCCTCGACCCGGCATTGCGGTTTAAGTTGCTCAAGATCGCCGCTGGCCCCTCGCCGCGTGCCCCAGTCTTCATCCTTCGGGAAGGCTTTGGCGGCCTTGGCATAGGCGGCGCTGGCGGCGGCCGGATCGCCAGCCCGCAGGGCCAACTTGGCCCGCAGCCACCAAGCTAAACCGCTGTCGCCAGCATGAGTGAGTAAGCCAGCGGCGTTGTCGTATTGGCCGACTTGATAACTGAGCGCGGCGAGGCGGTCGGCATTCGCTAGGTTGGCAAGATCGCTGCGCAGCAGTAATTGCACCAGCCGTTGCTCGGCCGGCGAGGGACCTTCATAGGACCAACCGACATGGCTGATTAAATAGGCGGTGAGCAACTGCTGCACCTGTAACTCGGGCAGCAGGCTTAGCAGTTGTGGCTCGGGCATGCGCGCTAACTCGCCGGCGAGCATTTTTAGCGAGCTATAACCGCCCATCGAACCTTGCTGTAACTGGCTGGCATACAGCTCGATCGCCCCGCTCCAGTCGCCTTGGCTTTTGGCTATGCGGGCTTGTTCGCCGAGGCTGGCCAGGCGCAAATCCAGCGGGTCGGCAAAGCCTGCGTCGGCGAGGCTACGCACCAATACTAAATTGCTGCGCGCGCTGGCGGCGGCCTCGGGCGCTAGCGCGAGGGCGGCGGGTAGCTCTGCGTCGTCGTTGGCGGCCAGCGGGAAACTGGCATAGGTGGTTAGGCGCGCCAGCGAGTAAGCCGCCCAGGTGCTGCGCAATGGTCGTTCGGCCGCCGGTAAGGCCAGTAGGCGCTGAAAATACTCGCTGGCTAGGGCGTCTTCACCTTGGGCAAAGGCCACTGCGCCGGCGCTATACAGGCGCAGTTCTGCCGGTAAAGCGGCACCTTGGCGTTCGGCTTGGCGGGCATCGGTGAGTTGCCGCAGTTGGGCGATTAACGCGGCCTGCTCGGCCGGCAGCTGGCTTTGTTCGACGTGCTCGCGCATCTCTAAGTTGTCGTGAAAACGATCGGCCCAATACTCGACGTCAACTTGTATGACCGCAGGGCTGGTGGCTGGCGCCGGGTTGCTCGGGGCGAGGTTGGCGGGTGCGAGGCGACTGAGTTCAAAGGCAAAGTTGCTCTCGGGCAGCTCATTTAAGCTCTGCGCCCGGTCGCTTAGTAAGCGCAACGGGAAGTCCGGGCCGCAGGCCTGCACCGGCACCAGCGGCAAACACAGGCCTAGGCTCAGGCCGAGCAACGGACGACGCCAGTTAGAGGTTGGCACTTAAAGCTCCTTGATTAATCCTTGCACAGCGCGCCCAGCCGAGCGCCAGTTGTTGCCCAGCAGCCAGTTGGCCGGGGGTTTGGCGTTGCCAGATTAAGCCGTTGTGGCGTTGGTGCAAGCGATAGCCGCCAAGCGCGTCGGCGCTGTCACAGTGCTCGGCGTGGACTTCGATCTGCTCGGGCAAATTGGCACTTAGATTGCCGTTATTGTGCAGGCTCAGTTCACTGAGCGCGCCGGCTCGTTCAATTTTCAGCTGCAACTCGGCGTGCAGCGGCTGAGCGCTGGCCACTGCCAGCAAAGTGCGCAGCGGCCAAGCGCGGCGATCGCCGGCCAGCGGCAAGCGAAACCAAATCAGCCCGGCCAGTTGCGCCGGCGGTGCCTGTTGCAGGACGTGGATCAGTTCGGCGACTTGCTGCGGTTCGGCCTGCAGCTCGCGGCGTGGCGCTCGGCTGTTTAACGGCGCCTCGCTCTCAACCAATGGCGCACCACTCGGGTTGTCGAGTAGCGCCACGCCATAGGCCGGCAAGGCCAGGTAAAAGGGTTTTGCGCTGCGTTTGCTGTAGGCCCGCGCCCATTGCTCGGCGGCTTGCGGGTTGAACAGCCCGTGGCCGGGATTGCTCACCGCATGCACTTGCAGCACCGAACTGTCGACGCTGGTCAGTAGCTTTTCCAGTTGCGGGCTGGCCAGCCAGGCGGGCAGGGCGGTGATGCTGAGTTTGAGTTGCGCCGGTAATGCTTGGCGCAGTTTGCCCAGCAGCTCGGCATAGGCGGGCAAGCGGGCCGTGGCGCAGTCGTGATCCAACTCCAGCCCCGTCACGGTTATCCCGGCGGCCTGCCAGTCAGCCAGCATTTGCTGGATATGTTTGCCGATGGCGTCGCCGTCCAGTTGCGTCAGTTGGCCATCCAAACGCACCACGGCAATCACCGGCCGGCCATCGGCCTTGAGCATGGCTGGGTCAATGCGCGCACGGGTCCAGCCCTCTTGCGGCTGCGCTTGCAGGGCCAAGACGCGCAAACTGGAAAACTCCGCCCGGCTTTGCGCCAGCGCCTCGGCATGGGCCGGCTGCCACTGGCGTTGCCAGATATACAGTTGTTGGTCGAACACCTTAGGCGCTGCGGTCGGCTCGCAGGCGCTGAGGGTTAACAGCAGCAACAGACCGAGCAGACGAACACACGCGAGCATGAGCGCTCCTGATGAGTTAATGGGCACTAACAAAAAACCCGGCCAAGGCCGGGTTTTCGTTGCTGCCGAGAGTGCCTTAGTTGCCGTAAACCGGGAACTTAGCGCAAACGGCTTTAACTTGCTCACGCACGCGATCGATCACGCTGTCGTTGCTCAGGTCGGCCAAGATCTCGCAGATCCAGCCAGCCAGTGCGCGGCACTCGGCTTCTTGGAAGCCGCGAGTGGTAACGGCTGGGGTGCCGATGCGCAGGCCCGAGGTGACGAACGGCGAGCGTGGGTCATTCGGTACCGAGTTTTTGTTCACGGTGATAAAAGCGCGACCCAAGGCGGCGTCGGCGTCTTTGCCGGTGATGTCTTGCTTGATCAGGCTGAGCAGGAACAGGTGGTTTTCAGTACCGCCAGACACTACGTCATAGCCGTTTTCGATAAACACGCTGGCCATGGCCTGAGCATTCTTGATCACTTGCTGCTGATAAACCTTGAACTCAGGCTGCAGGGCTTCTTTGAAGCACACCGCTTTAGCCGCGATCACGTGCTCCAGCGGGCCACCTTGACCGCCGGGGAACACCGCCGAGTTGAACTTCTTCTCGAGGGCTTCGTTAGCGCGGGCCAAGATCAAACCGCCACGTGGGCCACGCAGGGTTTTGTGGGTAGTGGTGGTCACTACGTCGGCATACGGCAGTGGGTTCGGGTACACACCGGCGGCAAGGTAAGCGCCTACTTTGTCTGCGATGGCGCGGAAACGTGGAAAATCCAGCACCTGCGAGTAGGCCGAGAAGCCGGCGATGATCATTTTTGGCTGGTGCTCAACGGCCAGACGCTCAACTTCGTCGTAGTCGATCAGGCCAGTTACGGTGTCGATGCCGTACTGCACAGCGTTATAGATTTTGCCGGAGAAGCTCACGCTCGCACCGTGGGTCAGGTGACCGCCGTGGGCCAGGCTCATGCCCAATACGGTGTCGCCGGCGTTTAGCAGGGCCATGTACACGGCCGAGTTGGACTGTGAGCCTGAGTGCGGCTGAACGTTGGCGTAGTCGGCACCGAACAGTTGCTTGGCGCGGTCGATGGCCAGCTGCTCAACGATATCGACGTACTCGCAACCGCCGTAGTAACGCTTGCCCGGATAACCTTCGGCGTACTTGTTGGTCAGGACCGAGCCTTGCGCTTCCATCACCGCTGGGCTGGTGTAGTTTTCTGAGGCGATCAGCTCAATGTGCTCTTCCTGGCGCTGAGCTTCTTGCTCCATGGCGGCAAACAGGTCGGCGTCGAAGTTGGCGAGCGTCAAATCACGGCTGAACATGGCAATCCCCTGAGAAAATCAGTTGAGAGGTTTAAATTGGGCGCAGATTCTAACCCAAAAGCCGGTCTCTGGCATATGCAGCGCAGTCATGTGCAGGACGAGCGGGATTCATTTCAGGTGTTGGCCGGGCGGTTGCGCCGGCAGGCTCCGGTAGGGTGGGTTTTAGCCCACCGAGATCTTTGCGTCTGGATGCGGTGGGCTGAAGCCCACCCTACGCATTGCCTGCGCTGTTCGCGCTTCAGCTCAACATAAACAGCGCGGTGCCGCTAAATTGCGCGGTAAATTGCGCCGCCGGCATGGGTTTGCCGAGCAGGTAGCCTTGGATTTCGTCGCAACCGTGGTCGCGCAGGAAGTCGAGTTGCGCTTGGGTTTCCACGCCTTCGGCGATCACCGCCAGTTTTAGGCTGTGGGCCATGGCGATAATGGCGCTGGCGATTTGCGCATCCTGCTCACCGTCGGGCAGGCCGTCGACGAAGCTGCGGTCGATCTTCAGTACGTCGATGGGGAACTGTTTGAGGTAGTTGAGTGAGGAGTAGCCAGTGCCGAAGTCGTCAATGGCGATGCCGACGCCTAAGCGCTTGAGGCGGGCCAAGGTGTGCAGGGCCTGCTCAATATCGACCATCAAAATGCTTTCGGTCAGCTCTAGTTCTAGCGCGGCGGGCGGGATGCCGCTGGCGCTAATGGTCTGGGCCACGCGCTGGTCGAGTTGGCCGGTGCTAAATTGCCGGGCCGAGAGGTTTACCGAGATTTTTGGCAGGCGCACGTCGTTGTGCTGCCAGAGCATAAACTGCCGGCATGCCTCGGCCAGCACCCAGTCGCCGACCTCGACCACTAGGCCGAGCTCTTCCAAGACGTCAATAAACTCGCCGGGCGCGACTAAGCCGCGCTGCGGGTGTTGCCAGCGCAGTAAGGCTTCGGCACCGGTTAAGCGCTTGCCGTCGCCGCTGAATTGCGGCTGGTAGTAGAGCTGAAATTGGCCTTGTTCCAGCGCGTGGCGCAGGTCGCTTTCCAGCTCTAGGCGCTCGAGGGCGCTGGCGTTCATTTCGGCTTGGTAAAACTTGAAGTTGTTTTTGCCGCGCTCTTTGGCGTGGTACATGGCAGTGTCGGCGTTTTTCATCAGTTGGCTGAGCTCTTGACCGTCTTGCGGGCTGAGGGCGATGCCGATGCTGGCGCTGATAAAGAACTCGCGGCCTTCCAAAATAAACGGCTGCGCGAGACTGACGAGAATCTGTTCGGCCACATGGATGGCTTGGTTCAGTGCGCCTTCGCGGGTGCTGCGGGCCTGCAACAACAAGGTGAACTCATCGCCACCCATGCGCGCCACGGTGTTGTCTTCGCTGACGCAGCCGAGCAGGCGCTGGGCTACTTCTTTAAGCATGCGATCGCCAGCGGCATGCCCGAGCGAATCGTTGATCGGTTTAAAACGGTCGAGGTCGAGGAACATCAGCACTACCCACTGCTGATTGCGCTCGGCATGCAATAGGGCGTTATACAGGCGGTCTTGGAACAGGGTGCGGTTAGGCAGCAAGGTTAGGCCATCGTAATAAGCGAGGCGATGAATCCGTTGTTCGCTGGCTTTGCGCTCGCTGATGTCGCTGAAAAACGCCACGTAGCTGACGAGGTCGCCTTCATCGTCCATTACCGCGGTAATGCCGACCCAGGCTGGATAGTCATCGCCGGTTTTGCGCTGCATGCGCACCTCGCCTTCCCAGCTGTGCTGATGGCGCAATTGCTCGCGAATAAACTTTAAGTGCTCGCTGGTGGGTGGCTCGCTGGTGAGGAAGTGCGGTAATTGGTCGATCACCTCGCCTGAGCGGTAACCGCTGATACGGCTAAAGGCCTCGTTGACTTGGACGATATAGCCGGCCGGGTCGGAGACCAAAATCGCCGCCGTCGAGTGTTCAAATACCGTGGCGGCCATGCGCAGTTCTTTGATTGCATGGCGCTGCTCGCTGATGTCACGACCGACGCCGAGCATTCCTTTGAAATGTCCATGCTCATCCCACATCAGTGACAGGTACAGCTCCATCGGGATTTTCCGACCGTCTGCGCGCAGGGCATCGAACAGGAATCGTTGCGCCGGTAGCTCGTTGCGCAGTTTGCTCAGCAAGCGTGGCTCATGCAGGGCTTGGCGCACCTGCTTGATAAGCGCATAGATAGGAACCATTTGCCCACGGCTGGCAGCGGCGGCAAAGAAGCTGTTAGTCATCACCCAGTCGCTGTCATAACCGAGCACGCTGTCGACCGAGGGACTGACGTAGTTGAGGTTTAACTGCGGGTCGGTGGAGAAAATCACATAGCTGGTGCTCTCCGCTAGCAGGCGATAGCGCCGCTCACTCTCGCGCAGGCGCTCGTTGGCGGCGTTCTGTGCGGTTACGTCTTTGGCAATGCCAATCAGGCGGCCGACCCGGCCGTTAACGTCGCGGCTTAGGGCTTGTTCGCGGATTTCAAACCAGTGCCAACTGCCATCGCGATGGCGCCAGCGTAATTGGCACTCCAGCAGCAATCCGTCGCCGACCACCTGCTGCAAATTGCGCATGCGTCCGTACAGCTCTTGGTCGTCAGGGTGAAGGATTTTCTCCCAGAGTTTGTCGCCTAGTTGGCGCAGTTCAGTCTTGCTGTAGCCCAAGTGCGTGCCTAATCGCTTGTTGTTGAACATCACCCGCTTGCCGGGGATGTCGTGCACGTACAGGGTGTCGGGCAAGGCGTTGACCACGTCCGACCAGAACTGTTCGCGCTCAAACAGTGACAGTTCGACCCGCTTGCGGCTGGTGACATCGTTAATGCTCAGGGTGACGGCGTGGTAGTCCTCGATTAATTCAGGCAGTTGCATCAACACCCACAGGTAGCGCACATGGCCTTTGGCGGTGACTACGCGGCTCTCGGCCTCAAGGTGGCGCTGGCCGGTGAGCAGGCAACTGATGATTTGCAAGCGTACGCCGTTACGGCCTAAGGGCGTGCTGCCCACCAGTAACTGCCAAGCCTCTTGGGCGCTTTCGACGTCGAGTAGGCGCTGGGTAACCTGATTGATCTCGCTAACGCGCAGACGTTGCAATAAGGCGTCATGGTTGCGCGGATTGTTTTCTAGCCACTGCTGCAAGCCTTCAAGATCGTGTAACCCTAACGCCAGTAAGTAGGCGTGTAAGTCGGCCAGATCCAATACGCACAGGCCGGTGCCGGTGCCGTCAAAAATATCTTGGTAGCGTCTTTGGGTCAGCAGCAGGCTGCGGCGTGCTTGCTGTTCGTCGGTTACATCGCGCAGCACCCAGACAAAACCCTGGGTTGCCTCTCGCGAGTTGAGTTGGCTGCGGCTGATGCTGAACAGGCGCGGCTGGCCGGCATCGTTAAGTTCCAGAAAGTGCTGGCTGGCTGGCTCGTCGTCGGCGCCCGCGTGCAATAACAACGGATTGAGCCCCGGCAGTAACTCGTAAAGATGACGGCCATGGGCTTGGCGGTTGCTGAGTGCTAAGAGCTGTTCGGCTTGCGGGTTGAGGTAGCTAATTAGGCCGTTGTGCTCGGTCAGGATGACCCGCTCTTGTATCGCCTGCAGCGCGGTGCCAGCTTGGTCCAGTTGGCGTTGTGCGGCGCTATTGCTGGTGTGTAAGCGACGTAGCTGGCGTTGCAGCGCGATTAAGCTAAAGAGCGCCAACAACGCGCAAAAAATAAACAACAGGAACTTACCGAGTAATCGGGGTAACAGTTGCGCGCGGACTTTGTCGCTATCAAGCAGGCTGCGTACTTGCCAGTCGCTGCGTGGTAACGGGCGCAGGCGGACGCTCTGGGCGGCGCTCACCGTGGCGTTGTCGGCCTGCGCTGGATTGCGCGCGATTAACCGTTGGCTGCCGGACTCTTCCAGCTGCCAGAGTTGATCGACACGGTTATGTTCGCGCAAAAACTGCTGCAGCGCGGCGGGAGCTAAGCGAATTACCCAGAAACCACCGGGGCGTACCTCATGCGGTTGGCGTAAGAGCAAATACAAGGGGCTGTCGGCCAGCGGGCCACGGCTCAGAAAGTACGGCTGATGGGCGCTTTTCTCGACCAGCAAGGTCATGTAGTCGGCATCACTGCTGTCGGTAGCGCTGTCGGCGATTAACGCGCCTTGACGGTTGAGCCACGCCAGACTTAACGCATGCGGGTAAACCGCTTGTAATTTTTCCAGCAGCGCGTGGCTTTGCTCGCCGGGGGCTGGACGTAGGCCGTGTTGGCGCAGCAGTTCGAGGGCGCTTTGGGTGCTGAGCTCCATCTCTAAGGCTAACTGCCCGCTAATCTGTACCCCGTAGGAATGGCTGCGTTGTTTTTGCCACTCCATTTGCTGCTGGTATTCGCCCTGCAATTGCCAGCCCATCAGGCCCAGCATTAGCACCAGTAAGCACCATAGAAGGATTTTTAGCGCGCCGCGGGCCGGCTCGGTGCGCGAGTCGCCGTTGGGCTTGGGGTTAGCGTGGGTGGCGGTTTTAAACACGTAACGAAGATCCTGCGAAAACGGCGGAATGGGCAGGTGGCGCATAGATGACCATAGTCGGCTTAACGCCGCACTGCCAAGCATGCCTTGATGCGTGGCGCAGTGCCAGCATGGGTGGCGCTAAGCTGTTGAACTGTGGCGGTTAATTGATGGCGATGGAGCCGTTAGCGATTTATCCCGACCGCCGCTAAAAATGAGCGCATTTGCCTGGGTGAATCGCCAGCAAGCTGGCTCCTACAATCGTGCTGCCTGCATCTGCAGCAAACCCATGATCCACCTGCGGCGGTTTGCGCTTGGAATGGCATCACCCGCCTGCGGCGGTTTGCCCTACACAGCGCGTTGCGGTAATTTTGCCGGGTGTGCGCGGGCTTAAGCGGCTTGGCGCTTTTATTTCTATTACACGGGCAAGTATTCACTCATGGCTCAATACGTCTACACCATGCACCGGCTGGGCAAAGTTGTGCCGCCGAAGCGGGAAATTCTAAAGAACATCTCCCTGTCGTTTTTCCCTGGCGCCAAAATCGGTGTGCTCGGTCTGAACGGTTCGGGCAAATCTACATTGCTGAAAATCATGGCCGGGGTCGATACCGAGTTCAACGGTGAGGCGCGGCCGATGCCCGACCTGAACATCGGTTACCTGCCGCAAGAGCCGCAACTCGACCCGGAAAAAACCGTGCGCGAAGTGGTTGAAGAAGCCGTTAGCGTGATCAAAAACGCCCAAGCGCGCCTCGATCAGGTGTACGCCGCCTACGCCGAACCGGATGCCGACTTCGATGCGCTGGCCGCCGAGCAAGGCAAGCTGGAAGCGATTCTGCAGGCGGGCGATGGCCATAACCTCGACCGTCAGCTGGAAGTGGCGGCCGATGCCCTGCGTCTGCCTGCTTGGGATGCCAAGATCGGCGTGCTGTCGGGTGGTGAAAAACGCCGGGTGGCGCTGTGCCGCCTGCTGCTGTCGGCCCCCGACATGCTGCTGCTGGACGAACCAACCAACCACTTGGACGCCGATTCGGTGGCCTGGCTGGAGCACTTCCTGCACGACTTCCCCGGCACTGTGGTGGCCATTACCCACGACCGTTACTTCCTCGATAACGTCGCCGGTTGGATTCTGGAGCTCGACCGTGGCGCCGGCATTCCTTACGAGGGCAACTATTCCGGCTGGCTAGAAGCCAAGTCGGCGCGCTTGGCCCAAGAGTCCAAGCAGCAGTCGGCCCACGAAAAGGCCATGAAGGACGAGCTGGAGTGGGTGCGCCAAGGCGCCAAGGCCCGCCAGTCGAAATCCAAGGCGCGTTTGCAGCGCTTCGAAGAGATGCAGTCGCAAGAGTTCCAAAAGCGCAGCGAAACCAACGAGATTTACATCCCGGCCGGTCCGCGTTTGGGCGACAAGGTCATTGAGTTCAAAAACGTCTGCAAAGGCTATGGCGACCGCATGCTGATCGACAACCTGTCGTTCAGCATGCCTAAGGGCGCCATCGTTGGCGTGATCGGCGGCAACGGCGCGGGTAAATCCACCCTGTTTCGCATGCTGATGGGCAAGGAAACGCCGGATTCGGGCAGCATCGAAGTCGGCGAAACCGTGCAGCTGGCCTGCGTCGATCAGAGTCGCGAAGATCTGGACGGCAAGAAAACCGTGTGGGAAATGGTCTCCGACGGCTCCGATCAGATTCGCATCGGCAACTACGAAATCCCCTCGCGCACCTACGTCGGCCGCTTCAACTTCAAAGGCGGCGACCAGCAGAAGTTTGTTAAAGACCTCTCCGGTGGTGAGCGCGGCCGCTTGCACTTGGCCCTGACCCTGAAAGAGGGCGCCAACGTGCTGCTGCTGGACGAGCCGTCCAACGACCTCGACGTAGAAACCCTGCGTTCGCTGGAAGAAGCCTTGCTGGACTTCCCCGGCGCGGCCATTGTGATCTCCCACGATCGCTGGTTCCTGGATCGCGTGGCGACCCACATCCTTGCTTATGAAGATGACTCGCAAGCGGTGTTCTTCGAAGGTAACTACACCGAGTACGAAGCCGATCGTAAGAAACGCCTCGGCGACGCTGCCTCCCAGCCGCACCGGGTACGGCACAAGAAACTGGCGTAACACGCGCCTGCGCAACAACCAAACGGAGCCCGCGGGCTCCGTTTTTTTATGGCCGGCGAGCGATCTAAGGCGTGGGTGCTGGTTGCGCGTGTGATCCATTACCCGCGAGGTCGTCCAGCAGGGCTACACTCGCAACCTTTATTGATTGGAGATCCTCATGCCAGCCCCCGTTTGGTGGTTACTGTGTTTGCCCTTGGTTGCCGGGGCATTTTTACCGTTGCAGGCGGGAATCAATGGTCAGCTGGCCAGTCAAGTCTCCAGTGTGCTGGCAGCGGCGCTGATCTCCTTTCTGGTCGGCTCGTTAGGCTTATTGCTGTTGGTGTTGGTGCAGCGTGAGGTGCCCAGCTTGAATATGCTCAAGGGCCTGACATGGTGGCATTGGTGCGGCGGTTTGCTCGGTGCGTTTTTTATTACCGTGGCCGCTTTTGCTGGTCCCAAGATTGGCGCACTGCTGTTTATGAGTTTGGTGTTGGCTGGCCAGTTGGGCATGGCGCTGGCGCTGGATCACTTCGGCTGGGCGGGCTTTCGTGAGGCGCCGATTAGTCTCGGTAAGGTTGGCGGCTTGCTGTTGATAGTGGCGGGGGTGTGGCTGATTCGCCGTGGCTGAGTGCTCGCGCTAGCAGCCTAGGCCTTTGTTGTTTGATGTTTATTTCAGCTAGAGTTGTTGCTTGCAGCAAGCAACAGTGACTGCCTGTGTAGCTCAGTCGGTAGAGCAGCGCACTCGTAACGCGAAGGTCGTAGGTTCGATTCCTATCTCAGGCACCAGTTAAAACCAAATGGCCCACAGCGATGTGGGCCTTTTGCTTCTCTAACCCTGTAGGGCGGGTGCAATCCGCCAGCTTTCGCGGGTTGCACCCGCCCTACAGGCTGCCCACTCCCCACTCAATACTGATACCACTTCAGCTCCAACAGCACTTCGTTGATCGGGGCGCTGAGGTGGCTGAACTGGCGTTCGGCGCTCAGGCGCAGGCCGAGGTTTTGGCTGACTTCCCATTGTTGATTAAGGCTCAAGGTACGGCGGATTTCGCCATTGGCGAAGTAGTCGCCGGCGGCTTCTAGGCGCAGGTTGCCGATGGGGTTGCGCCACAGCAGGCCGGTATCGAAGCCCAGCGCCGGGGCTATCAGTGGGGCGAAATCATTATTGTGCTCAAGGCGGCCGGTCAGCAGGCTAAAACCCAGTAGTTGTTGGTCGAGCAGTTCGGGTAGCAACTGCCAGGTGCCGCCCGCGCCGCCGCTGATATGGCTGACTAAGGTTTCTTCGCCGGTTTTGTCGCTGGCCCCCGGCACCCGCTCAAAGCCGCCGCGCACTTGCCACGACAAAGGTTGCAGAAGCTGGCTGCGCGGGGTCATGGAGCGGATGCTGGCGAAGTCCAGTTGCTGCAGTTGCCAGTCGTTGCTCTGGTATTGGCGCAGCTTAAGATTGAGGATTTCGATCTGCGCGCCGTGCGGGAAGCCGTACAGGTTGTCTTCCAGGTCGTGATAGGCCATGCGCAGGCCGTATTCGCCGAAGGCGCGATCACCACGGCTGCCAGCCGCCAATTGCCAAGTGCGGGAGTTGTGGCCGTCTTCTGGGCGGTCGGGGCGCTCGATGTTGAGTGCCGGTGGTGGGTTGCGGTTGATCGCTTGCAACAGTTCAAAGCTGCGTTGGGCGGTGGCCGCGTCACGCTCTTGGCCGTTGGCTTGATAGCGCAGTAGGCGAAACGCACCGTCTTGCACCAGCGCTTGACGCTCGCGGGGTAGGGCTTGGAACTCGGCGTGTTGGAGCTGTTCGGTGTTGGCTGCCAGCTGCATCAGCTGGTCTTGCTCGGCAACGCTCAAGGGCGCGGCGCGGCTTTGCAGTTCGCGCTCGCGTGAGGGGCGATAATCAATCTGCCGAACCAGGCCTGCGTCATTCACCGCTTTGACGGTGTCGGTGGGGATGGCGGTGAGCTGGAAATCGTCGGTCAATTGCAAGCCGGGGCGCGCCACTTGCAACAGTTCTAATAGGCGGTAGGAGCAGTTTTCATCGAAGAAGAAGTAGTCGAAACGAATCTGCTTAAGTTCCCAAACATGCTCAATCATCCGCCCGGTTTCTTCTGGGCTTAGATTCAGCCGGTATTCCCACAGATCGCGGTTTTCTAAGCGGGTGTATTCGGCCAGTTTCTCGCGATAGGGCACCAGCGCAAATAAGCCGGGATAGCCGCCCATCAAGCCTTTCCAAGCGTACAGCATGCTGTTGTCGGCACCCTCGATAAAGGCGCCAAAGTTCAGCGCATAACTCAGCAGGGCGCTGCTGTTGTGGTCAAAGTCGGCTTGGTCGATGCGCAGCAAGGTGTGGCCAAACATCGACGAGGGACTGTTCAGATAGGCCGCCGGATAAATCAGCACTGCGCTGTGCGGAGCGATGTCTTGATACCAGGTGTTAAATTCGCTGCAGCTTGGCTTGGGCAAGTCTTGCAGTTTGAGCTGTGCTTGCAGCCAGCGACTGCGCGCCGGGAATACGCATTGGGCGTGCTGGTTGCCGAGTTCGCTGGGCGCATACAGCGCGGCGAGTGTGGCGGCGAGTTCGGCCTCTGGATGGCTCGAACCATTGCTGGCGAGAAAGAATTTTTCATCATCGACATGGCTGCGCCAGCCGCCAAATTTACCGCTCTCGTAGTGCCCCAAGGACAGCCAGAAGGGGTCGTTGGCCAGTTGTTGCAGGCGGGCGCTGCTGGGGGTTGGTTGCGCTAACGCAGACGCACAAGCGCATAGCGCCAACAGGGAAATCAGGCGTTTGAACATGCAGGGCAACTAAGTTTGAGGTGAATAAACCCGCCCTTGAGCAGGGCGGGCTGAGGCAAAGGCGTGCGGCGCTAGGCCGTGTGCTTATGCTTCGTGGCCGTATTGGGCCAGGCGTGCATCGTTTTGCATCACGGCCAAGGTGGCCGCTTGTACTTGTTCAGCGGTCACGTTGGCACTGCTGAAGATTTCAGTGAAATGCTCGTGAGTGACAGCGGCAAAGTGCGCGCGATCTTGTGGCTGTACGCCCAGTACCACGGCATAGGTGGTCAGCGCTTCGCCGTCGCCTTTGGCCATGTCTTCGGACAGTTCGTCCATCATGCCGTTCAGCGCCAGCATTGAACGACCGTTATAGCCCAGAGCGCCCTTGGTCGAGCAGCCGTTGGTGCCGGAGGTCATGCCGAAGGTGGCGTTGCCGGAGGTGCCGTTGGTGGTGGAGGCGAGGAAGTGCGAGGCCATGCCTTTTTGACCTTTAAACATCATGTTGCCCCAGCCACAGCCTGGGCCGCCGGGTGCTTCGGCGAAGGCGTTAACGGAAAGAGCGGTGAGTAGCGTACCTAGCAGGAGTTTTTTCATGGTTTTACTCTCTATGCAGTCCTTGGTAAGTGAGCGCCAAAATGCAGCAGCGCTGGGTTGCAGCTTTTCGCTTTGGCAGTGGTCTGTCAAGGCGCAGCTGTTGCAGCTGTGGGCAAGTCGGCAGACGCGTATGACTTAGATCAGTGCAAATTGCCTCGCAGCAGCCACACTAACCATAGTTCTATCTGAGGAGTACGTCGCATGAGCACCTTCGATCCGCGCAGTTGTTTAGCCGCCTTAGCCGCTGACTATGCCGTGCGCGCCAACGCGATTCGGCATGATTTGGCGCGCAGCCATTCAGCGGATTTCGCCGAGCAGGCCCAGCAGCGACAAAACGATGAAGTGCTCGAAGCCTTGCTGGCCGAGGCCGAGGTGGCGCAGCGGCAAGTGACCCATGCCCAAGAACGTCTGGCCGCAGGGAGTTATGGTCAGTGCTTGCGCTGCGCTCAAGCGATTGCGCCGGCGCGCCTGCAAGCCATGCCCATGGCCGAATACTGCGTGGCCTGCGCCGATCAGCGCGATTAAGCGCGCGACGACACTGCAGCGGTGAGTCTCGGTGAATGCCTTGCCAGCCCTTAGCGGGCAGCGCCAGAATGGCTGATCTTCCGCCTGTCGTAAGGATTACCCATGGCCGACTCTATTGCTGCTGCCCTGCGCGTGCCACCTGATGCGCTAACCCGTCCCTTTGCTCCTGCGCAGTTTGACTTCGTTACCACCGCCGAACTCGAGTCGTTTCGTGGGGTGCTCGGCCAAGAGCGCGCCGTGGAGGCCATGCAATTTGGCGTGGCGATGCCGCGCCCCGGCTACAACGTGTATGTGATGGGCGAACCGGGCACCGGGCGCTTTTCCTTTGTGCAGCGCTACCTCAAAGCCGAGGCCAAGCGCTTGGCTACGCCGGCGGATCGGCTTTACGTTAATCACTTCGATGAGCCGCGTGAGCCGCGTGCGCTGGAATTGCCAGCCGGCAGCGCCAGCGCCTTTAGTGCCGACATCAGTCAATTTATCGACAATCTGCTGACGACTTTTCCGGCGGTGTTCGAGCTGCCGTCCTATCAGCAGAAAAAAAGCGCCATCGACCGGGTGTTTAATCAGCGTTATGACCGCGCCTTAGATGTGGTCGAGCGCTTGGCGCTGGAAAAGGACGTGGCGCTGTACCGCGACAACAGCAATATCGCCTTCACCCCGATGAAGGACACTAAGGCGCTGGATGAAGCCGAGTTCGCCCAATTGCCCGAGGTCGAGCGCGAGCGTTTTCATGTCGACATTGCGTTGCTTGAAGAGCGCCTCAATGAAGAGCTGGCCAGCCTGCAGCAGTGGAAGCGCGACTCGAGCAATCAGCTGCGCCAGCTCGATGAAGAGACCATCAGCCTAGCCCTGCAACCCTTGCTGGCGCCGTTATCGGAGCGCTACGCGGAAAACGCCGGGGTTTGCGCGTATCTGCAAGCAGTGCAGGTGAATTTGCTGAAAACCGTGGTCGAGCAACTGGTGGATGTGGACAGGCCAGTGGCGCAAACCCGCAAGTTGCTGGAGGAGCAGTACGCCCCCAGTTTAGTAGTCGGCCATCACCGGCATGGCGGCGCACCTGTGGTTTTTGAGTCGCACCCCACCTACGACAATCTATTTGGCCGGATCGAATACAACAGCGATCAGGGCGCGCTCTACACCAGTTATCGGCAATTGCGCCCCGGCGCCTTACATCGTGCCAATGGTGGCTTCTTGGTGCTGGAAGCTGAGAAGTTGCTGAGTGAGCCGTTTGTTTGGGATGCGCTTAAGCGCGCCCTGCATTCGCGCCAGTTGAAGATGGAGTCGCCGCTCGGCGAGCTGGCTCGGGTCGCCACCGTCACACTCAGTCCGCAGGTGATACCGCTGCAGGTCAAGGTGGTAATCATTGGCTCGCGCGACCTGTATTACACCCTGCAAGATCTGGATCCGGATTTTCAGGGCATGTTTCGCGTGCTGGTCGACTTTGATGAGGACATTCCGCTGCTCGAAGACAGCCTCGAGCAGTTTGCTCAGCTGCTAAAAACCCGCACCACCGAAGAAGGTATGGCGCCCTTAACCGCCGCCGCGGTGGCGCGCTTGGCGACTTACAGTGCGCGTCTAGCCGAGCATCAAGGGCGCTTGTCGGCGCAGATTGGCGATATTTTCCAGCTGGTCAGCGAGGCCGATTTTATTCGCCAGTTGGCCCATGAAGAACACACCGATGTGGGCCATATCGAGCGCGCCTTGAAGGCCAAGGCCGATCGTACCGGGCGGGTTTCGGCGCGGATTCTCGAAGACATGTTGGCTGGCATCATCCTGATTGATAGCAGCGGCGCGGCGGTCGGCAAGTGCAACGGTTTGACCGTGTTTGAAGTGGGCGACTCGGCGTTTGGCATGCCGGCACGAATTTCCGCCACGGTTTATCCGGGTAGCTCGGGGATTGTCGATATCGAGCGCGAGGTTAATCTCGGCCAGCCGATTCACTCCAAGGGCGTGATGATTCTCACCGGCTATTTGGGCAGTCGTTACGCTCAGGAGTATCCGCTGGATATTTCTGCCAGCATCGCTTTGGAGCAATCCTACGGCTATGTGGATGGCGACAGCGCCTCGCTTGGCGAGGTTTGCACGCTGATCTCGGCCTTGTCGCGCACGCCGCTGAAACAGTGTTTTGCCATCACCGGCTCGATCAATCAGTTTGGTGAGGTGCAGGCGGTCGGCGGGGTCAACGAGAAGATCGAAGGCTTCTTTCGTCTGTGTCAGGCGCGCGGTTTGAGTGGCGAACAGGGGGTGATCATTCCGCACTCCAACGTCGCCACCCTGATGCTCGATGAGCGCGTGTTGCAGGCGGTACGCAGCGGCAAGTTTCATGTTTATGCCGTGCGCCAGGTCGACGAGGCCCTGAGTTTGCTGGTGGGTGCGCCCGCCGGTGCGATGGATGCGGCGGGGGCCTTTGCCGAGGGCAGTGTGAATGCGCGGGTGGTCGAGCGTTTACGTGAGATTGCCGAGTTGGGCCTCGATGACGATGAGTCGGAGCCGGCCGCAGCAGTTGAGCCGACGACCAAGCCTGCGCGCAAGAAGCCACAGAAGAAGCCAGTCGCGGACAGCTCAGGCACTTAAGGCCAAGTCGGCGAACGGCTGACCAGCCCTTTGCTGGCTGGTCAGTCACTGAGCGCTGGCCGTGCGCCGCGAACTCGGCGGGCTTAAGGTACTTGTGCAAGCTTCATCCACAGAGTTATCCACAGTTATTGTGGGTAACTTTGGCCCTTTGCCGTGGTTAATTGCGGGTGTAGGCTGGATGTGTGTCTTGCCCGGAGTCATGGCCATGCGGCCGAGTCTGTGCCTTACCCGTCAGTACCTAGGTGTGGTTACTCGCATTGAGTGCACGGTGCGCCCTTTGGCCGGCGAGCAGGGCCTGTGGACGGTGCTGTGTGTGGCCGGTATGGATGCCATGCAACCCTCGCTGATTAACGCGCAAGGCCCATTCTGCGGGCCTTGCGCGGCGCAAGAGATACTCGCCGGGATTGCCCTCAGCCTGCAGGCGCAAGGCTATCGACTGGCGGGCGATGTGCCGATTTGGAGCTTGCATATGCAGGCGAAAATGCGCCGCTTAAACGGCTGCTCGGGTGCGCCTAAGCTCGACTTTCAGCTCAATCCAAAACATTAAATTACCCTGCTGCGGTTGTCTGCTCTCGGGCTTGCGGGGTTTTGCGTGCAGCGGCGCGGGGCTGGCGCTAAAAACCTTATCCACAATTGGCGTGCACTGCTTGGCGGTTGTTGCGCCATATTGCCTTGCGCTACGCGAGCCTTGGTCGGTGGCTGCGCGCTGAGTATACTCAGCGTCGATTTTTACCTTTCTGCGAGGCACCATGGAACGCTTAATTGAAAATGCGATGTACGCCTCACGTTGGTTGTTGGCACCGATTTACTTTGGCTTGTCGCTGGGTTTGCTGGCACTGAGCTTAAAGTTTTTCCAAGAAATTATTCACATTCTTCCCAACGTATTTGCCATGGCCGAGGCGGACCTGATTCTGGTGTTGCTGTCGTTGATCGACATGGCGCTGGTCGGCGGTTTGTTGGTGATGGTGATGTTGTCTGGCTACGAGAACTTCGTCTCGGCGCTGGATATTGATGACGGTAAAGAGAAACTCAGCTGGCTGGGTAAGATGGACTCCAGCTCGCTGAAGATGAAGGTCGCGGCCTCGATTGTGGCGATTTCGTCCATTCACCTGCTTAAAGTGTTTATGGATGCGAAAAACACTTCGCCCGAGTACCTGATGTGGTTTGTGATCATTCACATGACCTTCGTGGTTTCGGCTTTTGCCATGGGCTATCTGGACAAACTGACCAAGCACTGAGGTCGTCCAAGGTTCTATTGCGGCACAAAAAAAGGAGCACTCAGGTGCTCCTTTTTTTGTGCCTGAAGTTTATTGCTGCTGGTTCAGGGCTGGGTCGTGAAATATGCCCTTGCTGTCGGTGTAAAGCATGAATTCGGCGGCGGCGCGGCGGATTTCCGGGCTTAGGTAATCCTGCTTGGGCATGGCTGGGTAGTCGTCGCGCTTCTTGGTTGGGTTGCTGATGTACTCGACGATGCCTTGCGGGTTGTCCATGTACAGCGCCTGGATGACCTCTACCGGCGGGCCGATCATGCGCATGTTGTAGGCGTGGCAACCGGCGCAGACGCCGTAGTAGACCATCTTGCCTTTCTCCTCAAGCTTGAACTCGCGCGCTGCTACGGGTTCCGCCAGCAGGTAGGTGACGGTGTCGGCCGTGGTGGAGAAGCCACAGGTGCCGAAACTCTTGGTGCCCAGGGCTGGGTACTGGCCTGGGTTGAGCAGGCAGCTGTCGCGGCTGGTGCCGGCGTTGATGATGTCGACGTTACCACTGGTCAGGTTGGCGATTTTCAGCGCCTTGATCTCGTCGATGGGCTGGCTGCCATTGTTGAACATCAGGTTGTTGAGGATCGAGATCTTGTCCGAGTAAGGGTCGGAGTCCGGGTCCTTGCTGATGTTGGCAAAGTTGTCGTGGTCAGTGATGACGATGCCGACGTTCTGGTTGCCGCTGATGATGTTGTTTTCGATGGTCACCTCATCGGCGGCCATGACGATAATCCCGGTGCCCGCCGGTACGCCAGATACGATTGAGCCCGGTGCGCCGAAGTTGGGGTGGTTGTTGTCGGTGATGAAGTTGTTGCGGATGATCACATCAAAGGCAGTCTTGATCGGCAGGCCCGGCGTGATGAAGGCGAGAATGCCGCCGGTGTTGTTGTAGACCTTGTTGTTTTCGACGATGGAGTGCCGCGAGTTTTCGATCTCGATGCCGGCGACGTTGGCGAACACCTCGTTGTTATTGACGTGCACGTTGTCGCACATGCCGATATAGATGGCCGCGTCTTCGATGCCGCTGAGCACGTTGTTGCTGACCAGTCCGTTTTTGCCCAGCTGCGGGAAGATGCCGTACACACCGGTATCGATCACCCGGTTGTTGCGGATCAGGAAGTTGTTGCCGGCCTGCCCCATGATCGCATTGCCCTTGTAATGGGTAATGTGCAGGTTTTCCACGGTGATGTTGTTGCCTGAGTAGAGCACGGCGTCGTTGAGTGTGTGTCCGCCTTCCATGGTCGGCCACTGGCCATCGACGATCACCCCGCTGAGCAGGATGTCATCCTTGTCGATGTACACGGTCTCCTTGTAGGTGCCGGGATAGACCTGGATCACATCGCCCGGCTGAGCCTTCTGTACGGCGGCCTGAATCGACTCGCCGTCGCGCACCGCATGCACCTGGCCCTTACCGCTGGCACCGACCGATTTAGCCAGGCTGCCGACGGCGGCGCTGGTCGCCCCGGACTTTTGCCCATAGCGATCCGCCCCGCCGACGATGGTGGCGCTGTTGTCGCTGCCGAGTTGACTGCCGAGGTACGCGCCGGCGGCGAGCAGGCCGACTGCGGCGATGGCGCTGATGATCTTCTTGCCCATTATTGTTCTCCTGGTGACACAAGACGTGCGGCGGTGTTGGTGGCGCCCTGCAGGGCGGCCGGCAGGCGCCCGCCGGGGGTTAAGCCGGACGGCACCTGGGTGGGTATGGCGGGGGTGAAGCTGTCATCGCTGAGGGTCTGCATGAAATCCACTAGGCGATCCAGTTCCAACTCGGCCAGCTTGGGTTCCCAGATGTGCCAGTGCAGGGTCATGCGTGCTTTTTCTTCCTCGGGCAGGGCGTGGCCACGGCCTTTGGTGTAGAACTCGCTGGCCTCGCGCAGGTTGCTGAACGCGCCGTTGTGCATATAGGGCGCGGTCTGGGCGATGTTGCGCAGCGACGGCACCTTGAAGCCGCCGCGCCAGGTGGGGTTGGGAAACACGCTTTCAGCGCCGGCATCGAAGGGCTGGCCGGGGGCTTCTGGCACGCCGATCACGGCGATCTGCTGGTTGGTGAACAGCGGCGGCGTGTGGCATTCGGCGCAGCGGGCGACGAACGAGCGAAACACATTCATGCCTTCCAACTCGTTGGTATTCAGGGCTTCGGCATAACCGTGGGCGTAGTGGTCGTAACGGCTGTTCAGCGAGACTAGCGAGGTCTCGAAGGCGGCAATCGCGGTGTAGATCTGCTCCAAGCTAATTAACTGTTCGGCCGGTTGCTCGAAGGCGGCGGCGAACAACCTCCGGTAGTTGTCCGTGGCATTGATTGAACTGAGCAGCTGGACCGGGGTGTTGCCCATTTCATTGGCGGCGTACAGCGGCCCGGTCATCTGCTCTTCCAGCGACTTGGCCCGCGCATCCCAGAAGAAACGGGTCAAAAACGCCATGTTCCACAGGCTTGGCGCCCCACGGCTGGCAGTGCGGCCATGAATACCAGTGCTCTTGGCCTGGCCGTCGGCAAAGCCCAGCTTGGGGTGATGGCAGCTGGCGCAGGACAGGCTCTGGTCGCCGGACAGCAGTGGGTCGAAAAACAACTGGCGGCCAAGGTCGATCTGCTGTGGCGAGAAACCATCGCGGCGCGCTGGCAAGGCCGTCTTCAGGCCACCTACGCCCTGGCTGTACAGCGAGTTGTACTGGTCATACAGGCTGTGCAGTTTGCATTGGTTGGTGGCGCTCAGTTCGAACCCCGGCGGGCAGGTGCTGGCTAGCTTGCTTGCGTTCGCTTGGCCCTCGGCTTGGGCGCTGCCGATCAACAGGGTTAGCGCTAGCAGCCAACAGTGTCTGAGCCGATTGGACGGGCTCATGGCTGTGGCAGGCTGCCGATGTGGGCGATTACGTCGAGTAACTCGGTGTCACTCACGCTGTTGGCCATCATCTGCATCTGTTTGCCGTAGCGATCGCCCGGCGCGCTGCCGCGGATACCTTGCTTGAAATGCTTAACTTGCAGCAGTAGATAGCTGTCGAGCTGCTGGCGCAGGCGCGGGCTGTGCATGGCTAGATTGCCTTCGGCTTGGCCGCCATGACAGGCGCCGCACTTGGCTTGGTACAGGCGGCTGCCGAGGGCTGCGTTGCCGCTCAGGCTTGGCTTGACTATCGGTGGTGGCAGGCTGGCGAGATAGGCGGTTAGGTCGCTGATGGCCTGCGCGTCGTTGAGGGTGGCGGCGCTGGCCTGCATCAGCGCTCCGGCGCTGTCGCTGGGATTACTGCCACGTAGGCCACTGTTGAAATTAGCCAGTTGGCGAATCAGGTAGCTCTGCTGCTGACCGGCCAACGCGGGCGCCGCCAAGGCCTGATTTCCTTGTGCCTGCTCGCCATGACAGCTGCTGCAGGCGCTAAATAAGCTTTTCCCGTGGCTGATATCGTCCGCCATTACCGGTAGCGCGCCGCTGAGCAGGGCGAGCAAGAGTAGCTGCGATGGGCGGGTTGTCATCATGGTGCATCCTGCTGGCTGGGGCGGCGCTGTTGAAATCAGGTGGCTGGGTGTAGGTCTGAATACTAATTGGTACTATCGTACCAATCAAGCCGGCAATATCCGTTTGCGGTCTTTTCTGCGCCGGCAGTTGGCTGGGGCGGGGCGGGCATCTGTGCTAGTCTGGCGGCCCTTTTTTGTGTGCCTCCGGAGCCATGCTATGTCCGAACTGAATCTGTCCACCGACGAGACCCGTGTTAGCTATGGCATTGGTCGTCAGCTTGGCGATCAACTGCGTGACAATCCGCCGCCTGGCGCTGACTTGAACGCCATTGTTGCCGGCCTGACCGATGCCTTTGGCGGCACCGCTAGCCGTGTTAGCCAAGAAGCGCTGTCGGCCAGCTTCAAAGTGATTCGCGAAGTTATGCAGGCGCAGGCGCAGCTACAGGCCGAAGCGGCAGCCGCTGCTGGGATTGCGTTTCTGGCCGAGAACGCCAAGAAAGACGGCGTGACGCTGCTTGCGTCGGGCCTGCAATACGAAGTGTTGATCGCCGGTGAAGGCGCCAAGCCTTCGGCTGACGACAATGTGCGCACTCACTATCACGGCACCTTGATCGACGGCAGCGTGTTCGACAGTTCTTACGAGCGTGGCGAGCCGGCTGAATTCCCGGTGGGCGGCGTGATCGCTGGTTGGGTTGAGGCCTTGCAGTTGATGAACACCGGCAGCAAGTGGCGCCTGACCGTGCCGAGCGAGTTGGCCTACGGCGGCCAAGCCGCGGGCAGCATCCCGCCGCACAGCGTGCTGGTGTTTGATGTCGAGTTGTTGGCTATCTTGTAATGCCTCGGGTGGGTTATAGCCGCGCAGCGGCGTAACCCACCCTTTACAACGTGCTGCCGCCGCCGGATGGCCGCTCGCAGACCGGGCGCAATGCTCGGGTAAAGCAGAACAGAAACAAATTGCGTAACAGCTCTTTAAGCACCAGCGGTTCGTTGGAGTTAAGGCTGGCCATATCCAAGTCGCCTAGCTCGCGTAACTCATCCAAAGCCTGCTCCTCCAAGCGTAAACACACCTTGCCGGTTTCCCGATGCAGGATGCGTAAGTACGGCTGTGGGCGATCCAGCCAAGCGTCAATTAAATAGGTCATGACTCATCTCCGGTGTCCTGGGTTTAGATGAGAATACTTCGCATTCAAATAATAGCAAGGCTTAATCTTTCCCTGCGCGCATTAAAAAGCCCGTCACTTGGACGGGCTAATTTTTGCGTGGCGAACTCAGTGGGTGCGCGCTACGGCGAAGCGGCTGAGCTCGATCAATGCATCGCGGTATTCGCTGGCGGGCAGGGCGTCGAGGCAGTTGATGGCGCGCTCGGCAAAGCTGCGTGCTTGCTGGGCGGTGTAGTCCAGAGCGCCGCTGGCTTCAACGGCGGCGCGGATGCTTTCGAGGTCTTCCAAGCCGCCTTTTTGAATCGCTTGACGGACCAGCGCTGCTTGCTCGGGCGTGCCTTCGCGCATGCAATAAATCAGCGGCAGGGTCGGTTTGCCTTCGGCTAGATCGTCGCCGACGTTTTTGCCCAGAGTGGCCGCGTCGCCACGGTAGTCAAGCAGGTCGTCAACCAGTTGGAAGGCCACCCCGAGGTGGTCGCCAAAGGTGCGCAGGGCTTCGGTTTGCGCCGGGTTGGCGGCGGCTAAAATGGCTGCGCTGTGGGTCGAAGCCTCGAACAACATGGCGGTTTTGCCGCGAATCACTTCCATGTAGGTGGCTTCGCTGGTGCTGGCGTCGCGGATTTTCGACAGTTGCAGCACTTCGCCTTCGGCAATCACTCGGGTGGCCTTGGACAGAATACGCATCACGTCCATCGAGCCCAGTTCGACCATCATCTCGAAGGAGCGCGAATAGAGAAAGTCGCCGACCAATACACTTGGCGCATTGCCCCACTGTGCGTTGGCTGTCGAGCGGCCGCGGCGCATGTCGGACATATCGACCACGTCGTCATGCAGCAGGGTGGCGGTGTGCAAAAACTCGATAGTCGCCGCCAGCAAACGCAGGTCATCACCTTCTTTACCCAGTGCCTTGCCGCACAGCAGCACCAGCAGCGGGCGCAGGCGTTTGCCGCCGGCGGAGATGATGTAGTCACCGATTTTTTCTACCAGCGGTACGCGCGACACCAGTTGACGACGAATGATGTCGTCAACGGCAGTGAAATCGTCGGCTACGACGCTATAGAAGGTTTGCGGTTGCATTGCGTGTTGTTGCTCCAACAAGGTTGCGCGGCATGCTAGGTGGCGGGGTCTATGCTGTCAAGGTAAGCACTTTGGGTGCTTGCGCAGAATCTGTGGCTTGCGTACAATCGCGGCCCCTGAACTTCCTGGGCATTACCTGCCTTACGCAATTGCACGGGCGTCCATCCGGCCCCATGCAGCCATGCCAGCCGAAGACTATTCCTATAAAGCGCTGGGTGAGCAGGATTTAACGGAGCAAGATTATGTACGCAGTAATTGTTACCGGTGGTAAGCAATACAAGGTTGCCGAAGGCGAATACCTGAAAATTGAAAAGCTCGAAATCGCTGTTGGCGAAGCCGTGACTTTCGACCGCGTTCTGTTGGTTGCCAATGGCGACGACGTGAACATCGGCGCTCCAGTTGTTGAAGGCGCTAAGGTTGTAGCTGAAGTGATCGCCCAAGGCCGTCACGATAAAGTTACCATCATCAAGTTCCGCCGCCGTAAGCACCACATGAAGCGTCAAGGTCACCGTCAGTGGTACACCGAGATCAAAATCACCGGTATTCAGGGTTAATTTTTAACCTGATCCACAATTTGGAGTATTGAACTCATGGCACACAAAAAAGCTGGTGGTAGTACCCGCAACGGTCGCGACTCAGAATCGAAACGCCTTGGCGTTAAGATGTATGGCGGCCAGGCTATTATCCCAGGCAACATCATCGTGCGTCAGCGCGGTACTCAGTTCCACGCCGGTTATGGCGTTGGCATGGGTAAAGATCACACCCTGTTCGCGAAAGTGGAAGGCGTGATCAAGTTTCAGGTTAAGGGCGCCTTCGGTCGTCGCTATGTGAGCATCGTCCCGAAGACTGAAGTCGTCGCGGCCTAATCTCGTAGTTGCTGGAAAAGCCCTGTCTCGCGACGGGGCTTTTTTGTTTCTGTATTCCTGTGTTCCCTGTTTAATTTTGCCCGCTCTTGCGGCGGGAGGCGTAGCCCATGAAATTCGTCGATGAAGTATCGATTTTTGTAAAAGCCGGTGACGGCGGCAACGGCTGCATGAGCTTCCGTCGCGAGAAGTTCATTGAAAACGGTGGCCCTAACGGTGGCGACGGTGGTGATGGTGGTTCGGTGTATATGCTCGCCGACGAGAACCTCAACACCTTGGTCGACTACCGCTATACCCGGCGTTTCGATGCGGAGCGTGGCTCCAATGGCGGCAGTGCCGATTGCACAGGTCGCAAGGGTGAAGAGTCGGTGTTGCGGGTGCCGGTTGGCACTACGGTCATCGATGCCGGCACCCAAGAGGTTATTGGCGACCTGACTAAGGCCGGCCAGCGTTTGCTGGTTGCGCATGGCGGCTGGCATGGTTTGGGTAATACCCGCTTCAAATCCAGCACCAACCGTGCGCCGCGCCAGACCTCGCTAGGTAAGCCGGGCGAGTCACGCGACCTGAAGCTGGAGTTGAAGGTGTTGGCCGATGTTGGCTTGCTCGGCTTGCCGAACGCCGGCAAGAGCACGCTGATTCGCTCGGTGTCGGCTGCTAAGCCAAAGGTGGCGGATTATCCGTTCACCACCTTGGTGCCGAACTTGGGCGTGGTCAGTGTCGATCGCTACAAGAGCTTTGTGGTTGCCGATATTCCCGGTTTGATCGAGGGTGCCTCGGATGGCGCTGGCTTGGGGATTCGTTTCCTTAAGCATTTGTCGCGCACGCGCTTGCTGCTGCATCTGGTGGATATGGCGCCGTTGGATTTGACCGATGCGGCTGACTCTGCGGAAACTATCGTCAATGAGCTGACCAAGTTCAGTCCGTCCTTGGCGTTGCGTGATCGTTGGTTGGTGCTGAATAAGTCCGACCAGATCATGGAAGAGGAGCAAGAGGCGCGGATCAAGGAAATTACCGATCGGCTGGAATGGACTGGTCCGGTGTATGTGATTTCCGCGATTGGTCGCGAAGGCACCGAGAAGCTGTGTCAGGACATCATGCGTTATCTCGAAGAGCGCGCCGTGCGTCTGGCCGAAGAGCCGCAATACGCGGCCGACTTGGCGGCGCTCGATCGGCATATCGAAGACGAGGCGCGTGCCCAGTTGCAGGCCTTGGATGATCAGCGCGCCTTGCGTCGCACCGGGGTTAAGCCGGTGGGTACTGAGGACGATGACAGCTTCTGGGATGAAGAGGATGACGAGGACGGACCAGAGATTATCTACGTCCGCGATTGATTGTCTGCACAACGCCGCTAATTAGCGGCGTTGTGCTAACTAATGGCCGCTGGCTGGCGCGTGCGCTGGCTGGCTATTGGGTTGGCGCCGCTCGGTGCGCCGCCCTTTAACTAGGGTTGGATAAACATGCGGGACAAGGTAACGGGTGCGCGGCGCTGGGTGGTGAAGATTGGCAGTGCGCTGCTGACGGCCGATGGCCGTGGCTTGGATCGGGCCGCCATGGCGGTGTGGGTCGAGCAGATGGTCGCGTTGC
>JBILAR010000009.1:0-50650 GCA_044354115.1 Pseudomonas sp. | reverse complement strand
TGCGCGCCGCTGGTGTCGAGTTGGTGCTGGTGTCCTCGGGCGCGGTAGCGGCCGGCATGAGTCGCTTGGGCTGGACGGCGCGACCGAGTGCCATCCATGAGTTGCAGGCGGCGGCTGCGGTGGGGCAGATGGGTCTGGTGCAGGCGTGGGAGTCGAGCTTTGCCGAGCATGGCACCCATGCTGCGCAAATCCTCCTGACTCACGATGATCTGTCCGACCGCAAGCGCTATCTGAACGCCCGTAGCACCTTGCGCACCTTGGTCGAGCTGGGTGCTATCCCGGTGATTAACGAAAACGACACCGTGGTCACCGACGAGATTCGTTTTGGTGATAACGACACCTTGGCGGCGCTGGTCGCCAACTTGGTCGAGGCCGACCTGCTGGTGATTCTCACTGATCGTGACGGCATGTTTGATGCTGACCCGCGGCACAACCCTGATGCGCAGTTAATCAGTCAGGCGCGGGCTGATGATCCGGCTTTGGATGCGGTGGCCGGTGGTGTCGGTGGCGCGCTGGGTCGCGGCGGCATGCAGACCAAGCTGCGCGCGGCACGTTTGGCGGCGCGCTCTGGCGCGCATACGGTGATTGTCGGTGGCATGATCGAGCGGGTGCTCGATCGCTTAAAGGCGGGTGAAAATCTCGGCACCTTGCTGACGCCTGAGCGCGGCCTGCTGGCGGCGCGCAAGCAATGGCTGGCCGGGCACTTGCAAACGCGCGGCAGCTTGACCCTGGATGCGGGGGCGGTAAGCGCCTTGTCGCTCGGGCATAAGAGCTTGCTGCCCGTGGGCGTGACGACCGTTACCGGTAATTTTCGGCGTGGCGAGATGGTGGTGTGCTTGGCCCCCGATGGGCGTGAAGTCGCTCGTGGTTTGGCCAACTACAGTGCGCTTGAGGCGCAGAAAATTATGGGGCATGGCTCGGAGGCGATCGAGGCGTTGCTCGGTTACGTCGACGAGTCGGAGTTGGTCCATCGCGATAATTTGATTTTGGTCTGAGTGCTGGAGGCTGTTGATGCGTATTGCAAATAGCGTGCTGGGATTGTTGTTGATTTTACCGCTGGCGCTGAGCGCTGAAGAAATTGGCGAGGTCTCCACGGTGTTTAAGTGGGTTGGGCCAAATGACAAAATTATCGTCGAGGCCTTCGATGATCCTAAGGTTGCGGGTGTGACCTGCTACCTGTCGCGGGCCAAGACAGGTGGCATCAAGGGTGGTGTGGGTTTGGCAGAGGATCGCGCCGAGGCCTCCTTGGCCTGTCGGCAGGTTGGCCCGATAGCCTTTAAAGGCGAGCTGAAGGATGGCGAGGAGGTCTTTAAGGAGCGCACCTCGCTGGTGTTCAAAAGCATGCAGGTAGTGCGCTTCTTCGACCGTAAGCGCAATACCTTGGTGTATCTGGTGTACAGCGACCGAATCATCGAAGGCAGCCCGCAGAATGCGGTCACTGCTATCCCGATTCTGCCTTGGCAGCACTGATAGGGCGCTAGCTAGCGCCTCATTAAGCCGTCGCTGTGCTGCTGCACGCGGCGGCTTTTTTCGGTCTGCTGGTTTTCTCTGTGCTGTACTGGGTGGCTTTTCTGTGGGCAATAAAAAACCGGCCGAAGCCGGTTTTTTAAACAGCGCAGGGTTTAGGCTGCGATGCTGAGTGCCTTAACGTGTGCGTTCAGGCGGCTCTTGTGACGTGCTGCTTTGTTCTTGTGGATGATGCCTTTGTCGGCCATGCGGTCGATTACAGGCACAGCCAGAACGTAAGCGGCTTTAGCTTTTTCCAGGTCTTTGGCAGCAACGGCCTTAACCACGTTCTTGATGTAGGTGCGAACCATCGAGCGCTGACTGGCGTTATGGCTATTACGCTTCAGGGCCTGTTTGGCGCGTTTTTTGGCAGAAGGTGAATTGGCCACCGACAAGCTCCTCGATAAAATATGGGATTACAAACAAATAAGGCCGCGAATAATGCCGCCGCGTTACATGCTTGTCAAGGGTGATTACATCAGCAAGCTTCATCTGCAGATCTTTTACCGGCGCCGGCGGATGATTTATTTGCCGTGGCGCCCTACACTCGCCGGCTTTGCGGGCCTCGCGGCGTGCGCGAGGCTTCTGGGCGCTGCTGCCCTGTACTGATTATTCCAAAGAAGACTTTCAGGCTATGAATTTACTCAAGTCGCTGGCCGCCGTGAGCTCAATGACCATGCTCTCGCGGATTCTCGGATTTGTCCGTGACACCTTAATCGCGCGGATATTTGGCGCTGGGGTGGCTACCGATGCGTTTTTCGTCGCCTTCAAGTTGCCCAACTTACTGCGGCGGATCTTCGCCGAGGGGGCGTTTTCGCAAGCCTTTGTGCCGATCTTGGCCGAATACAAAACCCAGCAGGGCGAGGAGGCGACGCGCACCTTTGTGGCCTATGTCAGCGGCTTGCTGACCTTGATTTTGGCGCTGGTGACCGCGTTGGGCATGCTCGCCGCGCCTTGGGTGATCTGGCTGACGGCGCCGGGCTTTGTCGATAACGCCGAGAAGTACGCGCTGACCACCGCGCTATTGCGGGTGACCTTTCCGTATATCTTGCTGATCTCCCTAGCCTCCTTGGCGGGGGCGATTCTGAATACCTGGAATCGTTTTTCGGTGCCTGCCTTTGTACCGACCTTGCTGAATTTGAGCATGATCCTGTTTGCCTTGTTTCTGACTCCGTATTTTGATCCGCCGATTATGGCCTTGGCGTGGGCGGTGTTGGTCGGCGGCTTGTTGCAGTTGCTCTATCAACTGCCGCATTTAAAAAAGATCGGCATGCTGGTGCTGCCGCGTCTGAATCTGCGTGATGCCGGCGTTTGGCGGGTGCTCAAGCAGATGGGGCCGGCGATTATTGGGGTGTCGGCCAGCCAGTTTTCGCTGATTATCAACACTATTTTCGCCTCATTTTTGGCGGCTGGTTCGGTGTCGTGGATGTATTACGCCGATCGTTTGATGGAGTTACCGTCCGGCGTGCTCGGCGTGGCCTTGGGGACGATTCTGTTGCCGGTATTGTCGAAAAGTTTTGCTGGTAAAGATCCGGGCGATTTCTCCCGGGTGCTCGATTGGGGTTTGCGTCTGTGCCTGCTGCTAGCGCTGCCGTGTGCGCTGGCCTTGGCGATTTTGGCCGAGCCGCTGACGGTGGCGTTGTTTCAGTACGGTCAATTTAGCGCCCATGACGCACAGATGACCCAATTGGCTTTAATCGCTTATGCCTTCGGTCTGACTGGGATTTTGCTGATTAAGGTGCTGGCGCCGGGCTTCTATGCGCAGCGCAATATCCGCACCCCGGTGCGCATTGCGCTGCTCAGCATTGCCGTCACGCAGCTATTTAATCTGCTGTTTTTCTATGTGTTTCCCGAGGGCACTAAGCACGCCGGCTTGGCCTTGGCGATTGGTCTGGGTGCGTGCCTGAATGCCAGCTTGCTGTTTTGGCAGTCGCGCAAGCAGGCGATGTATACGCCGCTGGCCGGTTGGGGCGGGTTTATCGCTAAATTGCTCGCCGCCGTGTTGGTCATGGCGGCGGTATTGCTGGGGCTGATGCACGTCATGCCGGCGTGGTCGGATGGCGGTATGTTGCTGCGGTTGCTGCGGCTAATGGCCTTGGTGGCGGCCGGGGCGTTGAGCTATTTCGCGGTTTTAGCGCTGCTGGGCTTTCGTTTGCGGCACTTTTCGCGGCAAGCCTTGAGCTGATTGGCTGGGCTAATGGGCGGTCGGTAACGGTTGACATGCGCTTGCACGGTTACGCGCCTGTTGTCCGTGAGCGGGTGTGCGTATAATCGACCCCTTTTTAGCCAAGAAGCGTGCTATGCAGCTGGTCCGAGGCTTACATAATCTGCGTCCCGAGCATCGGGGTTGCGTTGCCACCATCGGCAACTTTGACGGCGTGCACTGTGGTCATCAGGCCATTTTGCGCCGTTTACGTGAGCGTGCAGCCGAGTTAAATGTGCCCAGTTGCGTGGTCATCTTCGAGCCGCAGCCGCGTGAGTTTTTCAGCCCGCAAACTGCGCCGGTGCGCCTTACTCGGCTGCGCGACAAGCTTGAGTTGCTGGCGGCTGCCGGGGTTGATCGGGTGTTGTGCTTAGCCTTCAACCGACGTTTGCGCGAGTTAAGTGCCGCCCAGTTTGTGCAAAAGGTCTTGCTCGATGGCTTGGCGGTGCAGCATCTGGAAGTTGGCGATGACTTTCGCTTTGGCTGTGACCGCGCCGGCGATTTCGCGTTTTTACAGCAGGCCGGCCAGCAGCACGGTTTCAGCTTGGAAGAGGCCGCTACGGTTGAGCAGGATGGCTTGCGCGTCAGCAGCACCCGGGTGCGTGATGCCCTGACCGCCGCCGACTTTAACGCGGTCGAGGCCTTGCTCGGGCGGCCATTTGAAATTGCTGGGCGCATCTTGCATGGGCAAAAGTTAGCCCGTCAGCTCGGTGCGCCCACCGCCAATGTGCAGCTCAAGCGTTGCCGCGTGCCGCTCAGTGGCGTGTATGTGGTGAGCATGGCGGTGGATGGCGTGAACCTACCGGGCGTCGCCAATATCGGTGTTCGGCCGTCGGTGCAAGGCGATGGCCGCGCCCACTTGGAAGTGCATTTACTCGATTTTACCGGCGACCTGTACGGCCGCCACCTAAGCGTGACCTTTAAACATAAATTGCGTGATGAACAGCGTTTTGCCTCGCTGGACGCGCTGCAAGCGGCGATTACTGCGGATGTCGCCGCAGCCCGCGCCTACTGGCATCAGCCCCGCGCTGACCAGCCTCTTGAATGATGAGCCTCGACTGACATGACCGACTATAAAGCGACCCTGAACCTGCCCGATACCGCCTTCCCAATGAAGGCTGGTCTGCCCCAGCGCGAGCCGCAAATTTTGCAGCAATGGGACAGCATTGGCCTGTACCAGAAGCTCCGCGAGCTTGGTGCCACGCGGCCTAAGTTCGTCCTGCACGACGGCCCGCCCTACGCCAACGGCAACATTCATATCGGTCATGCGGTTAATAAAATCCTCAAAGACTTCATTACCCGCTCCAAGACCCTGTCCGGTTTTGACGCGCCCTATGTGCCGGGCTGGGATTGTCATGGCCTGCCGATTGAGCACAAGGTGGAAGTCACCTTCGGCAAAAATCAGCCGTCCGATCTGACTCGCGAGCGCTGCCGCACCTACGCCGGTGAGCAGGTTGAAGGGCAGAAAGCCGACTTTATCCGCCTCGGCGTGTTGGGCGATTGGGACAAGCCCTACAAAACCATGGATTTCGCCAACGAAGCCGGCGAAATCCGTGCGTTGGCCGAGATGGTTAAACAGGGTTTTGTGTTTAAAGGCCTCAAGCCGGTGAACTGGTGTTTCGATTGCGGCTCGGCGCTGGCCGAGGCTGAGGTCGAGTACCAAGACAAAAAGTCCGATGCCATTGACGTCGCCTTTGTCGTCGAAGATGCCGACAAGTTGGCCGCCGCCTTTGGTCTGGCCAGCCTGAGCAAGCCGACCAGCATCGTCATCTGGACTACTACGCCGTGGACCATTCCGGCTAACCAAGCGCTCAACGTGCATCCAGAGTTCAACTACGCGCTGGTCGATACTGGTGACAAGTTGCTGGTGTTGGCCGAAGAATTAGTCGAAAGCAGTCTGCAGCGCTTTGGCTTGACCGGTGAAGTGCTGGCCATCGCCAAGGGCGAGGCGCTGGAGTTGATTCGCTTCCGTCATCCCTTCTACGAGCGTTTCGCTCCGGTTTATTTGGCCGATTACGTCGAGTTAGGCGCCGGTACGGGCGTGGTGCACTCCGCGCCGGCCTACGGTGAGGAAGACTTCCGTTCCTGCAAAGGCTACGGCATGGTCAATGACGACATCCTCAGTCCGGTGCAGAGCAATGGCGTGTATGTTGAGTCGCTGCCGTTCTTTGGCGGCCAGTTTATCTGGAAGGCCAACCCGAACATCGTCGCCAAGCTGGAAGAAGTTGGCAGCCTGCTCAAGCATTCGGTCATCCAGCACAGCTACATGCATTGCTGGCGGCACAAAACCCCGCTGATCTACCGCGCCACCGCGCAGTGGTTTGTCGGTATGGACAAGCAGCCCGATCAAGGCCCAACGCTGCGCGAACGCGCCTTGGCGGCCATCGAAGAAACCGCCTTTATTCCGGCGTGGGGCCAAGCGCGTCTGCACGGCATGATCGTCGGCCGGCCGGATTGGTGCATCTCCCGTCAGCGTAACTGGGGCGTGCCGATTCCGTTCTTCTTGCACAAAGAAAGCGGCGAGCTGCACCCGCGCACCATCGAGTTGATGGAGCAGGTCGCGCTGCGGGTTGAGCAGCAAGGCATCGAAGCCTGGTTCAAGCTGGACGCCGCAGAATTGCTCGGCGACGAGGCTGGGCACTACGACAAAATCAGCGACACCTTGGATGTTTGGTTCGACTCCGGCACCACCCACTGGCACGTATTGCGCGGCTCCCATCCGCTCGGGCATGCCACGGGCCCGCGTGCCGATCTGTATCTGGAAGGCTCCGACCAGCACCGTGGCTGGTTCCATTCGTCCCTGCTGACCGGCAGTGCCATCGACGGCCACGCACCGTACAAAGAACTGCTGACCCACGGCTTTGTGGTCGATGAGAACGGCCGCAAAATGTCCAAGTCGCTCGGCAACGTGGTTGCGCCACAGGAAGTCAACGACAGCCTCGGCGCCGATATTCTGCGTCTGTGGGTGTCCTCGACCGACTACTCCGCCGAGATGGCGGTGTCCAAGGTAATTCTGCAGCGCAGCGCCGATGCCTATCGACGCATTCGTAATACCGCGCGCTTCTTGCTGTCCAACCTCAGTGGTTTCGATCCGGCCCAGCACCTGCTGCCGCCCGAAGAGATGTTGGCGCTGGATCGTTGGGCGGTGGATCGCGCCTTGCTACTGCAGCAAGAGATCATCGAAGCCTACGACGGCTATCGCTTCCTCAACGTCTACCAGAAAGTGCATAACTTCTGCGTGCAGGAGTTGGGTGGTTTCTACCTCGACATTATCAAAGATCGGCAGTACACCACAGCCGCCGACAGCACCGCGCGGCGCTCCTGCCAGAGCGCGCTCTACCATATCTCCGAAGCCTTAGTGCGCTGGATCGCGCCGATTCTGGCCTTCACCGCCGACGAGTTGTGGCAGTACTTGCCGGGCGAACGCAACGAGTCGGTGATGCTTAACGGTTGGTACACCGGCCTGAGTGAAATGCCGGCAGAGCTGGAGCTGGATCGCGCCTTCTGGGAGCGGGTGATGGCGGTGAAAACGGCGGTCAATAAAGAGCTGGAGAACCTGCGTGCGGCCAAGGCCATCGGCGGCAACCTGCAAGCCGAAGTTACCCTATATGCCGAAGACGCCTTGGTGGCAGACCTGGCCAAGCTCAGCAATGAGCTGCGCTTTGTGCTGATTACCTCCACCGCCACAGTCGCGCCGCTCAGCAGCGCTCCTGAAGATGCGGTGGCTACCGAAGTGCCGGGCCTGAAGCTGCGTGTGCTGAAGTCCGGCCACGCCAAGTGTGGCCGTTGCTGGCACCACCGTGAAGATGTCGGCCAACACGCCGCGCATCCCGAGCTATGCGGTCGCTGCATCGAGAACATCGAAGGCGCGGGCGAGGTGCGTCACTATGCTTAATCAAAAACGCTTTGGCCGCTTGGCGTGGCTGTGGTTGAGCCTGCTGGTGTTCGTCCTCGACCAAGTCACCAAGGTGTATTTTGAGGGTGCCCTAAGTCTGTATCAGCAAATTGTGGTGATCCCGGATTACTTCAGTTGGACCCTGGCCTACAACACAGGCGCGGCTTTTAGCTTCTTGGCCGATGCCAACGGTTGGCAGCGCTGGTTTTTCGCCGCCATTGCCTTGGTGGTTAGCCTGGTGCTGGTGGTGTGGCTCAAGCGCTTAAAGAGTTACGAAACCCGCTTGGCTATCGCCTTGGCGCTGGTGTTGGGCGGGGCCTTGGGCAACCTGTTTGATCGGGTTGTCTATGGTCACGTGATCGACTTTATTCTGGTGCATTGGCAGAGCCGCTGGTATTTCCCGGCGTTTAATCTCGCCGACAGCGCTATTACCCTCGGTGCCGCCATGCTGGCGCTGGATATGTTTAAACCGCAACAGAGCGCAGAGCTTCGCCATGACTGAATCTACCGTCAACGAGCAGCGGATTGCCGCTGCCACCCAGGTGACCCTGCATTTCGCCATCAAGCTGGAAAACGGCGACGTGGTCGACAGCACCTTCGACAAGCAACCGGCCACCTTTAAGGTGGGCGACGGCAACCTGCTGCCGGGCTTCGAGCAGGCGCTTTACGGGCTTAAGGCTGGTGATAAGCGCAGCTTGCCGATTGCCCCAGAGCAGGGCTTCGGTCAGCCGAACCCGCAAAACGTGCAAGTGATGCCGCGCAGCCAATTCAAGGACATGGAGCTTGCCGAAGGCTTGCTGGTGATCTTCAACGACGCCGCCAATGCCGAGTTGCCGGGCATGGTGCAGAGCTTTGACGACAACCAAGTGCACGTGGACTTTAACCACCCGCTGGCCGGCAAAACCCTCAGCTTTGAGGTGGAAATTATTGCGGTGCAAGCGCTGTAGCTGTTGTTGGATTGTGTCGGTGGGACGCTGCTGTTGGCTTCTCGTAGGGTGGCGCGCAGCGGCGTAACCCACCAGCGGTGTCATGCTCGCCGAGGTTATGTGGCGTGGTGAGCCCTGTGGCGGATTGTTCGCTGCGCTCCTGAATCCGGCCTACGTGTTTTTGGATTGCGTCGATGGGAGTTGTTGTTGACTTTCCGTAGGGTGGATTAGTCGCGCAGCGGCGTAATCCACCAGCGCTGTCATACTCTCCGTATGTCCGTAGTTGTTTTTCGCCTTAGTCAAAACACCCCTAATTCCAGAGGCCAACGCCATGCAGATTAAACTCGCCAACCCTCGCGGCTTTTGCGCTGGCGTCGACCGCGCCATCGAAATCGTCAACCGGGCGCTGGAAGTCTTTGGTGCGCCTATTTATGTGCGCCATGAAGTGGTGCATAACAAGTTCGTGGTCGAAGACCTGCGGGCCCGTGGTGCGATTTTTGTCGATGAGCTAGAGCAAGTCCCGGACAACTTTATCGTCATCTTTAGTGCCCATGGCGTGTCCCAAGCGGTACGCCATGAGGCGGCTAATCGCGGCCTGAAAGTTTTCGATGCCACCTGTCCTCTGGTCACCAAGGTGCATATCGAAGTGGCACGTTACAGCCTCGATGGCCGCGAGTGCATTCTTATTGGTCACGCCGGCCATCCGGAAGTAGAAGGCACCATGGGCCAGTACGACCGCAGCAACGGTGGCGAGATTTATCTGGTCGAAGACGAAGCTGATGTCGCTAAACTTGCAGTGCGCAACCCGCAGGCGTTGGCTTTTGTCACCCAAACCACTCTGTCGATGGACGACACCAGCCGCGTAATCGACGCCCTGCGTGCCAAGTTTCCGGCCATCGGTGGCCCACGCAAAGACGACATCTGCTACGCCACCCAGAACCGCCAAGACGCGGTCAAGCAGCTCGCCGCCGAGTGCGACGTAGTGCTTGTGGTGGGAAGCCCCAACAGCTCCAACTCCAACCGCCTGCGCGAACTGTCCGAGCGCTTAGGCACCCCGGCTTATTTGATCGATGGCGCCGAAGATTTGCAGCCTGAATGGTTCGATGGCGTGCAGCAAATCGGCATCACCGCCGGTGCTTCGGCTCCCGAGGTATTAGTGCGTGGTGTGATTGCGCAGCTACATGCTTGGGGCGCGAGCGGGGCGGATGAGTTGCAAGGAAGGGCGGAGAACGTGACCTTCTCGATGCCAAAGGAATTAAGGGTTAAGGTGCTGTAATTAGACAGGCAATAAAAAAGGGAGCCGTAGGCTCCCTTTTTTATTACTCAGTGCTATGGGCAATTCCAATCGGCACCGTTTCGAGCGCCGGTATTGTCGATGCTAATAACTCCGCTAGCTAGAGTTCCAGCGGGGTTCGCTGTGATGGTGTAGCTATTGGCGTTCGGAACGGCCACGACAATGGCGTATTGTTGGACTCCTGATTCTGGACTTCGGGTTGGTGCCGCAGCACCTGCGCCGACATAGGTGTTGTTTTGCGCTCGAAAGCGCTCTACAAGACTCGCCGCGCCGGTAACTGTGGCTTTGGCATCCTCACAAACTGCACGCCTTACATACTGTTGGTAAGCGGGCAGGGCGATAGCGCTCAGGATGCCAATTATCGCTACGGCAATCATGATTTCAATCAGGGTAAAGCCTAGGCTTGTCCGTTTCATTGTTTAGACTCCGTTGTCGGTGTTATCAATCCAATACATCAGCCCAGGAACGACTCCTCCTGGCAGGTCTATACCCGTGTTGTCTTCATCTGTTCCGGGCCCTTTAATGACCGCGCAGTTATCACCAATACATATTTCCACAGGATCTCCCGGTATTCCTGGGGTGCTGAGCAGGCTAAAGCGAGGCACGGGGTCGCCGGTAATTTTATCAACGGCAGTGGCATCATAAAGGCTTACGGTGTAAGCGCGAGAGGTGCCAAAGGTGGCGGTACAGGAGCTGGTGTTGGCGGAGGGTTGATAGGTATTGAAGTAGATTTTTTGTGGCACGCCGGTGGTCAGTGCGCGCGTTAGCACTTTTTCACCGTTGGTCAGCCGAATAAACCAGCCACCTTTAAGTTGCGAGCCAGAAAGATTGGCTACTTCACTGTCCGTCGTTGGGCTGAGATTGGTGGTTAAATCGAGCAGATCCGTTTCCCGCAGAGTGCCTTCGCTGCCATTTGGGTCAACCAAATTACTGGTGCGGAAGGAGTAGAAGCGATCAAGCGTCTCGGTTTTCAGTGGGTGGCCGCGGTAGCCGGAGCCGATGTTAATTGAGAGGCTTAATTGCCCGTCTTTGCGCAGTAGCGCCACTTCCGGGGTGTTGTAGAAGCGCCGTTGGTTCTCGAGCTTGGTCCGTGCATCAAGGCTGGCAAAGTTAGTTGGGATGGCGCTGGCAAAAATACCATTACCGCCGGTGCCGCCTGCGGTTATTAAGCCCGCGCCGGTCTGGCCATTGTTGATATACAAACGCCAAACTTGGCCGCCGGTATCGCCTACAAATAGCTGGTCGGCAAGTTTGTCCGGGTCGGCGATGAATCTGCCACTGCTCATTTGCATATCAATTAACCGTACGTTGGCAGGGATGCTGTATTTCATGCCTGTTAACTGTAGGTGACCTTGGCTGGCGCTGACGTTGCTGGCTTCGTTGCTGGCCGACCAGATTAAGCTGCCAGTGTTGGCATTCACCACATAGATGGCATTGCCCATGCCGTCGCCGGTGCGGTTGGTTACCAGTGGGTTGCTTGCATCGTCTTGGAGTTCGTCGTAGCCGCCGGCAAAAACCAGCACATCGGTAATGGTGGTGCCGATTTTGATTTTGCTTCTAACCGGTGCAGACCACGTCTGCCCTAGTTTGGCAAAGCCAGGGGTAACGCCGCCTTTGATATACCAAAGGATTTTTGGGCTGCTGCGGTCAGTTACATCCATGGCGTAAATATTGCGTCCGCCGCGACCCATGCTTGCATAGGCGTAAACAAACTCGCCGGCTTGGGGGGTCGAGCCGTCAAGGATTTTGCCATCCTTGTTGAGGTCGTTAGCCCATAAGCTAACCGGGTTGTCCAGCCCGTAAGGGCGCGGTGCCAGTGAGGTTGATTGAGCATCCAGCATGCGTTTTTTAATGTTGCCAAGTAGCTCTTGCGGCATAAAACCAAAGATTTCGGCGCCTGTCTGGGTGTTAAACGCCTGAAGCAAGCCTTCGTTAGTACCAATAAAGGCGGTTTGGTCTGGTACGTCACATTTGCTTGGGTCAAGGCTATTAGGTGTTAGGCAACTGTAAGTGACTAGCCTTGGGGTTGAATGTATCGGGTCACCAATGGCTTTGCGCTCGGTGAGGTCGGTTGCTAGCCCGCGAATATAATTAAATTGTGCTTCGCGTTCGGTATCGTCTGCGGCGTTTAGGTCGGTGTTATTAATGGCAGTATTGCCTGTCTCAAGGTTGCTCAGTGCGGTGGCGCTGCTCGGTGAGGCATTGCTGATATGGGTATAGAGATTACGGCTGGCTGCGGACGGCAGTTGCTTCGCCGCACCACCTGCTTCGGTCAGATTGCCGTCGTCACTCACCGACCAAAAACTTCTAGCGTCGGTTTTAAAGCCGCCGGTATTGAAGTCAATGGCGGCAACGTTGTCTTGGTCGACAATTTGCGGGTTGAGGTTGCCGTCGTTGTCAAAGAAAGCGAAGCGATAACGCTTTAAGTTGCCGGGCCAGGTGTTAGTGGCTTTTGGGCGGAACAAGGAAAAATACAATTGGTCTTGGTTGTCAGCGCGCTCAAATGAGTTTACTGGAGCGCTGGCGCTTACAAAGGTGGTATCAACGGATTGTACGGTTTGTAGAATGTCGCTGAATGCAGCGGTTAGTTCGCTGGCATTGTCAGCTGTGTAGGCACCACCACCACCGTTGTCGGCAATGTCGCGCATAAAAAGCTCGGCAGCATTTGTAGATTGCGCGCCAAATGCAAAGCCGATGGTGTGGGTGTTGATAAAGCTGTCGCCGGCGAGCGTGGACTGGTCAGTTCTCAATAACCATTCGCTAAGCTTGCGGCCGCAGCGTTCGCCGTCAGCGGTGCTCCCCGTGTCGGCAATGCCGGGATCATCACCGGTAGTGACTATTGCGGCGCTGCAACTGCCGGTCAGTGCGGCGATAGCGCTTTTGGTCTCGGTAGTGTTGCTGTTGGATTGACCGTCGGTGAGCAGCACCACATGGGTAGGCTGGCAGGCACTGGTGATAGGGCTGCTGCCTAAAGAGCTTTCGCCACGCAGATAATTAGCGGCTTCAAGGTAGGCCGGTACAATTGGTGTTCCGTGAGGTGCCACCATGTTTTGTACTAAGGCGTTAATGTGTTGGCGCACCGTGTAGCCGGTGGTGCTCAGGCCGCCATGAGCAATTTTCATGCGCAGCTTGATGGCTTGGCCGGGATTATTCTCGAAAGATTTGGCTTGCAAGGTGTTCGTGGTGCTCTGGGTGCCGGTAATTACCAATGCATTGCCGGCTGTCCAGCCTGCGCGATTAATAATGCCTTGCAGGCCGGTTCTGAGGCCTGGCTGGGAGCAGACAAATGGCGTGCCAATAGTCCAGTTATTGATCGTGCAGGTACTGTCGCCAGCCTCAGTGCGGTCGCTGATGTTGTTGTTGTTAGCGGCTAGTGCGTTGGCGTTATTCGTTTGCTCGAAGCGAAGGAGACTGCTGACATTGGGGCTTGCTACGGTGTTGTTGGGGGTCAGGATAAGTTGCGCGTCCAGAATGGTTGCGCCCTGATTTAGCGGTAAACCGGTGAAGCGTGCGGCGAAGCGGTCAGTGGTTAGGGGGATGTTAGTGCCATCAAGCACGACCTCGTCATTCACACGCTGATAGGCGTCATCTTTGGCTGCGCTTACTGTGGCTTCAAGGATTGGGTTAACGCAACCGCTCTCGCCGCCGGTATAGGTAACCGTTAGTGTTGGTTGCAAACCAATGCCGCCGTCATAGCTGAAGGCTGTGCGAATGCTGTTGCCGCTAGCTGGTTCAAGGATAAAGGCCATCGAGTTGTTACCGCACCAACCACCTTGGTTGACAACGTCCTGCACTTGGCGCTCTACGCTGGGCCCTTGAACTTGTACCACCGGCATATCAGGTTGCCATTCGGGAACCTCCCAGCTGGTAGCTGTTGTTCTAGCACCGCTCAGTAGGTTTTCACCTGGGGTGAAGGCAGCGGCGTCATTGGCCAGTCGTGCCTGCACATTAAGAGTTAGAGTGTCTCCGAGGGAGTTGCCAGCGGCTGGATAAAAATCAATTCGTGCTGTTTGTATAGTCGCGCCTTGGGGGATGCCGACATCTTGAAAGCGTAACGCTGCGCTCTTGGTTTCAATGGTCGTAGCGGTGCTGTTGTACTCGATAACAAGGGTCGGTGCTTTGAAAAGGCCGCCGGCTAATGTGCCGCATTGGCTGCCGATTGCTCCGCTGCCACTGGCTAGGCAGAGCGTGTAGTCCCTTGTTGTTGTGGCGCGCATTTTGAGGAATAAACCGGTCAGGCTTGCCCCGTCGTTATCGAGGATGTCTTTGACTTGATCGGTGATCTCAATACGGCTCTTGGCCCCGGTTACCCATGGGGTGTTAGGTGTGCTAAGCGGTGCTAAGTAAGTGCGCCCGGTATCCACTTCGGTGAGACTTTGTGGCAAGGCTGGGACTTTTGCATTTTGAATATTCAGTACCACGGTGGGCCGGTTACCGCCAGTTTGAGTATTGGTCGGAACTAGGTCGAGATAGGCCCTAAAGCTGGCATCTAGCCCAGCCGTAGGCGGTACATTGAGACCAGTGAAATGCAGCATCGCCGTACCGATAATAGGGTTGGGATTGCCAGCGTTGGTGTCGTTATTGGAGCGGATGTTGATATTGTCTTTATCGGTGTTGCCGCAAGCATCTCCAGCGGCCTGATGGTTATTGCCATTCTCATTCATCGAGCAGGCAAAGTTTTTGAGTTGTCCGGCGAAAGGGCCTGCAGTGGGGGTGAATTTACTCTGGAAGAACGCGCTGTCGCGCACCAGTACGCTGTTTTGTGAGTTTGCCGTGATGCTGGTATTGGAGACGTAGCCCATTTGTAGGCTGGTGCCATTGATGACGGCACCACCACCTAGTGTGCTCTGGCTGGCATCGTCAGCACTGCCATTAATGCGCGGGGTCGAAGCTACTTGTTGCGCTGAGCTTGGTAGTACGTCGTCGATGTTGGTGACTGGGTACATCAGGAGTGAGTCATTGTATTCGGGGCGTGCAGTAAGCACCATCACGCCGGCATTGATTTTGCCAGCGTTGCTCATGATCTGCGCAAAAGAGTCTTTGAGCACTTGCAGGCGCGACTGCTCCCCGGCGAGGGGGTTGTTGTTACTGGCTAAGCGCCACTGCATTGACCCTGAGTTATCCAAAATAAACAGTACGTTGGGGCGTACGCCGGTATCGATCGATGGGCCGCCGAAGAACACCTCGGTGTCGTCGGCAAAGCTAACCGAGGCGCTGAGCAAAAGTGCGCTGGCAAAAGCGCTACCAAGGGTTATGCGAGCTTTGTTAGAGATAATAAATTTCATGTGGTGCTCCTAACCGTTATTCGGTTGCGCTCATGTCGCGAACCAGGTAGCCCATGTTGTGCACGGCTGTGGCGTTAGCGGCGGTGGCCGTAATGGTTGTGTGGTGGCAGGTGAATTTTGAATCTTGCAAGCAATTGGTTTCGATAGTATTTACGGGGGCGCTTATAATCGCGTTGCCGGAGGGGGGCGTTATATTGGCATCTGGTGCTGGCGTCGCTCCACCGTTCTTAAACCCCATAGTCCAGCGCGCCATGGCAGTTTCCGCGGCTTGAAATGCGAGGTTTTGATCCTGTGCATTGGCACTCATACGCTGTTGTAGGGATGAGTTGCTGGCAACGGTAATGGCCATGATGGTGAGCATTAACAGTAAAATCATGCTGACCAGTAATACGGCGCCTTTTTGCTTGGCGTATGCGGCGGTCATAAACGATTCCTTAGGTCTATTGTTGTGCGGAATGTGCGGCTCACATCGCCTTGCGGGTTTGTTACGGTGAGGTCCACTTGGGCGACATGTACATCGGCCCACTGCAATGCCGTAGGGGGTATGCCCCAGATAATATTGTTGCCCTGCAGGCGGCCATACTGGACCACCATTGCCGTATTGGCGGTTAGTTGTTGCTGGCCGCCACTGTCGTTGGACTGGATGCACAATGCGCTACCGCAGTTGCTGAAGGTAACTTGGTAGGCCGCCAGCGGCTGGTTGTTGCAATCTACTTCCGGAAAACCGCCAGTCGCATCTAGGCGGGCATAGTTAATGGTGATGTTGTTGGCATCGCCGGTAATTGCTTGGTCAGGATAGGTAATGCCGCCGGTTACTAATTCGGTTGCGGAGTTGACACAGCCTTTATAGCCTGCGCGGCGCACTTCTTTGCTGATGAGCTCTAGGGCAATGCGGCCGCTCTCTTGAACTCTGGCTAGATCGCTACTGGTTACGCCGCTACGGCTGCCGGTAAGAAATATTTCGCTCACGCCTAGGAGCATCATTATGCCGATGACAAGGGCGACCATGATCTCAACGAGCGAGAAGCCGGCCTGATGTATGTGTATCTGGGCGCAGGCGCGTTTCATAGTTCATCCCTTTTTATGAGCTCTATGTTCATGGTGACAAATGCTCGGCCTGCGGAAGCTTGACCGCAGGGCGAGCTCGCGAGCGCGTCGGCTTCAGCTTGTTCGGTCCAAAAAATGGCGATGCAGTAGTTGTTGTCATTGATGCGACTAATAAAACCGGTGGCGCCTGGTATGGCTAACAGGCTGTTATTCCATTGGAATAAATCTTCCTGAACGCGGGCGGCCGGGCCGCAGCCAAGCACGTCTGTGTGACAGGCCGGCAGTACTGCGGCCGCGGGGGCGCTGACGGCGGAGGCGTAGGCGCGCGAGGCCACGGTGTCTACGTTGCTGCGTATGCGATCGGCTATGTCATAAGACAATATGGTCGCAGTGCTGCGCAGCGCGGCACCTTGGTTGGCTTGGAGGCCGCGCATCATTAAGGCTGCCATGCCGAGCAGCCCTACGGCCAAGATAAGCACCGATACCATGACTTCAATCAGTGTGAAGCCTCGATTGCGGTTTGAGGTAGTTAAGGGCATGACGCGGCTCCATCAATATTACTTGCCTGGCCTATGTAGTTGACGCAGACCGTTCGTGAGTTTGTTGATCCGGTTATTGTCAATTCGGCAACGCCTCCTGTGCCGCCGTCTGGGCCGAAGGTAATGGCTGCGCCGTTAATGGCAACTCCAGACGATTGCGCCGGGAATACACGGATTGAGAGGGCTCCTTGCATTACGGTGGCGCCGGTGGAAAAGTTACTCACGGTTACCGGTAAGCGTCGGGTGACCGCTTCGCTGCGGGCGAGCTGTAGCGCGGTCACAACGTTGTCGGCGTCATAGCGAACGCGGTTTGCTGCTATTTGCTCGTTATAGCTTGGTACTGCAATGCTGATCAGAATTGCAAGAATTGCAATACCCACCATGAGCTCTAGCAGCGTGAAACCTTTGTTTGAATTCATCATGCGGTACTCACTTTGGTTACCTTTACCCTATCGCAGGTGATTGAGCTTGCCATCTTTGGCTCGACCGGCGAGCCGATCAAACGACGAGCTGTCATTTAGCTGCAGCGGGCAGCCAGTGAAGGTGACTGGGTTCGCACTCGGCCGGTGACATTGATGACTATTTGCTTGAGTGGTTGACCTGCTTTGCACAGTGTCAGGGTGCCATTCAGTGCCCGAGGGCTGCCGTCTTGCTCGAATTGCAGGTAACTACGATGGCGAAGATTGGACCAGTACCAAATATAGTCTTGGTCAAAATTGTCGGTGCGCAGCAACTGCTCCTCGGCTTCCATCTGACCGTTTTGATTTCGGTCATTGAATATCAGTAGCTGGTTGCTCCAGTGTGTCGTACTTAGGCAGCGGGTTAGTCCGGGGCAGATTGTGACGGTGCTGCGGTCGAACACCGCTGAGCTGCGGGCGTAGTTGAGGGTGCCCACGAGCTGGTTAAGTAGTTGTGTTTGTTGGTTGTTTTGTAGAGCGGAGCTTAGAGATGGGGCCGCAATGCTCAGCAATATGCTGCCAATTAATAGGCAAATCATTAGTTCAAGAAGGGTATGGCCGTTTATTTTCTTCATGATTCCAGCATCCTTGCTAGATGGAGAGTTACTACGTTGTATTTCGAGTCTAGAGTAGGTTTTGCGAATGCCAAGGTGTGATGCTGAGCGAGTCGTTGTTATCGGTGGTGGCGTGCTGGGTTTGCTGAGCGCCTATCAATTGGCAGTTAGCGGACTAACAGTGCTGTTGGTGGAGCAGCAGGCGGTCGGGCGAGAAGCCTCTTGGGCTGGCGGTGGGATTGTTTCGCCGCTGTATCCTTGGCGCTACAGCCCGGCGGTGACGGCGTTGGCGCATTGGTCGCAGGATTTTTATCCAGGGTTGGCGCAGCGCTTGTTGGCCGATACCGGGGTTGATCCTGAGGTGCATGTGACGGGCTTGTATTGGTTTGATCTCGAGGATCAAGCCGAGGCCTTGGCATGGGCGGCGCGTGAGGGGCGGTCGCTGGCTGAGGTGGATATTGCTCAGGTGTACCAGCGTTTGCCGATGTTGGCGGCGTGCTTTAGCCGTGCGTTGCAGATGCCGGGGGTGGCCAATGTGCGTAACCCGCGCTTGGTGCGTGCGCTGCGTCAAGCCTTGTTGCAGTTGCCCAATGTCACCCTGCATGAGCATTACGCGGTCAGCGGTTTTCTTCGCGATGGTGCGCGCATCTGTGGTGTGCAAACCGCGCAGGGTGAGTTGCTGGCCGATCAAGTGGTGTTGGCCGCCGGTGCTTGGAGTGCGCAGTTATTAAGTACACTGGATATTGCTTTGCCGGTCGAGCCGGTTAAGGGTCAGATGATTCTGTATAAGTGCGCCGCTGATTTTTTGCCGAGCATGGTCTTGGCTAAGGGGCGCTACGCGATTCCGCGTCGAGATGGGCATGTTCTGGTTGGCAGTACCTTGGAGTTTGCGGGCTTCGATAAAACCCCGACCGACACGGCGTTGGCCAGTCTCAAAGCGTCTGCTGAGGCGTTGTTACCGGCGTTAGCGGGTGCTGAGGTGGTGGGGCATTGGGCGGGGCTGCGGCCGGGTTCGCCGGACGGTATTCCCTTTATTGGACCGGTGCCGGGACATGAGGGTTTGTGGCTTAACTGCGGGCATTACCGTAACGGGCTGGTGTTGGCGCCTGCCAGTTGTCAATTATTGGTTGATCTGATGCTGGGACGCGAGCCGATAGTCGATCCCGCACCCTATGCGCCGGCAGCGCGGTTGCCCATTTTCTGATTAGCCTGTTGCGTGGATGTAGGAGCCAGCTTGTGACCCACACGGACGTGGGAAATGCAGTCCGCCGCCGGGAGCGGTAGCTGCCTGGCGATCCTGACTGGTTGATCTCCAGCAAGCTGGCTCCTACATCAGTTGGTGTGTGTTCAGTTCGCAGGATGGAATCGCCGAAGGCGCTTCCGTCGTTTGCTGTGAGCATGTGGGGTCTGCCGATACATCAAACTCCCTATCACCTCATCGTGCGCGGTGTTTGCTTTTCTGCAGGTGTGCGGGCATTGGAATCGTCATCGACGGATTACGCCTGTGGCTAAGCCATCCTACTGCTGCATTTCCTGCGTCCGAGTGGGGCACAAGCTGGTGCCTACATCAGTGGGTGGGTGTTCAGTCGATGCCGAGTTTTTTCAGGCGATAGCGCAGTGAACGAAAGGTCATGCCTAGACGTTCGGCGGCGGCGGTGCGGTTCCAGCGGGTTTCTTCCAGTGCCTGTTCGATCAGCTTGCGTTCGATGCTCTCGAGGTAGTCTTCAAGGTTGTCTATACCCGCCAAGCTGATTTCACCGGACTCGCTGCTGCTGGTGACCTCCGCGAGACGCAGGTCGCTGGCTTGGATTTGCTCGTTCTCGCACAGAGTGTAAGCGCGCTCAAGCATGTTCTCGAGTTCGCGGACATTGCCGGGGAAGCGGTAGTTTTTCAGCTTGGCCAGTGCGTCCGGGCTCAGGGTCGCGCAGGCAAGGCCCGTGCCTTGGGCTAAGCGGGTGAGCATGCGCGCGGCCAGTAACGGGATGTCGTCGCGGCGCTCGCGCAGTGACGGCACGCACAGCTCAATCACGTTAAGGCGGTAGTAAAGGTCTTGGCGAAAGCGTCCGGCGGTCACTTCACTGGCGAGGTCTTTGTGGGTGGCGCACAGCACCCGCACATCGACAATTAACTCTTGTTGGCCGCCGACGCTGCGCACGGCTTTTTCTTGAATGGCGCGCAGCAGTTTGACTTGCATGGCCAGTGGCAAATCGGCGACCTCATCCAGAAACAGTGTGCCGCCGTTGGCTGCCTGAAATAACCCCTGTTTGTCTTCGATGGCGCCAGTGAAGCTGCCTTTTTTATGGCCGAAAAATTCGCTCTCCATTAACTCAGAGGGGATCGCGCCGCAGTTGACGGGGACGAAGGGTTTTTCCAGGCGCGGGCCTTGTTCGTGGATCAGGCGGGCGACCAGTTCTTTGCCGCTGCCCGACTCGCCACTGATGTACACCGGCGCTTGGCTGCGGGCGAGCTTGCTGATTTGTGCGCGCAAGGTGCGCATCGGCGGGGTGTCGCCCAGCAGGCGGTCGTCGACGCTGCGCTCATCGCCGTTGGCGGTGCCTAGGCGCAGGGCGCTGTTGACCAGTTCACGCAGGCGCGCGAGATCCACAGGTTTGGTCAGGTAATCAAAGGCGCCGGCCTTGAGCGCGTTAATGGCGGTGTCGAGGCTACCGTAGGCGGTGATCATCGCCACTGGTACATGGGGGTGACGTTGCTGGATATGTTGTACCAGTTCAAGACCGGTGCCGTCTGGCAGGCGCATGTCGGTCAGGCACAGGTCGAAGGGCTCGCGGGCTAGCCACTCGCGGGCTTCTTTAACGTCGCGAGCGCTACGGGTGTCGAGTTTCATGCGGCCGAGGGTGATCTCCAGTAGTTCGCGGATATCGGGTTCGTCATCGACGATTAGGGCTCTCTGCCGGCTCATGCTTAGCTCAATTTACGTGGGTGGGCGAAGGTGATGCGAAAACAACTGCCGCCAGTGTCGCGCAGTTGATAGTCCAAGCGTGCTTGATTGCTTTCGCATAATTCGCGCGAAATATACAGGCCCAAGCCGGTGCCTTTGGTGTCGGTGGTGAAGAAGGGTTCAAAGATACTCTGAAGTTGCTCGGCCGGCACGCCGGGGCCGTCGTCGAGTACTTCCAATACTGGTAGGTCGCTTTCACCGTCGCGAAACAGGCGCAACCAGACTTGGCTCTGGCGGTTTTTCTGGCCGCTGTAACGCAGGCCGTTTTGCACCAGGTTGGTCAGCACTTGAGTGAGTTGGTGGGGGTCCATGCGCGTTTGCAAGCTACCACTGCAGGTTTCTAAGTGCAGGGTTTGCGAGCTGGGCGCGGTGCTGCGGTATTCGCTGGCGAAGCGGTGTAACCAGTACTTCAAGTCGAGCAATTGCGGCTCAGCTTGGCGCCGGCGCGACAGTTGCAGGACGTTCTCGATCACCTGATTCATGCGGCGCGAATGGTCTTGAATGATTTGTGCCAGGCGGCGGTCACCACTGGGTAGCTCTTCAGACTCTTGCAGTAGCTGCGCGGCATGGCTGATGGCGCCGAGCGGGTTGCGAATTTCATGGGCAATGCCGGCGGTTAAGCGACCGAGTGAGGCCAGCTTAAGTTGTTGTGCTTGCTGGGCGATTTGCGAAATGTCGTCGAGAAACACCAGAGTGTCGAGTTGCTCTCCGCGCTGCAGGGGCACAAAGCTCGGCTGTAATAGCGGGCCGTTACTGAGGGGTTGCAGACTCTGTGGGCGCAGCGTGGGATTGTGCCGCCATTGCTGCAGGCTCTTAATCAGCTCAATGCAGTGCGGGTCGAGCACCTTGCCTTGCAAGTGCTCATGGCCCAGTAGGCTGAGTGCGCCGGGGTTGGCCATGAGTACGCGGTGTTGTGGGTCGAGCAGCAGAATGCCGGTGCGCATACGTTGCAAGATTAAGCTGTTCAACGCTTCGAGGTTGGCAACGGCGGTGGCGCGCTGTTCGGCGAGGGTTTCACTCTGTTGCAGGCGGCGGGTGAGGCCTTGTAAAAACAGTGCGGCGGCAAAGCACAGTGCACCGAGCGCGCCGGCCTGCAGGTATTGTCCGCTGACGGCGGGGCGGCTGATGCTTAGGTAAAAGGTTAGATAGATCATGCCGCTGGCGGCCACGGCTGCAATCAACAGGCCGATGCGTCCGCGTAGCAGGATATTGGCAATCGCCACCGCCACAATCAGCAGGTTGCCGATGCCGCTGGGACTGCCGCCGACCGCATAAAACAGTGTCGAGAGCAGCAATACATCAAGCAGGGCAACGCTGAATATTTGCAGCACATGCTTGGGTTTGCGCACCAAGGCGGCGAGCGCGAGGTTGCTGCCCAGATAGGCCCAGCTGACATAGGCAAAGAGGTTGGCATTGACCAGGTCGAGCACTTGCGCGTCGAGGTCGGCGTAGGTCAGGCCAACTAATGCTAGGCCGATAACGATGCGATAAAAATGGTACAGCCTGAGGATGCGCAAGCTTTGGTTGTCGCTTAGCTCTGCGTTGTTATTGCTCACTGTGACTGGGGCCTTGCTGTAAGTGGGCTTGGCTGCAGTAATGGTGCGAGCCTGCGCTAATGGCGAGGCGCTGCGGTACATGCACGCCGCAATGCGCACAGCGTTGCATCGGCTCGCTGGCGGGTTCTGTGGGTTTGACTATTGCCGCTGGCCGGCGACTCTTGCGCCACAGCCAGATGACGGTGCCAATGAGCGCGGCGATGAGCACTAGGCGTAGCAGCATGGGGTGGCCTTTCTCAATATGTGTTGCTCAGTTTAGCTAAGCGTTCGAGCCTGGCACACAGGTTAATGGGCTGGGCTCTGTGTGGTCTGGTGTGCGTTGCGCTTTGGCTTCTGGGCGGCCAATAAAAAAGGAGGCTTGTAGCCTCCCTGTTTATCGCCGCGTTGGCCTTTAGTCAAACACGCCAAAGGTCATGTAGCTCCACGCGGAGCGGTCTTGGCTGCTGCCTTCTGCTTGCTGGTCTTGCTCTTCAGTTTCTGAGCTGTCTTTGTTCTGCGGCTGCAACTCTTCTGGAATTTCGTCAGCGGCGTTTTGGTATTGGTTGATAATGTCTTGGCTGGCGCGCGTTTCGCCCGGTGGTAGTGGTGCGTCGCTCTCCAGCAGGCCTAGGGTGGCTTTGCTTAACCAAGTGCGATTGTCGGCCTCGGCTTCACTTGGTACAAATTGATTGTCGACCAGGTTTGGCGAGTTGGCGTAGTTGAGTTTCAGCACGTCAAGGCTGGTGGTGGCCAGATCGGTCATGCCTAAACGTTGATAGGCGTCCACCATCAGGGCTAGGCCGTCAGCGACTGCGGGGGTTTCTTGGAAGTTTTCTATCACATAGCGGCCACGGTTGGCGGCGGCTACATAAGCTTGACGGCGGATGTAGTAGTGACCGACGTGAATCTCGTAAGCCGCCAGCAGGTTGCGCAGATAAATCATCCGCTCCTTGGCGTCTGGAGAGTAACGACTGTTAGGGAAGCGGCTGGTTAGCTGAGCAAACTCGTTAAAGGAATCGCGAGCTGCGCCGGGGTCGCGCTTAGTCAGGTCCAGTGGCAGAAAACGCGCCATGAGGCCGCGATCTTGCTCAAATGAGGTCAGGCCTTTGAGGTAATAGGCGTAGTCGACGTTGGGGTCTTGCGGGTGCAGGCGAATAAAGCGCTCGGCGGCCGATTTGGCGGCTTCCGGCTCAATGCTTTTGTAGTAAGCGTAAATCAGGTTGAGTTGCGCTTGTTCGGCGTAACGGCCGAACGGGAAGCGTGACTCCAGCGCCTTGAGCTTGCTGACGGCGCTGGCGTAGCTGCTGTTATCTAGGTCGTCTTGGGCTTGTTGGTAGAGCTCAGTTTCGCTGAGGTTTTCATCCACCGTATCGTTGGATGAACATGCGGCGGTAAGTCCGAGGATGGCGATCAGCAGCAGGTGTTTCACGTGCATGGCGGCTTGCGTCCCTGTTACGGCTGGCTGTCTTGAGCGCAGTCGTCCTGTTATGATGAGCGTCCCTATGCGGGGACAAAGTTTCCTATTTAACCACAAGCGCGCAGCTGAAACCAAAAGCTACACGCCCTTCGCAGCAGCCCATGTCTGAAATTATCCAACATAGTGCAGAAATCCCGTCCAGTTTAGGCGGTCAGCGCCTCGATCAAGTCGCAGCGCAACTCTTTGATGAGTTTTCGCGCTCGCGCCTGACCGTCTGGATTAAAGAAGGTCGCCTGACCGTTGACGGTGTGGTGGTGCGTCCGCGCGATATCGTCCACGGCGGCTCAGTGCTGGTGTTGTCGGCCGAGCAAGAAGCGCAGGGCGAGTGGATTGCCCAGGATATCGCGCTGGATATCGTTTATGAGGATGATCAAATCTTGGTCATCAATAAGCCGGCGGGTTTGGTTGTGCATCCCGCGGTCGGTCACGCCGATGGCACCCTGCTAAATGCCTTGCTGTTTCATGTGCCAGATCTGGTCAATGTGCCGCGCGCCGGCATCGTCCATCGGTTAGACAAAGACACCACCGGTTTGATGGTGGTGGCGAAAACCTTGCAGGCGCAAACCAAACTGGTCGATCAGCTACAAAAACGCTCGGTGAGCCGCATTTATGAGGCCATCGTCATCGGCGTGATTACCGCTGGTGGCAAGATCAACGCACCTATCGGCCGGCACGGTCAGCAGCGTCAGCGCATGGCGGTGATGGAGGGCGGCAAGGCGGCCGTTAGTCATTATCGCGTGCTGGAGCGCTTTCGTTTGCACACCCATACGCGGGTCAAGCTAGAAACCGGCCGTACGCACCAGATTCGTGTGCACATGTCTCACATCAACTTTCCGTTGGTCGGTGATCCTGCTTACGGTGGGCGTTTTCGCATTCCGCCAGCGGCCAGCCAAACATTGGTGCAGTCGCTCAAGGACTTCCCACGGCAAGCCTTGCACGCACGCTTTCTTGAACTCGATCACCCAACCACTGGGGTGCGGATGAAGTGGCAGGCGGCGTTGCCGGATGATTTCGTCTGGTTGTTGACCTTGCTGCGTCAAGACCGCGAAGCCTTTATTGGCTGATCGGGGATTATTGATGCGCACTTGGCCTGCCGACTGGTTAGTGCCCGACTGGCCAGCGCCAGCGCAGGTTAAGGCCTGTGTAACCACCAATGCAGACGGCGTCAGTCTGGCGCCGTTTTCCGGCTTCAACCTCGGCGAGCATGTCGAGGATGATCCCTCTGCCGTATCAAGCAATCGTCAGCGTCTGCACGAGGCTATTGGCTGCGCGCCCGCCTGGTTACGCCAAGTGCATGGCGTGCAGGTGGTGCCGGCCGATGCGAGCCGGGTGCAGGAAGCGGATGCCAGTTTCGCGACGGGTCGCGGCGTCGCCTGTGCGGTGCTGACTGCCGACTGCTTGCCGGTATTATTCTGCGATCGCGCCGGCACCACGGTTGCCGCTGCGCACGCTGGTTGGCGCGGTTTGGCGGGTGGGGTGCTGGAAGCCACGGTGCAAGCTATGGCACTACCTCCTGAGCAATTGCTCGCCTGGCTTGGTCCGGCCATTGGCCCGGCCGCCTTTGAGGTGGGCGCTGAGGTGCGCGAGGCGTTTGTCGCGGTTCATCCGCAGGCGGCCAGTGCCTTTGTGCCGAGTCGCAACGCCGGGCGCTTTATGGCTGATATTTACGCCCTGGCGCGCATTCGCTTGGCCGCCTGTGGCGTGACAGCGGTGTATGGCGGCGGTTTCTGCACCGTCACTGATACGCGTTTTTACTCCTATCGCCGCGCTGCACGCACGGGTCGTTTTGCTTCGTTGGTCTGGCTGGTTTAGTTCTCTCTAGTCGCTTCGGTGCCGCTCAGTACGCAAGCGACTGACCTATATCAAGCCGTGCGGCCTTGAATCGCCCAAAATTATCCTCATCTAGACTGGTATACCCGCAGGCGTTTGCGCGATTTGCGTTGGCCTGCTCGCAGATAAAGGACGAACGTTATGCGCATCGATCGTTTAACCAGCAAGTTGCAACTGGCATTGTCGGACGCTCAGTCCATGGCGGTCGGGCTTGACCATGCGGCGGTTGAGCCGCTGCATTTACTCCAGGCATTACTGGAGCAGCAAGGTGGCTCGATTAAACCCTTGCTGATGCAGGTGGGTTTTGACGTGACTGGCCTGCGCCAGACCTTGAGTCAGGAGCTGGATAAGTTGCCGAAAATCCAGAGCCCGACCGGCGACGTGAACCTGTCGCAGGATCTGGCGCGTTTGCTCAATCAGGCCGATCGCCTGTCGCAGCAAAAGGGCGACCAGTTTATTTCCAGTGAGCTGGTACTGCTGGCAGCTCTGGATGACAGCACCAAGCTGGGCAAGCTGCTGCTGGCGCAGGGCGTATCCAAGAAAGCCTTGGAAAACGCGGTGAATAACCTGCGTGGCGGCGATGCGGTGAATGACCCGAACGCCGAAGAGTCGCGCCAAGCGTTGGACAAATACACGGTCGATCTGACCAAAAAAGCCGAAGAAGGAAAGCTCGATCCGGTGATTGGGCGCGACGATGAAATTCGCCGCACTATTCAAGTGTTGCAGCGCCGCACCAAGAACAATCCGGTATTAATCGGCGAGCCCGGCGTGGGCAAGACCGCCATCGTCGAAGGCTTGGCGCAGCGGATTATCAACGGCGAGGTGCCGGATGGTCTGAAGGACAAGCGCGTGCTGTCGCTGGACATGGGCTCGCTGATTGCAGGGGCGAAGTTCCGTGGCGAGTTCGAGGAGCGCTTAAAGGCGGTACTGAACGAACTGGGTAAACAAGAAGGCCGGGTCATCCTGTTTATTGACGAGCTGCACACCATGGTCGGCGCAGGTAAGGCTGATGGCGCCATGGATGCCGGCAATATGCTTAAACCCGCGCTGGCCCGCGGCGAGTTGCATTGCGTGGGCGCTACCACGCTCAATGAATACCGCCAGTACATCGAGAAAGACGCGGCGCTGGAGCGGCGTTTCCAGAAGGTGCAGGTCGATGAGCCGAGCGAAGAGGACACCATCGCCATCTTGCGCGGCCTGAAAGAGCGCTACGAGGTGCATCATAAGGTGGCCATCACTGATGGCGCGATCATCGCAGCGGCCAAGCTTAGCCATCGCTATATCACCGATCGCCAGTTGCCGGACAAGGCCATCGACCTGATCGATGAGGCCGCCAGTCGCATCCGCATGGAAATCGACTCCAAGCCGGAAGTGCTCGACCGCCTCGAACGGCGCTTGATTCAGCTTAAGGTTGAATGCGCGGCGCTGAACAAAGAGGACGATGAGGCGGCGCTTAAGCGTTTGGAAAAACTCAAAGAAGACATCGCCCGACTGGAGCGTGAGTACGCCGATCTAGAAGAAATCTGGAAGGCCGAAAAAGCCGAGGTGCAGGGTTCGGCGCAAATCCAGCAGCGCATCGAGCAGTCGCGCCAAGAGTTTGAAACCGCACGGCGTAAGGGCGATCTGGAGCGCATGGCGAAGCTGCAGTACGAGACCATTCCCGACCTTGAGCGCAGCTTGCAAATGGTCGATCAGCACGGCAAGGCCGAGAACCAATTGCTGCGCAGCAAGGTGACAGAGGAAGAAATCGCCGAAGTGGTCTCCAAGTGGACCGGCATTCCGGTGGCGAAAATGCTCGAGGGTGAGCGCGACAAGCTGCTGAAGATGGAAAGCCTGCTGCATCAACGGGTGATAGGTCAGGACGAAGCCGTGGTGGCGGTGTCGAACGCGGTGCGCCGCTCGCGGGCGGGGCTGTCCGATCCCGATCGGCCGAGCGGTTCGTTTCTGTTTCTTGGTCCTACTGGGGTCGGTAAAACCGAGCTGTGCAAGGCGCTGGCCGAGTTTCTGTTTGATACCACCGAGGCGATGGTGCGTATCGATATGTCCGAGTTTATGGAGAAGCACTCGGTCGCCCGCTTGATTGGCGCGCCGCCGGGCTATGTCGGCTACGAGGAGGGTGGTTATTTAACCGAGGCGGTGCGGCGCAAACCTTACTCGGTGGTGCTGCTCGATGAGGTCGAGAAGGCTCATCCGGACGTGTTTAACGTGCTGCTGCAGGTGCTCGAAGATGGCCGCTTAACCGACAGCCATGGCCGTACCGTGGACTTTCGCAATACCGTGATAGTGATGACCTCGAACTTGGGCTCGGCGCAAATTCAGGAATTGGTTGGCGACCCTGAGGCCCAGCGTGCGGCAGTGATGGACGCGGTGAGTGTGCATTTCCGGCCGGAGTTTATTAATCGGATCGACGAAGTGGTGGTGTTTGAGCCGCTGGCCCGCGAGCAAATTGCCGGCATTGCGCAGATTCAGTTGTCGCGGTTGCGTCAACGCTTGAGTGAACGTGAGCTGAACTTGCAGCTGAGCGATGAGGCGTTGGATAAGTTGATTGCCGTGGGTTACGACCCGGTTTACGGTGCGCGGCCGTTAAAGCGGGCGATTCAGCGCTGGATTGAAAATCCACTGGCGCAGCTGATTCTGGCCGGCAAGTTTGCCCCCGGAAGCCAAGTGGTGGGTCGGGTTGAAAATGAGGTGATTGTGTTTAGTTGAGTTGCTCATGGCATAAAAAAACCCGCAATGCGGGTTTTTTTATGCCTGAACTAAATGTGCTCTAAAAGAACGGCCAATGCGGCAGCTTGGTCGTCGGCAAGATCGATAATATGAAAACCGCTCCAGCAATGCTGGCCGTCGGCGCCGGGGCGGCTCCAGAGGCAGTCGGCGCCTAGGTGGATTTCGCTGATGTCATCGACCGGATGCGCGCAGACCAAGCGTAAATCCCATACTGAGTCGGCAGTGACCGCCGTTTCACTGAAAAGCATAAAGCCGTCGGCAGTAAGGTCGACCACGCGACCGAGACTTTGTCCGTTATTTAGGTCGAAGACTTCCAGCTGCAACTCGGCATGATGGCGGCTGCGCTGACGACGATCGTCCATTGACACTCCTTAAGCGTGTGCGGTCGTGCGGCCGCTAAAGCGCTGCAAGACTCGGTAGATGGCACTGAGGGCGCGATCCACCAGCGGAGCTGCGCGTTCGGGGTCGATGATGCGGGCTAAACCTTGCTCCATTTCGCTGGCCAGTAGGGTCAGTGGCTTGATCGCCACGCGCTGGCCACTGTGGTCGACGAACATGTAGTTGCGTGTGGTCGGGCTGTACCACGACAGTTTGAGTGCGCGGGTTTCGTCGCCATTCACAAACTCAAACCAGGTGCCAAACTCAATGCTCTCAAGCTCTTTGATTAGTACTTGGGCGCGCGCCGAGAGGGTGGACGAGCGCGGTGCGCTGGTGGCTAGGGCGGCGTCTTCGCCAAGCATGGCGCCCAGCGGGCTTTCGGGGAGTGCAGGATTAAGTTTGGCGGCAATCTGCGGCTGCTTGGCTTGCACCGCGTGTTGGCAAGCTACGAGGTCTTGCAGTAAGCGCCGAATGCCGGCGTCGTGATAGCCGCCCAGCAGCTCTAAACCTTGGCGAAGGTCTTCGAGCAGTGCAACCCGCAGCGTTTGCAGGCGTTCGCGTCCGGCGGCATCTTGTGGAGTGCCGCTCCAGGCTAATTGTTCGGCAACTTCACTGGCGCGCTGCCATTCAGGGCTGCGCTCGCCGTGGCGTAAAAAAACGAATACCAGTACGTCGGCCCAGGTGAGCTCGAGAAAGTTGCGGATAATGGCCGGTGGTTCGCGGTCGTGCAGTGCTTGCGCCACCACCTCAACCGCCAGTTGCCGGGCACCCAATAGTTTGTCGCGACCTTTGGCGGCTTCGACGGCGCGGCGTTCACGCAGTTCTACTTTGTGCTGCAGGGTGGCCGCGTACTCGTTGAACTCATCCAGCAGGCTCTCAAATAACTGCAGGTCGCCAACAAAGCCATGAATCACCCGTTCCACGACCCATTGCATCTTGGCCAGTAGGCCGCGTTCATCACCGTCGCCGCCATACAGCACGCCGGCTTGCGCCATAGCGTTGAGCAGTCGCCGCGCGGGGTGATGGTGTTGAGTAAATAGGGCTTTATCTTGCAGGGCGACTTTCAGGTAGGGCGTGTGCAAGTGTGAAAGGGCGGTCTTGCAGTTGTCGGGCAGATTTTCATCGTCGAGGATGAAATCAAACAGCATGCCGACCAAGTCGATAACGTCGGCTTCTTGATCGGACAGTTTTTGTTCGCCCGGCAGGTTGCTGTAACTCTCCAGCTGTTGCTGTAAGTCAGCCTTGAGACCCTCTACGCCTTGCGCTTTATGTATGCGCTGGCTTAGGTCGTTGGCCGATTGTTGCTGCAAGCGATTGAGCGCGTCGAGCAGTTCGCTGGCGCTGTACACGCGGGTCGCGCCCTGTGGCGCGAAGCTGGCAATGCTGCGCGTGCCGCCAAATAGAGGTGCGTCAATGTCGCGCTGGCGGTGTTCGCCAAGTAAGGTCGCCAAGCCGCTGAATAGCATGCTTGGGTCGCTGGGTGGCTCACCATTTAAATCGCTTGGGCCGGCAGGATAAGGCTCGCTTGGTGCGTAGTGCGCCGTTGAGGCTCCGCTAGGCGCTGGCGCAACCTGTGCGTGGCCGCTGGTGAGTGGCGCCGCGCTTGCTGTTGAGTGGCCGCTATGCGCCGTTTGCGGCTCGTCGGGTGCATTTGTGGGTTGTTGTGCTGGCTCCTCGGCTGGGGTAGGCCGGTTGCGGGTGGCGGCTCGCTGGGCGCTGTACTTCAGGTTTGGCAGTACGCCGGCATCAATAAGGCGCTGGTTGAGCGCTTCATACAGGCTATCGAGGTTCTGCATCATATGCTGGTCAAACAGCATATAAAGGATGGTCTTGATGCGCAGTGGAAATGGCGTGGGTGCTAAGGCGTCGCGAAAGGTTTGCGCGATCGCCTGAGGGCCGAACGGGTTGTTATCCTCGTCGAGTTTTTGTCCGTTGTTTAGCAGCGCCAAGCGTTGGTCGAGAGCAAATAATGATTGCGCGCAGCGCGCCTTAACCCGGCTGGCCATGTTGGTAACTTGCAGGCTCTCTTCGTAGTCTTCGTTCTGCACCAGTGATAAGTGCTCGGCGTCCAGTGCGACGGGTTCTTGCTGGGCTTTTAGCTTGCCGTCTATCAGATCGGCGAAATTTTGCGCAATATGCTGATGGTAGGTGCGCTCGATCTGCGGTCGCTGTTTGCGAATGTCACGCATACTGTCGAAAAACAGGGTTTGGATCTGGTTGTTTTCGGCTTTTTCGGCACATTCAAACAGGGTGTCGTCGACTTGCGCGAAAACGCCACTCAGGTGTTCTGCTAGGCGATTCATTGCCAGTTTATGGCAGCCCAGCATCAACTCGCTAAAGCGTGGTTGGATGCCGCGACTGGCCAAGGTGCTGGGGGTTTTAGAGGGCGGCTGGTTACTCATCGACGTTCCTGACTCAGGGCTTTAGGCCCGCGCGTCCTGCTGTGAACTTGCTTTGATTAAAGATATAGCAGTCTGCCACCTGCCTGCAAAGAAATGCGGAAAGTTTAAATTGAGTGTTGACAGTTTAGGTCAGATCTATAGAATGGCGCTCCTCAGACGGGGCAAGCGGTAACGCGAAGCGTCGAATGAGATGGAAGAAGTAGTTCCGCGATAGCTCAGTTGGTAGAGCAAGTGACTGTTAATCACTGGGTCCCTGGTTCGAGTCCAGGTCGTGGAGCCAATCTTTCACCGGGGTATAGCGCAGTCCGGTAGCGCGCCTGCTTTGGGAGCAGGATGTCAGGAGTTCGAATCCCCTTACCCCGACCATTTTTGGGTCGTTAGCTCAGTTGGTAGAGCAGTTGGCTTTTAACCAATTGGTCGTAGGTTCGAATCCCACACGACCCACCAAATTAAAACCCTGATTGAAAAATCAGGGTTTTTTTTGCCTAAAATTTAGCGGTTATAAACTCTTGCGTGCAGCATCTAGTGCGCCAGATGGCTCAGCAACCTGCTCAGTAGACCGAGGCCGATCACCACTGCGAGTACCACTAACAGCAAGCGCCATGGCTTAAAGGCTTGGCGTTCGACTTGATGCTGTGGGGCGCTCAGGTACTGCTTGACCCTTTGTTGGTCTTGTTCATTTAGGCGGCTAGACATGGCGAATCTCTGTGGGTTGTGCCTGCAGTCTAGTCGCGCTCAGGTGTTTTAGCATTAGGCCTACCAGCTAACCTTCTTGCCGCCGAAATAGGGTTTGGCCAGGCCTGCTTTGAGCAGCAATTCGCTCAGGTTACGGCCGTCGACCCACACCTCGGCGAGCAGCCGAAAGTATTTGTCGCGGCGCATCTGGCGTAATTCAATGCGTTTAGCACCGCGCAGTTGCGCCACGCTAAACTGCTTGGCGCTGCGCGCGAGCTTGTATACGCGCGGGCGTTTATCGCTCATCTCGGGCGTGTCGATGCCATACAGGCGCACCGGTATGCGCTCCCCCGCAACGGCTGGCCAGGCGTGAATCGTGACTCTGATGGTGTCGCCATCGTAAATGCTGCTGACCTCATCTACGCGCACGTTGCCATAGTCCGCGCGCGGCGCGGCAGCCAGCATGGGCGCGCCAATAAGGTTCAGCAGCAGTATTACGAATAGATAAATGCGGGGCATGGCGGCTGGTTTGCTGGCAAGAAAAGGGGCGGCACTTTAGCGCAATGAATGCTGTTTGGGCAGTTGTGTTGCTTGCGGCGAGGTTGCCCTGCTGATTGTGCTGGATTCAGCCGGCTGATGCGGGCGTGCGCGTTGATCTGCATCATGTTGTGCAACGCTGTGGCGAGCACGCTTGGGCGAATTTGCGTAGGAGTGCTGTTGATGGGGGTTCATGCGTGGGCGCAGCAAGAGCTGCAGCGTAGTTTGGAGGTGGCTACGCAGGCGGGTCACGACCCGCAGTTGTATTTGCGCGCCTTGCTCAGTGCCGTGGTTGAGCAAAGCAAGCAGGGCCGAGCGGTGGCGGACTTGGCTCAGGAGTTGCGCTTCTTGGCGGATAACATCGATGACGGCCGCGATTACGGCTTTATGCGGCCGTGAGCGCTTGGTCGGCTTGATGCTGATGGCTATGCGGCTGCGGGGCTAAAAGGCGATTAATGCTGGCGCGGCGGCATGTCGCTGCTGAACAGCTCATCTTCTAGTGGGTCGCCGGGAATGCTGTGTTCTTCGGCTGCCCAAGCGCCCAGATCGATCAGCTTGCAGCGCTCAGAGCAAAAAGGACGGCTTGGGCTTTGCGGGCCCCATTCGACGGGTGTGTCACACGTGGGGCAGATAACGATGCTGATTTTGCTCATGCTTGGCCTGTGCGCAGGGTCAGATAAAAGTGGTGTAGGCGTTCAACTTCGGCCTGTAGCCAGTTTATATCGCGGTCGTTGAGCAGTACATCGTCGGCGTAGCGCAAGCGCTCAGCGCGGCTGGCTTGGGCCTTCAAAATGGCCTGCACTTGCAGCGCGTCGGCATTGTCGCGCTGCATGGTGCGTTCTAGCTGCAGTTGTTCCGGGGTGTCGATCACCAGTACGCGCTGGGTTAGCAGGTGCTGGCCAGATTCCACCAGTAGCGGCGAGACTAAAATGGCATAGGCAGATTCGGCCTTGGCTAGGTTGCTAATGATTTCTTGGCGGATCAGCGGATGCAGCAGCGCCTCTAGCCAGCGCCGTTCATTTGGCTCTTGGAATATTCGCTGGCGCAAGGCAGCGCGATCGAGATGGCCATTCGCCTGCAGTACTTCCGCGCCAAAGTGCGCGGCTATTTGCGCCAGCGCCGGGCGATCCGGCTCGACCACCCAGCGTGCGGCGTGGTCGGCATCCACCGTATATACGCCCAGCGCAATAAATTGCTCGGCGGCGGCGCTTTTGCCGCTACCGATACCGCCGGTTACACCCAGAACCCAAGCTGCGCTCATTTAAAACCGGCGATCTGCAGGTAAGTGCCGGTGATCTGCTCGCCCCACAGCAGGGCAATCCAGCCGGCAATCGCCAAGTAAGGGCCAAACGGGATGGGCGTGCTGGTTTCGGCGTTACGCAGTTTCAGCATAATCACGCCCAGCACTGCGCCAACCAAAGAGGACAGCAAAATGGTCAGCGGCAATATCTGCCAGCCGCCCCAGGCGCCGAGCATGGCCAGTAGTTTGAAATCGCCATAGCCCATGCCTTCCTTGCCGGTTACCAACTTAAACAGCCAATACACCGACCACAGACTCAGGTAGCCGGCGATGGCGCCCCAGAGCGCATCGGCTGGGGTGGTAAATAGGCCGAACTGATTGACGATTAAGCCCAGCCATAGCAGCGGCAATACCAAGGCGTCGGGCAGTATCTGGTGGTCGGCATCGATCAGGCTCATGGCCAGCAAGCCCCAGGTCAGCACCAGCATCGCCCCGGTTTGCCAGGTAAAACCAAAATGCCAAGCGATATAAGCCGAAAGCAGGCCGCACGACAGTTCAACTAGCGGGTAGCGCAGGCTGATGGGCGCTTTGCAGGCTGAGCATTTGCCGCGTAAGAACAGGTAGCTGATGATTGGGATATTTTCCCAAGGTTTGATCTCGTGACTGCAGTGGGGGCAGCTGGAGTTGGGTAGGATCAGATTAAAGGTTTTGCCGCTGGCTTCAGTGGGTAGATTAAGTACTTCACGAGCCTGCGCTTGCCAGTCGTGTAGCAGCATCTTTGGTAGGCGGTAAATAACCACATTAAGGAAACTGCCAATTAGCAGGCTTAGCAGTAGTGTTGCGCAAACAAAGGCCGATAAGTTGTTGGTCAAGATATTAAGTAGGTTCAAGGGTTATCCGCCGACGATCTGGCCAAGCTGGAATATCGGCAAGTACATGGCAATAACTAAGCCGCCAACGAGTACGCCGAGTATCGACATGATTATTGGTTCCATTAAGCTAGCAAGTCCATCGACGGCGTTATCAACTTCATCTTCATAAAAGCCAGCAACTTTGTCTAACATCCCATCTAGAGCGCCGGATTCCTCGCCGATGGCAGTCATTTGAATGGCCATGGATGGGAAAACGCCAGTTGAACGCATGGAGAAATTAAGCTGCATGCCAGAGCTTACGTCTTGCTTGATTTTGTTTACCGCATTTTTAAATACAATATTGCCAGTGGCTCCTGCAACAGAATCCAGAGCGTCAACCAGTGGTACGCCTGCGGCAAAGGTGGTTGCCAGTGTTCGCGCGTAGCGTGCCACGGACGATTTGTAAATGATGTCACCTACAACCGGCGCTTTTAGTGCTAGGCGATCAAGCCAATTACGAAATTTTTCTGAACGTTTTCTTGTTTCACTGAAGCTAACAATGACAGCTACTGTAACTGCAATGAAAATATACCAGTTTGCTTGTAGTCCCTCAGAAAGGCCGACAACAAAAAGCGTAAATGCCGGCAAGTCTGCGCCGAAGCTGCTAAAAACGCTTTTAAATTGAGGGACAACCTTTATCAGCAAAATGCAGGTTACTATAGTTGCTACTGCGATAACCGCCATTGGATATTTCGTGGCTTTTTTAATTTTGGCTTTAAGTGCTTCTGTTTTTTCTTTATAGGTGGCTACCCGGTCAAGCAGTGTTTCTAGCGCGCCGGCTTGTTCGCCGGCGTCCACCAGATTGCAGAAAAGATCATCAAAATACAGTGGTTGCATGCGCAGTGCTGCGGCAAAACTGTTGCCGGCAGCGACGTGTTGCTTCACATCGTCAACCAATTTGCGCATATTGGGGTTTACTAAACCCTCAATAATGATATCGAAAGACAGTAGTAGTGGGACACCGGCCTTCATCATGGTGGCCATTTGCCGTGCAAAAATGGCAATGTCCATTGGTTTTATTTTTTTGCCGGCACTGAATATTGATATGGACTTTTTGCGTACTTTTGTTGCGTTAATGCCTTGCTTGCGTAGCTGGGCCTTTACCAGTGCAGGGCTTTGGCCGCTCAACTCACCCTTAATTTTACTGCCTTTTTTATCCGTGCCTTCCCAGCTAAATGTGCTGGTTTTTATTGCTTTAACGGCCATGGTTTAGTCCTTGGTTACCCGGTTCACTTCTTCGAGGCTGGTCACGCCTTGCATAGCCTTCAGCAGGGCTGAAGTTCGCAAGTCATTAAAGCCGTCTTTGCGCATCTGCACAGAAATATCGATGGAGTTGCCTTCCTCCATGATAATCCGTTGCAGAGCCGGCGTGTTTTTAACCACTTCATATATTCCGACACGGCCTTTGTAGCCGCCGTTGCAGTTTTCGCAGCCGACGGGGCCAAAAATCTTGAAGCTGCCGATTTTGTCTTCGGGGAAGCCTTCTTCCAGCAATGTCTCGCGGGGGATCTGCACTTCTTTTTTGCAGTAACTGCACAGCTTGCGCGCCAAGCGTTGGGCGATGATCAGGTTAACCGAGGTGGCAATGTTAAAGGATGGCACACCCATATTGCGCAGGCGCGTGAGGGTTTCGGCGGCGCTGTTGGTGTGCAGGGTGGACATTACCATGTGCCCGGTTTGCGCCGCTTTAATGGCAATCGATGCGGTTTCTAGGTCGCGAATCTCGCCGACCATGATGATGTCCGGGTCTTGGCGCAAGAAGGACTTTAGTGCGGCGGTGAAGTCCATGCCCTGCTTGGGGTTAACGTTAACTTGGTTGATACCTTCGAGGTTGATCTCCACCGGATCTTCGGCGGTGGAGATATTTACGTCGGGCGTGTTGAGGATATTCAGCCCGGTATACAGCGATACGGTCTTGCCGGAGCCGGTGGGGCCAGTGACTAAAATCATGCCTTGCGGCTGCTTGAGCGCAGCCATATATAGGTTTTTTTGTACTTCTTCATAACCTAACGCATCAATGCCCATCTGGGCGCTGGAGGGGTCGAGAATTCGCATCACGATCTTTTCGCCCCACAGAGTGGGGCAACTGCTAACGCGAAAGTCGATGGATTTTGTCTTGGAAATGCGCATTTTGATCCGGCCATCTTGTGGCCTGCGGCGTTCGGAGATATCCAGGCTGGCCATCACTTTTAAGCGCGCAGATATGCGCGGCGCTAGCTGGATCGGCGGGCGGGCAATCTCACTGAGTATGCCGTCGGTGCGAAAGCGAACCCGGTAGGTTTTTTCATAAGGCTCAAAGTGCAGGTCAGATGCGCCGGCCTTAATCGCATCTAGCAACATTTTATTAACAAAGCGCACGACGGGCGCATCGTCTGCAGCGTTGCCCTCGCCAGCATCGGTTTTGTCATCATCGACCGCTTGAATGTCGACACCGTCGAGGTCGATATCGCCCAGATCCTCCATGCCGTTACCGGCCTGATCGAAGAACTTTTCGATTGCATCACCGAGTTTGTCATCTTCGACCAAGATGGATTCAGTGGTGAGGCCAGTGGCAAATTGAATATCGGTAACGGCCTGATGGTTAGTGGGGTCCGACACGGCCACAAACAATTTGTTGCCGCGCCGCCATAAGGGCAGTGCGCGATGTTGGCGTATCAGCTTCTCGCTGACGAGGTCTTTCGGTTGGCCGTCTTTGTCGATGCTGCCAAGGTCAAAAAAGGCCGTGCCAAACTGTTCGGCGGCTAACTCGGCAATCGCGCGGCTTTTTACCAGTTTGTTTTGGACTAGGTAGGTGACCAGTGAAATTTTATTGCGTAACGCTTGGGTTTGAGCCTGCTGGGCACTTTTCTCATCCAGCAGTTCCGCCAGCACTAATTGTTTGGCTAGGCCAGTGAGATTGACGATGTCGTTCATGGGACGTGCTCAGGAGATACATCCATACCTTATAGCCTAGCGCGTAGGCTACTGCCAAATAGGTCGGCGGCGGGTGACGAAAATTGTCGGTTAGTGGTTATTTGTGCTGCGCACAGAACTCATCGTTATGAATATTACATGCGCAAGGGCTGAGATTGTCCCGTCTAAGCTGATTCGGGGGCCTTTCTGCTGAAATTGTCGTGCTGTTCTGAAAGTTGGCATATAGGCTGCATTATTGTTTGCAGGTCATACGACCTTACCCAGTCGAGGAGACACTAGATGAAAGCTCAAATTCAGAAAGGTTTTACCCTGATCGAACTGATGATCGTAGTAGCGATTATCGGTATTTTGGCTGCAATTGCATTGCCTGCTTATCAGGACTACACCGAAAGCGCTGCCAATAATGCGTGCTTGGGCGAGGCTAAGGCGCATTCCGGTGCTGTCCTGGTGTTTCTCGCTGGTGGTATTCCAACTGCGCCGGTGCATGTACCATCCGCCTGCCGGACTACAATTCCGAATACTAGCGTGTCCTTTACCGTTCAAGCTGCACTTCCGGGAACTGCAACTGTTACCTGTCTAGCTAACGCTAGCTGCACCCTGCCTTAACTAGGTGTTGGCGTGTGGGGCGTCGAAAGATGCTCCGCATCGCGGTATGTCGGATTCGCATGATGGAATCGCCGCAGGCGCTTCCGTCGTTTACCGCGAACCACAGGTCCCTATGTGCTGCACGCAAATCAACGCCTCGCCTTGTGTGGGGCGTTTTTTTTGGTGGGGTGTGGTGCCTTATGCCGGTCCATTCTGCGCCCGTGAGGGCGCGGCAGACACGTTCTTTGGTGGGTCGCATGACCTTATCTAGGCGAGGATGCATAGATGAAAACTCAAATTCAGAAAGGGTTTACCCTGATCGAACTGATGATCGTAGTAGCCATCATTGGTATTTTGGCTGCAGTTGCATTGCCCCTATATCTGGATAACACCGAAAGCGCTGCCAATAATGCGTGCTTGGGCGAGGCTAAGGCGCATTCCGGTGCTGTGCTGGTGTTTCTCGCTGGTGGTATTCCCAGTGCGCCGGTGCATACACAATTCGCTTGCAATACTCAAATTCCGAATACTAGCGTGGCCTTTACCGTTGATGCTGCAGCTCCGGGATCTGCAACTGTTACCTGTCTCGATAACGCTAGCTGCAGCCTGCCTTAACAAGGTGTTGGCGTGTGGGGCGTCGAAAGATGCTCCGCATCGCGGTATGTCGGATTCGCATGATGGAATCGCCGCATCGCGGTATGACGGATTCGTAGGGTGCAATCGCCGAAGGCGCTTGCACCGTTTACCGCGAACCGTTCGCCGTCACGTACTACGTGTAAATCAACGCCCTGCCTTGTGTGGGGCGTTTTGTTTGCTGGGGTGTGTGGTGACGGATTACGCCGCTGCGCGGCTAATCCATCCTACGCTTAACTCTGGGCGCATTAATCGCGGTATGACGGATTCGTATCGCGGTATGACGGATTCGTAGGATGGAATCGCCGTAGGCGCTTCCGTCGTTTACCGCGAGCCACACGCTGCTCTGTGACCCGTGCAAATCAACGCCCCGCCTTGTGCGGGGCGTTTTGTTTGCTGGGGTGTGTGGTGACGGATTGCGCCGCTGCGCGGCTAATCCATCCTACGCTTGACCCTGTTGCGGATGTGGAGGGGCATGGAATGCCTAATTATCGTCGGGCTTATGTACCGGGTTCGAGCTGGTTTTTTACCGTCAATCTACTGCAGCGGCGTGACAACGATTTGCTGGTAAAGCATATCGACCTGCTGCGCGACGCGGTACGGCGGGTGCATCGTTTACATCCCTTCGTGATTGATGCCTGGGTGGTGCTGCCGGAACATATGCACTGCGTCTGGACGCTGCCGCCGGGCGATGCGGCTTATCCCATGCGCTGGCGCCTGATCAAAACCTTCTTTTGCCGTGCCTTGCCGTCAGACGAATATCGCTCAAGGCTGCGCTTGTTACGCGGTGAGCGTGGTATTTGGCAGCGGCGCTATTGGGAGCATTTGATCCGTGACGATGAGGATTTTCGTCGGCATGTTGATTACGTGCATATCAATCCACTCAAACATGGTTTGGTTGGGCGAGTGCAAGACTGGCCTTATTCGAGCTTTCATCGGGGTGTGCGGCTTGGGGTGTATCCCGAGGATTGGGCTGGATGCACCGATTTTAACGTTGCTGGGGATGCGTGAGGCGCATGTGGTACGGGTAATAGCGAGGTGACGGATTACGCCGCTGCGCGGCTAATCCATCCTACGGCTGAATCGAGATATGACGGATTCGTAGGATGGAATCGCCGTAGGCGCTTCCGTCGTTTACCTCGACCCGCTCGCCGTTTGTTTGGTGGTATGTGAGTGATGGATTACGCCGCCGCGCGATTCATCCATCCTACGCTTGCGCGGCATCGTGCAGTAACAGCGTCTGGCTGTACTGCAAAAACTCTTCAAGATGTTTTTCGATAATGGCCACCATGATTGGCAGTTGCAGGGCCTGATAGTCATGCGCGGCGATATTGCGGAAGCCGACCATGCGCTTGAGGTTATCGGCCAGTGCCTGGTCAATTCGTTGTGCTTGCGCCAGTAGACTAAAGACATCGCGCGCACTTTGCGGCACGCCTAGGCGTTCACGGCGAATTAGGTGTTGGCCCATGTCGAGTGCTGCCTCGCAGGCGCGCTGGATGTTGAGGATGGCGGCGTCCTGACGGGTGAAGTCAGTGGCGAAAGTGGCTGGGTCACGGACGTAATCTTCGCGCGCCCTAGCGACGCAGCGCTCGATGGTGGCGGCTTTGTTGATTAGCACATCATCGAGCATAGATTTTCCCTTCTTTTTGAATGTCGCTCAGCAGTCCGGCACGGGCGGTGTCGAGCGCGGTTTTTTCGCTCAGCATGGCGGCCTCGAGGAGTGCAGCTTGAGTATCTTTGGCCCGCCAGCGCAGACCGGTGCTGAGAATTTGATATTGCATAACCGTTGACGCCGCGCGCAGGTCGAGTAGATCAACCGGGCAGCCGACAATATCCTCTAGGTCGCTCGCCAGTGCCTACAAGGTGAGTAGCTCGGCATAACCCGCCACCAATACAGCCAAGTCAAGATCACTTTGCGCCGTTGCTGTGCCTTGAATATGGCTGCCAAAGGCGTAGATGGCCAGCAGTTGCGGTACTCGGGCTTGTAGGGTTTGCACGATGGCGTCGCGGTTCATAGCGTGGTCTCCGGTGTGTCGCGCATGCCGCTGCGAGATTGTGAGTTAGCCTTTAAAGGACAAGCTGTCCTTTAAAGGCTCAAGCGCATCGACAAATCAACTGCCTTGATATCTTTGGTCAAGGTGCCTAGGGATATGTAGTCCACTCCCGTTTCAGCCACGTTGCGCAGGGTGCTGTCGTTGATGCCGCCGGAGGCTTCGAGTTTGGCGCGGCCGGCGGTGAGGGTTACGGCTTGGCGCATGTCATCCAGCGACAGCTCATCGAGCATGATGATGTCGGCGCCGGCGGCTAGCGCCTGTTCCAGCTCGAACAAGCTTTCCACTTCGACTTCCACCGGTTTGCCGGGGGCGATCTGGTGCGCGGTTTGGATGGCTTGGGCGATGCCGCCGCACGCGGCGATGTGGTTTTCTTTGATTAGAAAAGCGTCATACAGGCCGATGCGGTGGTTGTGGCAGCCACCGCAGGTGACCGCGTATTTTTGCGCTAAACGCAGGCCCGGCAGAGTCTTGCGGGTGTCGAGCAGTTTGACCGCAGTGCCTTCTACTAAGTCGGCGTAATGCTGGCTGCGGGTGGCGACGGCGGACAGGGTTTGCAGAAAATTCAGTGCGCTGCGTTCGCCGCTGAGTAGGGCGCGGGCGGGGCCGTCGAGGGTGAATAGCAGTTGGTTGGGGCTGGCGCGCTCGCCGTCTTGTACTTGCCATTGCACGGCCACACTCGGGTCGAGTTGGCGGAACACTTCGTTTACCCAGGCGGTTCCGCAAATAATCGCCGCATCGCGGCTGATAATGCGTGCTGTGGCGTTGCGCTCGGCACTGATCAATTGTGCGGTGATGTCGCCGCTGCCTAGGTCTTCGCGCAGGGCGTTGGCGACGTTGGCGCTAATTTCGTCGGCGAGATCAGCAAGAATCAGGTTGGGCATGACGGGCTCCGCATTCAAGATCGGTCAATTATAGGGGCTGCGACGACTAGATGCAGCGAATGCCGTGTGCTTTGCGGTGCTTTCTGCTAGACCATTAAGGTGCGTTGGTCGCGCGCGAGTACCCGCTCAGAGGCTGCCGGGCTGCATCTGTGACATGGATCATGTATAGAGGTTAAAACGCCTTGGTTGTCACAGGCTGAACCCTATAATGGTGTTATTAGTTAGATCTGGCGCCATGCCTTTGACGTTACGGAAGACGTTCAGTAAAGCTTTGCAGGTTGTTTAGCCCCAGTCGGGCCGCCTGCAGGAGACTCGTAATGACCGATGCTAAAGTGCTGCACCTGAGCCCAGTGGTCTCGGTACGGCCGCCCATTTCGCCGGTAGGAAGACTGCCCGTGGCATTGACGCAAGTGCGTGACAAAGCTGCAGCACAGCTCAAGCAAGCCTTGCAGGGGCTGTTTGATAACGCCGACGATTCGCTATTTGAAATGGCTGACCGGGCGGTTAGCAACGCTGAGCAAAATAGCTTTTTCGAGGCCATGCGCGATTTGCGGCTAAAGCGCAAAAATATCGAGCGTGGCTTTCTGCAGAAGATTTTTGAATCCTTTGCGGTGCTTAATCAGTATGAAATTGGCAAGCCTGTGCAACTGGATGCGGTGTCGTACGACGCCTTGACGTTGGTGCAAGAGGACGCTTTAGAAGAGTCCGTGGCGCTCGACGGCATGGTCTCTAAGGTGCTGGGCCGCGATAGCGTGGCGCTGGGCCATATCACTGCACGCTTGAATGCGTTGGTGAGTAAAAAAATTGACGATAAGAGCAATCCGCTAGGCCCGCGTGAGCTGTGCGCGGGCTTCTTGGATGCCTGCCGCAGCTTGGGTGTGGAGATTAAGGTCAAGCTGATTATCTTTAAGTTGTTTGAAAAGTACGTGCTGAGCGATCTCGATCAGTTGTATGCCGAGGTCAACCAGTTGCTGATTACCGCCGGCGTGCTGCCGGAACTGCAATCGGCACCGCCACGCCGCACGCCTAATCGCAGTCCGGCCGCGCCACGTGGTGTTGGCGGGGCCGGCGCTGAAGCCGGTGTTGCGGGCGCAGCGGGCAGTTACAACGAAGAGGGCATGCAGGAGGTCTTCGGCGTTTTGCAGGAGTTGCTGGCGCAGGTGCGCGGCTCGGGCATGCCAGCGCGCGAGTTGCCGGCTGGGGCGGTGCCTATCTCCAGTAACGACTTGCTGCGGCTGCTCTCGCACATGCAACAGCGTTTGCCGGAGTCGTCCGTTGTGGCTGCCGATGATTTGGGCTTGCGCAACCAGCTTGAAACCCTGCTCGGACGTGCCAGCGCGAAAAGCGGTAAGGCACGGGTGGTGGGCGAGGTTGATGAGGATGTGATCAATCTGGTGTCGATGTTGTTTGAGTTTATTCTCGATGACCGCACCCTGCCTGATTCGCTGAAAGCGCTAATCGCTCGTTTGCAAATTCCGATGCTCAAGGTGGCGGTGCTCGATAAAGCCTTCTTCAGTCGTGGCACGCACCCGGCGCGGCGTTTGCTGAATGAAATCGCTTCCGCCGCCATGGGCTGGAGTGGGCAGGATGACGAACAGCGCGACACCCTGTATTTGCGTATCGAGCAAGTGGTGCAGCGCCTGTTGAGCGACTTTGTCGATGATCCGGCGATTTTCTCCGAGTTACTCACCGAGTTCACCGCCTTTACCGGCGATGAGCGTCGCCGCAGCGACTTGCTTGAACAGCGCACCCGCGACGCCGAAGAGGGCCGGGCTAAGTCAGAAATGGCCCGGCAGCAGGTTGAGCAGGCGCTCAATCAGCGTTTGCTCGGCAAGACCTTGCCCGAGGTGGTGGTGCGCTTGCTGCAAGAGGCGTGGAGCAAGGTGCTGATGCTGGCGTGCCTAAAGCATGGCGCTGAGTCGGCCGAGTGGCAGCTGGCGCTGAGCACCATGGATGATTTGGTTTGGAGCGTTGAAGTGCATGAGGACGCGCAGGCGCGCATGCGCTTGCTGGAGTTGGTGCCGGGCTTGTTGCGTGGGCTGCGTGAAGGTTTGGCTAGCGCTGCGGTCGACCCCTTTGTCACCGGCGAATATTTTGCACAGCTTGAGGCATTGCACGTGCAGGCTTTTCAGCGCTTTAAATGGTCGATGCCGGCGCCAGTGATGGTCGAACCTGAGTTCGGCGTGGACGACCAACTGTTGGCAACCCCAGTGTTCGAGCGCGACGAAACGGAGTTGGCGGTTGAACAGGCGCTAACCGCCCTGGACTTGCCGGAGTTGAGCGAAGTTGAGGCCTTGGCTGAGCCTGCCGCCATGATTGAGGTGATCGAAGAAATTATTTTGCTGGTCCCCGGCGAGGTGCGTGAGCTACAGCCCGAAGTGAGCTTGGCGGAAGACGATGAGGCCTTTACTCAGGTCGACAATTTACGGGTCGGCAGTTGGGTCGAGTTTCAGGAAGACGAAGAGCACAAGCTGCGCTGCAAGTTGGCTGCGGTGATCAAACCATCCGGCAAATTTATTTTTGTTAATCGCACCGGCATGAAGGTGCTGGAGAAAACCCGTACTGGCTTGGCCGTTGAGTTTCGCCGCAGCGCTATTCGCCTGCTAGACGATGCATTGCTGTTCGATCGGGCGCTGGAGTCGGTGATAGGTAACTTGCGTAGGCTTAAGGGCGCTTAACAGACCGCGTGAAAACTACTGCGTATGCAGCGTTAAAAGCAGACTGTTGAACCGCCAGCTACTCCCGTAACGCCCGGCCTGATGCCGGGCGTTGTTGTTTGTGTTGCTTGGCCGCGCGCGCGGGCTGCTCTAGAGTGATGCTTCAGTCAGGAGTTTTTATGCGTTTGGATACAAACAATGGTTGGGTCGCCGGGGTGCAGCATTGCCCGTCGGCTAACTGTAATGAGCGTCCCGAAGGGGAGATTTCGCTGCTGGTGATTCATAACATCAGCTTGCCGCCCGGCCAGTTCGGAACCGGCAAGGTGCAGGAGTTTTTTACCCGTGGGCTGCGCGCCGACGAACATCCCTACTTTGCCGCTATTGCTGACATGCGCGTGTCGGCGCATTTTTTTATTCAGCGTGACGGCAGCGTTAGCCAATTTGTCTCATGTTTGCAGCGCGCTTGGCATGCCGGTGTTTCATGTTTTGCCGGGCGCGAGAACTGCAATGATTTTTCCTTAGGGATAGAGCTGGAAGGCACCGATGAGCTGCCGTTTAGCGATGCGCAATATCAGGCCTTGATTGCCTTGAGTCGGCAACTGTTGGAGGCTTATCCGGCGCTTACTCTTGAGCGGATTTGCGGCCATAGTGATATAGCACCGGGGCGTAAGACTGATCCGGGGCCGGCATTTGATTGGGCGCGTTTGCGCGCAGGATTGTTGGGCTCGCCGAGTGTGGAATCGAGCCATAAGGAGTAATTGATGAGTTTTTTAGTGTTGTTAATGGCCCTGTGGTTGGAGAAATTTTCCGCCGTGCGCCAGCGCGTGCAACAAGATGGTTTTTGGCTGCGGCAACTTAGTAAGGTTGAGTCCAGCGCACGCTTGCAGGCCTCGCCTTGGCTGAGTTTGGCGTTGTTGGTGTTGCTGCCGACGCTGCTGTTGGGCGTGTTGTTGCTGCTGCTTAAGCCGTTGGCCTACGGTTGGTTGGCGTTGCCGGTGCATCTGTTGGTGCTGATGTTTTGCTTGGGCCGTGGGGATGTTTTAACTGCGCTGGGGCCGTTTCGTGATGCCTGGCGGCGTGACGATGCCGAAGCCGCTTACTTGGTGGCGGCACGCGATTTAGCCGTGCAAGCCGATGATCGTGAGCAATTGCTCACGCGGGTGCAGGACTATTTGTTGTGGCAGGCGTATCAGAGTTTCTTTGCGGTGATCTTCTGGTATGCACTGCTCGGGCCGCTGGCAATTTTGGTCTATCGCTTATTCGCCTTGAGCGCCGAGCACGCCCAACAGCCGGCGTTGCGTGAGCGCGCCGAGCAATTACGGCATGCCTTGGACTGGTTGCCCGTGCGGGTGCTGGCCAGCAGTTTTGCGCTGGTCGGCGATTTTATTGCAGTAAGCCGCGCGCTCTTGCATGAGCTGTTGAACTGGCAGATTAGCGCCGCGCAGTTGATTGCCAGCGCCGGCCGGGCGGCGGCCGACACGCCACAATTGGATGCCGAAGAGAGCGGTTTGCAAAGTCTGGATGCCCTTTGGCAGTTGTTGGTGCGCGCCGCCTTGCTTTGGTATGCCGGCTTTGCGCTGTGGACCTTGTTGCTCTAATCGCCGTTTACGGCCACAGCCAGGCCGCGCCGCGTACACCGCTGGAGTCGCCGTGTTGGGCGGGCAGCAGGCGGGTGCGCAGCTGATCGGTAAATACATAGCGCGCCAGTAGTGGCGGCAGCAGTTCATAGAGCGCGGCGATGTTCGACAGGCCACCGCCGAGCACTATCACCTCGGGGTCAATGATGTTTATCACTCCAGCCAAACTGCGCGCTAACTGCTCGGCATACACGTGTAACGCCTGTACAGCGCGGGCGTCAGCATTGGCGGCGGCTTGCGCGATGGCCTCGGCGCTCATTCCTAGCTGGCTGCGGGCGGCCCAGCCGGGGCCGGATAAGAAGGTTTCGATGCAGTCATCTAGGCCGCAATAACAGCGCTGCACTGCGCCGTCGGCCGCGCTGCGCCACGGCAAGGGGTTATGCCCCCATTCTCCAGCGATGGCGTTTGGGCCGTTTAGCAAGCGGCCATTAATCACAATGCCGCCGCCTACGCCAGTGCCGAGAATCACCCCGAACACGCTGTTCGCGACGGCTCCTGCGCCATCACAGGCCTCGGAGAGGGCAAAGCAGTCGGCGTCATTGGCCAGGCGAATCGGTCGCTGTAATAAGTGCTGCAGATCGCCGAGCAGGTCGTGGCCAATCAAGCAGGTGGAGTTGGCGTTTTTAATCAGCCCGGTGCTCGGCGAGCGCGCCCCCGGAATGCCGATGCCCACGCTGGCGCTGGCACCCAGTTCAAGCTCGCTGGCTTGAACTAAGCTGCAAATGCTCTTGAGGGTTTGCGCGTAGTCACCTTGCGGCGTGGCGCAACGCTTACGCAGCACGGTTTGGCCATGTTGCAGGGCGATAATTTCGATCTTGCTACCGCCCAGATCGATGCCAAAACGCAGCGCTGAATGCATGCTTAACCTTAAGTTACAGAGTCGTGGGCCGATATCGGGTATATAAGTCGCCATGTTTGCGAATGGCTTGGTTGCGTCGGTATTTACCCCGCCCGCTCACTCGCACAAGCCTTAATGGCCAGCCACTTAGCGGCGGTCCGAGAACAATAATGTTAACAGGAGAGGTCTTGTGAAGACTCTGTTGTATCCAGCCATAGCGCTGATGAATCGGCTGAATTTTGGTATGAAATTCAGCCTGATTAGTGTGCTGTTCTTCCTTCCGCTGGGCATTACCAACTATGTATTGGTCAGCGACTCCTATCAGCAATACCTGCGCACTAGCACCGAGTTGGGCAGTCTCGAGTTGTTGAGCCAAAGTTTGACCATTCGCCGCGATTTGCAAACGGTGAATGACTTGACCGTTATCAGTCGCATGCTTGGCGAGGCTAAAGCTGCCGAGGCCAACGCCCGTAGCACGGCACTTGAACAGGGTTTAATTCGCCAGTTGGGCGACCTGCAAGCGGTGAGTGATGACCCACAGGCGGTGGCGGATTTCGCCGCTCGGCGCGATGAATTGCTGGTGGCCATGCGCGCACTGAGCGCGCAAGCGGTGCCGTTGAGCAAGCAGGGCCAAGGTGAGGAGTTGCTGGCTAAGGTGCAGTTGCTGATTAAAAGCATCGCGGCGCAGTCTGGCTTGAGCCAAGACGCTCAGTCGGATGTACGCCAGATGGCCGACTTAATTATTAACGCTACGCCGCAAGTGACCGCCGTTTTGGCGACAGGCCGCTCGATTGGTGCTTACTCGATGGGTGTGGGTTTTCTCGACTCGGGCGCCAGTGCGAAGATGGAAGACACCTTGCTGGTGATGGAAAAGCTGTATGCCGAGTACGGCTTAACCATTAAGGAAACCCTGGCGGCCAGCCCAGGAGTGGAACAAGCCTTGGGACGTAGCACTCAGGCCAGTCAGCAGACCTTGCTCGACTTAGCCAAGGTGCTGGAGGACCAGCTGATTGTGGCGGAGTCATTGACTGGTCCGTGGCAGGACTTCTTTGCCCAAATCAGCAGCGAAATGGAGAAAACCTACCAAGTTAATGATGACACCCTCGCATTTCTTAAAGCCGAGCTGACAACCCGACTGCAACGCAAGGGTGCTGAAACGGTGTTGTTGGTTGCGGCCTTGGTGTTGGTGTTCTTGGTGATTGGTTATTTGTACGGCGGCTTTTATGTTTCTACCCGGGCCACGCTAAAAAGCCTCGGCGCGGTGATGGGTAAGGTGGCCGCAGGCGACATGACCGTTAGCTATCGGGTGCAAAGCCGCGATGAATTGGGTGAGTTAGGCGATGCCTTTAATGACACAGTGCGTAAAATCCATGACCTGATCGAGCGTGTCGGCCATACCGTGAGTGAAGTCGGTCGGCAGGCCGATCAGGTCGAGCTGATCTCAGGTGAGAGCAGTCAGGCGGTTTCTGGTCAGCGCAGTCAAATTGAACAAGTGGCCACGGCCATGAATGAAATGTCCGCCACCGCCCAAGAGGTGGCTCGCAGCGCCGCCGCTGCGGTGGGCAGTGCGCAGAGCGTGAATGATGAAACCGTCAATGGGCGTGGGTTGGTCGATGCTCAGGTCGGCAGTATTCAGCGCCTGGCCAGTGAGATTGATCAGTCGGTTGGGGTGATTAACCAGTTGGCCGCCGACAGCGCCTCAATCAGTCAGGTACTTGAAGTGATTAAGGGGATTGCCGAGCAAACCAATTTGCTGGCGCTGAATGCCGCAATTGAAGCCGCGCGTGCCGGTGAGCAAGGCCGTGGTTTTGCAGTGGTGGCCGATGAAGTGCGCAACCTTGCTAAGCGCACCCAGCAGTCAGCGGGCGAGATTGAGCAGATGATCTCGCAGTTACAGGGCGGCGTGGCGGCAACGGTGAAGGCCATGAGCGGCAGTCATCTAATGGCGGGCGATAGCGTTAATCAGTCGGCCAAGGTGCAGCAGGCGCTGGAGAATATCCTCGGCGCGGTCGGCATGATCGTCGATCAAAATCAGCAAATTGCCACGGCCGCTGAAGAACAAACGGCGGTAGCCCATGATATTGATCAAAATATCGTCGCCATCAGCCAGGCCGGCGAGCGCACCGCCGAGGGCGCCAGCCAAACCGAGCAAGCTAGCCGTGACCTGTCTAGCCATGTCGCACGTTTACAGCAATTGATTGGTGCCTTTCGGGTGCGCGGGCAGCTGTAGGCTCGATGGTAGGGTGTACTCGCCGTAGGCAGTACGCCGATACTCTATGAGCTTGTAGAAACTGTTGGATTGTTTGTTGCGATCAGCGTCGGGTTGTTCGTTGTGTTTAACGTCGGACTGTTCGCTTCGCTCCTGAGTCCAACCTACGTCCGACCTACGTTCGGTTAGCTTCGTAGCCTGGATTAGCGCAGCGTAATCCGGGACTCCGGGTCATCTGCTCAGTCCGAATAGTCTGCGCAGTCCGGGTAGTTCGGGAGCAAGCCCTGCAGCCTAAAAGCGTGAACAGCTTCCGGCCTTTTTTACGGGCAGGCCCAGCCGAATAGTTGGCTGGCGTTTTGGCTGCTGGCACTGGCCAGCTCGCTCGGGCTTAGGCCTTTAAGTGCGGCAAGGTTGGCGCAAATATCCGGCAAAAATTCCGGGCTATTGCGTTGTTGTGGATGCATGACCGGGGCCATGTCCGGGCTGTCGGTTTCCAGCACTAGGGCCTCCAGCGGCAGCGCCGCTATGACCTTGCGCAAACGCAGCGCTTGCGGCCAAGTAGCTGCGCCGCCTACGCCGAGTTTAAAGCCCAATTTCAAGTATTCGCGGGCTTCCTCCAGGCTGCCGGCGAATGCATGGACGATGCCGCCGCGCTTGAGTCGGTAGTGTTTGAGGCTGGCGATGACATCGGCATGGCTGCGGCGCACATGCAACAGTGCCGGCAACTCGAACTCTGCCGCCAGCGCTAATTGCGCGCAGAACAACGCCTGCTGCTGGGCTCGATCAAGCTCGGGCAGAAAGTAATCCAGGCCAATCTCGCCCACCGCGCACAGCTTGGGATTACCGCTTAGTTGCTCCAGCCAGCCCCGCAATGCCTGTAGGTGCTCTGGCTGGTGCTCGGCTAAAAATACCGGGTGCAGGCCGAAGGCGGCATACAGCCCGTCCTCGCTCAGCACTAAGTCCCACAGCCGTTGCCAGTTGGTCTGCGCAACACCGAGCAGCACCATCCGCTCGACCCCCAAGGCGCGGGCGTTGGCCAGCACCGCGCCGCGATCGCTGGAGAAGTCGGGGAAGTCCAGATGGGTGTGAGTGTCGATCAGGCGCATAGGGCCAGTGTTGACCGCGGGATGCTTGGCTGCAAGTCGCACGGCGACTGCAGCCTGCACGCCTTAATGATGCTCGCGAGTAGCGCGGAAGTTGATTTCCGGCCAGCGCTCGACCATCAGGCTGAGGTTGACGCGGGTGGGTGCGAGATAAGTAAGGTGACCGCCGCCGTCGATGGCGAGGTTTTCCACTGCCTTGGTTTTGAAGTTCTCGAGCATCTTCTTGTCGGCGCAGTCGATCCAGCGCGCTGACCAAACGGTGATCGGCTCGTAGGCGCACTCGACCTTGTATTCGCCCTTCAGGCGGCTGGCGACCACGTCAAACTGCAGCACGCCGACCGCGCCGAGGATGATGTCGTTGCTGTGCTCGGGGAAGAACACCTGGGTCGCGCCTTCTTCGGCCAACTGCTGCAAGCCTTGGCGCAGTTGCTTGGATTTCAGCGGGTCGCGCAGGCGCACACGGCGGAACAACTCCGGGGCGAAGTGCGGGATGCCGGTGAAGCCCAGCGATTCGCCTTCGGTGAAGGTGTCACCGATCTGGATGGTGCCGTGGTTGTGCAGGCCGATGATGTCACCGGCATAAGCCTCGACCAGCATCTCGCGCTCGCTGGAGAAGAAGGTCAGGGCATCACCGATGCGGATGTCTTTGCCCAGGCGCACATGGCGCATCTTCATGCCTTGCTCGTACTTGCCCGAGCAGATGCGCATAAAGGCAATCCGGTCGCGGTGTTTCGGGTCCATGTTGGCTTGGATCTTAAACACGAA